>NZ_JBFUKW010000011.1:0-188092 GCF_056400665.1 Variovorax sp. P5_A3 | reverse complement strand
CGAGATGACGCAGATGCCCGAACTGGTCGCGTTCTTCCACAGCATGATCGGGCTGGCGGCGGTCTTCATCGCGGTCGCCGCGGTGGTCGAGCCCTGGGCCTTCGGCATCACGCCCCTGCCGGTGGCGGCGACCGGCACGGTCAACACGCCCGAGGGCGCGATGATCGTCGACGGCTTCCTGCGCTATGCCATTCCTGCGGGCAACCGGCTGGAGCTCTTCCTGGGTGCGGCCATCGGCGCCATCACCTTCAGCGGCTCGGTGATCGCCTTCGGCAAGCTCTCGGGCAAGTACAAGTTCCGCCTGTTCCAGGGCGCTCCGGTGCAGTTCAAGGGCCAGCACATGCTCAACCTCGTGCTGGGCCTGCTGACCATCGCGCTCGGGCTGGTCTACATGGCCACGGAGAGCTGGGCGGCCTTCCTCGCGATGCTGGTGCTGGCCTTCGTGATGGGCGTGCTGATCATCATCCCGATCGGCGGGGCGGACATGCCGGTGGTGGTGTCGATGCTCAACAGCTACTCGGGCTGGGCGGCCGCGGGCATCGGSTTCAGCCTGAACAACGCGATGCTGATCGTGGCGGGCTCYCTGGTGGGCTCCTCGGGTGCGATCCTGAGCTACATCATGTGCAAGGCGATGAACCGYTCGTTCTTCAACGTGATCCTGGGCGGCTTCGGCGGCGAGGCGGCGAGCGCGGCCACCGGCGCCAAGGAGCAGCGCCCGGTCAAGAGCGGCAGCGCGGACGACGCGGCCTTCGTGCTCTCCAACGCCGAGACCGTGATCATCGTGCCGGGCTACGGTCTTGCCGTGGCRCGGGCCCAGCACGCGGTGAAGGAACTCGCGGCCAAGCTCACCGAGCATGGCGTGACGGTGAAGTACGCGATCCATCCGGTGGCAGGCCGCATGCCAGGCCACATGAACGTGCTGCTGGCCGAGGCCGAGGTGCCCTACGACCAGGTCTTCGAGATGGAGGACATCAACGGCGAGTTCGGCCAGGCCGACGTCGCGATCATCCTGGGGGCCAACGACGTGGTGAACCCGGCCGCGCTGCAGAAGGGCACGCCGATCTACGGCATGCCGATCCTGGAGGCCTACAAGGCCAAGACGGTGATCGTGAACAAGCGCTCCATGGCCGCGGGCTACGCGGGGCTGGACAACGAGCTGTTCTACATGGACAAGACCATGATGGTCTTCGGCGACGCCAAGAAGGTGGTCGAGGACATGGCCAAGGCGATCGAGTAAATTTCGGCGCCGCTCAAGAAACCACGGGCCGCGCAGTGTCGCGGCCCGTGCCGCATCCGAAGCTCAAGTTACGATGGCGGCAAATTTCGTTACAAAGATTCGCACTGGAGACTGAAGTGATTGATCGCCCCTGGCTTGGCAGCTACCCGCAAGGCGTGCCCGCCGACATCGACGCCTCGCACTATCCCTCGCTGGTCGCGCTGATGGAAGAAAGCTTTTCCAAGTATGCCGATCGCACGGCCTACAGCTTCATGGGCAAGGACATCAGCTACGCGGAAGTCGACCTTCAAAGCCGCGCTTTCGGTGGCTACCTCCAGGGTCTCGGCCTCGTCAAGGGCGACCGTGTCGCGGTGATGATGCCCAACTGCCCGCAGTACCCGATCGCGGTGGCGGGCCTGCTTCGTGCCGGCCTGATCCTCGTCAACGTGAACCCGCTCTACACGCCGCGGGAACTGGAGCATCAGCTCAAGGATTCGGGCTCCAAGGCGATCGTCATCATGGAGAACTTCGGCACGACGCTGCAGCAATGCCTGGCGGCGACGCCGGTCAAGCACATCGTGCTGGCCTCGATGGGGGATCGCCTGGGCCTGCTGAAGGGTGCGCTGGTCAACTACGTGGTGCGCAACGTCAAGAAGATGGTGCCTGCGTACAGCCTGCCCGGCGCGGTGCGCTTCAACGACGCCCTCGAAAAGGGTGCGGGCCGCGCCGCGGCCAAGCCCGTGGCCATCGGGCCCGACGACGTCGCGGTGCTGCAGTACACCGGCGGTACGACGGGGGTTTCGAAGGGTGCCGTGCTGCTGCATCGCAACGTGATCGCCAACGTGCTGCAGTCCGAAGCCTGGAACGATCCGGTCATGCAGAAGGTGCCGGCCAACGAGCAGCCCACGAGTGTCTGTGCGTTGCCGCTGTATCACATCTTCGCTTTCACGGTGAACATGATGCTGAGCATGCGCACGGGCGGAAAGCTGATCCTGATCCCGAATCCGCGCGACATCGCGGGCGTGCTGAAGGAACTGTCGAAGCACACCTTCCACAGCTTTCCCGCCGTCAACACGCTCTTCAATGGCCTCGCCAACCATCCCGACTTCAACACAGTCAACTGGAAGAACCTGAAGGTCTCCGTGGGCGGCGGCATGGCGGTGCAGGGCGCGGTGGCCAAGCTGTGGCTCGACAAGACGGGCTGCCCAATCTGCGAAGGCTATGGCCTGTCGGAGACTTCGCCTTCCGTCACCTGCAATCCGACGACGAGCATCGCCTACACGGGCACCATTGGCGTGCCCTTGCCCAGCACCTACGTGAAGCTGCTCGACGACGACGGCAACGAAGTGGCGCCGGGCCAGGCGGGCGAAGTCGCCGTCAAGGGGCCGCAGGTGATGGCCGGCTACTGGCAACGGCCCGACGAAACGGCAAAGGTCATGACGGCCGATGGCTACTTCAAGACCGGCGATGTCGGCGTGGTCGACGAGCGCGGCTATTTCAAGATCGTCGACCGCAAGAAGGACATGATCCTGGTCTCGGGCTTCAACGTGTACCCCAATGAGATCGAGGACGTAGTCGCACAGATTCCAGGCGTGCTCGAATGCGCCGCGGTCGGCATTGCCGACGACAAGACCGGCGAGGCCGTGAAGCTCGTGATCGTCAAGAAGAATCCCGATCTCACCGAAGCCGAGGTGCGCGAGTTCTGCCGCGCGAATCTCACCGGCTACAAGCAGCCGCGTGTGATCGAATTCCGCACCGACCTTCCCAAGACACCGGTGGGCAAGATCCTGCGACGCGAACTGCGCGACCTCAAGAAGTAGGAGTAAGGGTTCGGCCGGGGACCGGACCCGGCATCGCTCTTGCATATTGGGACTGCATGTTCCGATTCATACTGACACGCGCCAGCCTTCTCGTGCCGACCTTCATCGGCATGACGCTGCTCGCATTTTTTCTGATCCGGCTGGTGCCGGGTGATCCCATCGAGACGCTTGCAGGCGAGCGCGGCATCGATCCGGTGCGCCATGCGCAACTGTTGAAGGACTACGGACTCGACAAGCCGCTCTTCACGCAGTACGGCATCTACATCGAGCGCGTGATGCACGGCGACCTGGGCAAGTCGGTCATCACCCAGGAGCCGGTGATGAGCGAGTTCCTCTCGCTGTTTCCGGCCACGGTCGAACTGGCTGTCTGCGCCATCCTCTTTGCGCTGCTGCTCGGCATTCCGGCGGGCATCATCGCGGCGGTCAAGCGCAACTCGCTGTTCGACCATGGCGTGATGGCCACCTCGCTCACGGGCTACTCGATGCCCATCTTCTGGTGGGGTCTGCTGCTGATCCTGTTCTTTTCAGTGCAGCTCGGATGGACGCCGGTCTCGGGCCGCATCGCGGTGCAGTACTACATCGAGCCGGTCACCGGCTTCCTGCTGATCGATTCGTTGCTGTCGGATGACAAGGGCGCCTTCTTCTCGGCGCTTCAGCACCTGATCCTGCCGGCCATCGTGCTCGGCACCAACACGCTGGCGGTGATCGCGCGCATGACGCGGTCGGCCATGCTCGAGGTGCTCGGCGAGGATTACATCCGTACCGCGCGGGCGAAGGGCCTTGCCCCACTTCGCGTGGTGGGCGTGCATGCGCTGCGCAATGCGTTGATTCCGGTAGTCACGGTAATTGGCCTGCAGGTCGGCGTGCTCTTCACCGGCGCCATCCTGACCGAAACCATCTTTTCCTGGCCCGGAGTCGGCAAATGGCTGATCGAAGCCATCGGCCGGCGCGACTATCCGGTGCTGCAGGGCGGCATGCTGCTGCTCGGCGTCATCGTGATGGTGGTCAATGTCGTGGTCGACCTCGCCTACGGTTTCATCAATCCTCGCATCAGGCAAGCGCGATGAGCACTATCACGGTTCCCAGCGAGAAAAGCACGGCGCCGCCCGGACCCTGGCGCGAGTTCTGGGGCTCGTTCTCGGCCAATCGCGGCGCGGTCATCGGGCTGGGTGTGGTCGTCTTCCTGCTGCTGGTGGCCTTGTTCGCGCCGTGGATCGCGCCGCATGCGCCCAACCAGACGGACAGCACCGCTTTCCTTCGGCCACCCGCGTGGCAGGAAGGCGGCTCGATCACGCACCTTCTCGGCACCGATGCCATCGGCCGCGACATCCTTTCGCGGCTCATGTATGGCTCGCGGCTCTCGCTGTCGATCGGCATCGCGGTGGTCGCGATCTCGGTCGCGGCCGGCATCACGCTGGGGCTGATCGCAGGTTTCTTTCGCGGCGTGCTCGAGATCGCGATCATGCGGCTCATGGATGTGATCCTCACGCTGCCGAGCCTGCTGCTCGCGATCGTGATCGTCGCGATCCTCGGGCCGGGCCTGATCAACGCGATGCTGGCGGTCGCGATCGTGGTGCTGCCGCACTACGTTCGCATCACGCGGGCCGCCGTGATCTCCGAAGTCTCGCGCGACTACGTGACAGCCGCGCGCGTGAGCGGCGCGGGCACGCTGCGCCTGATGTTCCGTGAGGTGCTGCCCAATTGCGCCGCGCCGCTCATCGTGCAGGCCTCGCTGGGCATATCGACGGCCATCCTCGATGCGGCGGCGCTCGGCTTTCTCGGTCTCGGCGCGCAGCCGCCTTCGCCGGAATGGGGAACCATGCTCGCCGATGCACGCGAGTTCGTGTTGCGCGCGTGGTGGGTTGTCACCTTCCCGGGTCTCGCGATCCTTGCCGCCGTGCTCGCATTCAATCTGCTGGGCGATGGTCTCCGCGATGCCCTCGATCCCAAACTGAAACGCTGACATGCCCTTGCTTGATATCCGCGATCTTCACGTGGAATTCCCCACGCAAGGCGGCACGCTGCATGCCGTCGATGGCGTGACGCTTCGCCTGGAGGAGGGCGAGGTGCTCGGCATCGTCGGCGAATCGGGCTCGGGCAAGAGCGTGACGATGATGGCGCTGATGGGTCTCATCGGCTGGCCCGGCCGAGTGCGCGCCGAGCATCTGCGCTTCGCCGGCCAGGATCTTCTCGGCATCTCCGATCGCGAGCGGCGCAAGCTCGTCGGCAAGGACGTTGCGATGATCTTCCAGGAGCCGACGACCAGCCTCAACCCCTGCTTCACGATCGGCTGGCAGTTGATGGAGACGCTGCGACTGCACTTGAACCTCGACAAGCGCGAGGCGAAGAAGCGTGCGACCGAGTTGCTCGAGCAGGTGGGCATCCCCGCAGCCTCGTCGCGGCTCAACAGCTACCCGCACCAGCTTTCCGGCGGCATGAACCAGCGCGTGATGATCGCGATGGCAATCGCGTGCAACCCGCGCCTTCTGATCGCCGACGAGCCGACCACCGCACTCGACGTGACCATCCAGGCCCAGATTCTCGACCTGTTGCGCAGCTTGCAGAAAGAGCGTGGCATGGGCCTCGTTCTGATCACTCACAACATGGGCGTCGTCAGCGAGATGGCGCAGCGCGTGGCCGTCATGTATGCGGGCCAGGTCATGGAGGAACGCAGCGTCTCCGAACTGTTCGCGGCGCCTCAGCATCCCTACACCGCCGCCTTGCTGGCCGCGCTGCCGGAGCGCACGGCGGGCGAGGGGCGGCTCGCCACGATTTCCGGCGTGGTACCGGGCGTGCACGACCGGCCCACCGGTTGTCTCTTCGCGCCGCGCTGCGGTTATGCGACGGAGCATTCGCGCACGGTGCGGCCTGCATTGCGCGAATGGATGGGCGGGCAGGTGCGTTGCCACTACGCGCTCGGCGATCCTCAGCGCGACGCAGCGCTGGCGCGTGACGGCGCACAGGTGGTGGAGTTCGTGCGATGAACGACGTCGTCGTGGAGGCGCAGAACCTGCAACGTGTCTATTCGGTTCGACGCGGATTGTTTCGTGCACCTGCGCATTTGCAGGCCGTCGGAGACATTTCGTTCAGGCTGGAGAAAGGTCGGACGCTCGCGGTGGTCGGCGAATCGGGTTGCGGCAAGTCGACGCTGGCGCGCATGGTGGCGCTGATCGAGAAGCCGACGGCGGGTTCGCTGACGCTGGTGGGCAACGACGCGGTGAACCCGCCTTCCGAGCGCCGGCGCGAGTTGCGGCGGGCCGTGCAACTGGTGTTCCAGAACCCGTACGGCTCGCTCAATCCGCGCAAGAAGATCTCGGCCGTGCTCGAGGATCCGCTGGCGATCAACACGACGCTCGGCAAGTCGGAGCGCGCCGCGAAGGCGCGCGACATGCTGGCGCGCGTCGGGCTCCGGCCCGAGTACGCCAACCGCTATCCCCACATGTTCTCGGGCGGCCAGCGCCAGCGCATCGCGATCGCGCGCGCGCTGATGCTCGATCCGCGCTTGCTGGTGGCCGATGAACCGGTGTCGGCACTCGACGTGTCCATCCAGGCGCAGGTGCTGAACCTGCTCGCGGACTTGCAGGCCGAACTTGGGCTGTCCTATCTGTTCATCTCGCACGACCTTGGCGTGGTGCGCCACATCGCGCACGACGTGCTCGTGATGTACCTTGGCCATGCCGTGGAGCAGGGCCCGAAGGCGCGCATCTTCGTGCGGCCTCTGCACCCGTATACGCAGGCGCTGCTGGCATCGACGCCGGGCCTTGCTTCCGAGCGCATCGTACTCAAGGGGGAACTGCCCTCGCCGCTGGCGCCGCCGCCGGGATGCGTGTTCAACACGCGGTGCGCGCATGCCACCGAGCGCTGCCGCACGGAACGCCCGCTGCCGCGCCTGCTGGACGAACGCATGGTGGCCTGCCACCACGCCGAAAAGTTTCTCGATGGCGCGGCGGAGGTCCGCGCCGATCATTCCCTGCCCGCGTCTGCGCGGATTCAACCCTGAAGGAGTCGACCGACATGCCCCCCACTTCCAACACTTCGCGCCGGCTGCGCGCCGCTGCGCTCCTCGCGCCCGCCGCGCTCGCGCTCGCTTGCGGCGCGGCGTCGGCCAAGACACTGGTCTTCTGCTCCGAAGGCAGTCCGGAGAACTTCTATGCCGCGGTGAACACGACGGGAACCTCGTTCGACGTCACCACGCAGGTCTACAACAACCTCGTCGAGTTCGAGCGCGGCGGCACGAAGGTCATCCCCGGCCTGGCCGAAAGCTGGACCATCTCGCCCGACGGCCTGGAGTACACCTTCAAGCTGCGCAAGGGCGTCAAGTGGCACAACACGGCGAAGAGCTTCAAGCCGACCCGTGACTTCAATGCCGACGACGTCATCTTCATGATGGAGCGGCAGTGGAAGGAGAACGACCCGTTCTTCAAGGTCACGAGCACGAACCACTCGTACTTCAACGACATGGGCATGCCCAAGCTGCTGAAGTCGATCGATCGCATCGACGACTACACGGTGAAGTTCGTGCTGAACAAGCCCGAGGCGCCCTTCCTCGCCAATCTCGCGATGCCCTATGCCGGCATCCAGTCGAAGGAATACGCGATCGCGATGCTCAAGGCCGGCACGCCTGAGAAGGTCGACCAGGATCCGATCGGCACCGGCCCGTTCTATCTGGTGCAGTACCAGAAGGACGCCATCGTGCGCTTCAAGGCCTTTCCGCAGTACTGGGGAGGCAAGGCGAAGATCGACGACCTGATCTTCGCGATCACGCCCGACGCATCGGTGCGCTGGGCCAAGCTGCAGAAGGGCGAGTGCCACGTGATGCCCTACCCGAACCCCGCCGACCTGGACGCGATCCGCAAGGATCCCAACGTGCAGGTATTGGAACAAGCGGGGCTCAACGTTGGCTACCTCGCCTACAACACGCAGAAGAAGCCCTTCGACGACGTGCGCGTGCGCAAGGCGCTCAACATGGCGATCAACAAGAAGGCCATCATCGACGGTGTCTACCTGACCACTGGCGTGGCCGCGAAGAACCCGATCCCGCCGGCCATGTGGTCGTACAACGATGCCGTCAAGGACGATCCGTACGATCCCGAAGCCGCCAAGAAGCTGCTGGCGCAGGCGGGCTACCCGGATGGTTTCACCGCCGACCTGTGGGCGATGCCCGTGCAGCGTCCCTACAACCCGAACGCCAAGCGCATCGCCGAACTGATGCAGGCCGACCTCGCGAAGATCGGCGTCAAGGCCGAGATCAAGTCCTTCGAATGGGGTGAATACCGCAAGCGCATGCAGGCCGGCGAGCACCAGATGGGCATGCTGGGCTGGACGGGCGACAACGGCGATCCGGACAACTTCATGTACACGCTGCTGGGCTGCGCGTCCGCGCAATCGAACGGCAGCAACGTGGCGAAGTTCTGCTACAAGCCCTACGAGGACCTGGTCGTGCAGGCGAAGAACGTGCCCAAGCAGGCCGAGCGTGATGCGCTCTACAAGAAGGCCCAGGTGATCTTCAAGGAACAGGCCCCGTGGTTCACGATCGCGCACGCGGTTCAGTTGAAGCCCGTTCGCAAGGAAGTGGTGGACTTCAAGTTGAGTCCCTTCGGCCGTCACACCTTCTACGGTGTGGACATCAAGTAGTGAAGTTTCCCCGCGACGCGGAACGCCGCGGAACCGGCTTTGCCGGGCCGCTGGTGTTGCCCCCGGCAGGGGGTGAGCGAAGCGACACGAAGTGCGCGTAGCCTGGGGGCGAGCAACATGAACCCTATCGCCATCGTGGCTGCGATGCATGAGGAATTGGCGGCGCTGCTTGCTCAGATGCCTGACGAGCAGCGCATCCGCGTTGCGGGCCGGGACTACTGGGTGGGCCATCTGCAGGGGCAGCTCGTCGTCGCGGTCTTGTCGCGCATCGGCAAGGTCGCTGCGGCCACGACGGCGACGGTGCTCATGGAGCGGTTCGGCGTGCGGGCCATCGTGTTCACGGGCGTCGCAGGCGGACTGGCGCCCGGTGTCGAAGTCGGCGACGTGGTCGTCGCGACCCGGCTCCTGCAGCACGACCTCGATGCCTCGCCGATCTTTCCCAAGTACGAAGTGCCGCTGACAGGCCATGCGCGTTTCGCGGCCGACACCGCGATCAGCGATGTGCTGGCGGTCGTGGCCGCCGACGTGCTGAGCGATCCGGTGACCCTGCTGGGCGAAAAGGTAGTCGAGGACTTCGGCCTGGTTGCGCCGAAGGTTCATCGCGGTCTTCTCGTGAGCGGGGACCGCTTCGTCTCGACTTCGGCCGAAAGCGATGCGCTGCGCCGCGCATTGCCCGACGCGCTCGCGGTGGAGATGGAGGGCGCCGCGGTGGCCCAGGTGTGCCACGACTACGGCGTGCCTTTCGCCGCGGTGCGGACGATCTCGGATCGGGCCGACGACGCGGCCCATGGCGATTTCACGCGCTTCGTCTCGTCGGTGGCGAGCCGCTACAGCCTTGCGCTGGTCGATGCGTGGCTCGCCACGTTGCCGACGGACGCGCCTACTTGAGCCAGCCGCGGCGGCGGAAGTACCACATGGGCACCAGCGCGCTCGCGATCATCAGCACGACCGCATAGGCGTAGCCGTAGGTCAGGTCGAGCTCGGGCATGAACTTGAAGTTCATGCCGTAGACGCTCGCGATCAGGGTCGGCGGCAGCAGGGCCACGCTCGCGACCGAGAAGATCTTGATGGTCTTGTTCTGGTTGATGTTGATGAAACCGACGGTCGCATCCATCAGGAAGTTGATCTTGTCGAAGAGGAAGGCCGTGTGGTTGTCCAGCGATTCGATGTCGCGAAGGATCTGCCGCGCTTCCTCGAATTGCTCGGCGTTGAGCATGCGGCTTCGCATCATGAAGCTCACCGCGCGGCGGGTGTCCATGACGTTGCGGCGGATGCGCCCGTTCAAGTCTTCCTGCCGCGCGATCGCGCCGAGCACTTCGCCGGCCAGTTCGTCGCTCACGTTGCCCGAGAGCACCTTCTTGCCGGCGGCCTCGAGTTCGTCGTAGATGTTCTCGAGCGTGTCGGCCGAGTATTCGGCGTCGGCGTCGAACAGCTTGAGCAGCACTTCCTTGGCATCCTCGATCAGACCGGGCGCGCGGCGTGCGCGCATCCGCAACAGGCGGAACACCGGGACGTCCTCGTCGTGGATCGAGAACAGCACGCCGCGGCTGCGCAGTTCCGTGTTGTGCTGGTTGAGGATGAAGGCGACGCGCACCGACCGCGGGTTCTCGTCGTCGTCGATCAGGAAGTCGCTGCGGATGTGGAGTTCGCCGTTGTCCTCTTCGTAGAAGCGCGCCGATTCCTCGATGTCCTCGTCCATCGCGTCTTCGGGGATGGAAAGGCCGTAGTACTGCTTGATCCAGCGCTTTTCCTCGAGGGTGGGCGATTCGAGGTCGACCCAGATCGGCTGGAACTGTGAAAGCTCTTCGAGCGCCTCGATCTCTTCCTGGACGAGGCGACCGTTGGCGAGCGTGAAGATGTTGAGCATGGCTCACTCCCGTGAATGGTCTTGCGGTTGGGCGAAGGGGTGGGGCGCTTTCAACTCCCTCGCCAACGGACGTGTCAGGGGGGAAGTGAAAGCTGCCGAGACGGGTCGGTTTCCATGTGAAAGGCTCCGGTTGCAGCGAGGCGCGATTATGTCATCCGCCCTTCGAGAATTGATGACGGTGTCTGGATGGACATACAGTAAAGTCGCGCTGATGCAGAGCGTCGCGAAACTCATTCCCGCCACCCAGGCAGAGCGTCTCGCGGCCGCGCTTGCCCAACTCAACGAAGAACAGCGCGCAGCGGTGGAGCACGGTGTGGATGCCGCCTTGGGCGACGCGCAACAGGACGATCGACCGTTGCTCGTGATCGCCGGCGCGGGTTCCGGAAAGACCAGCACGTTGGCGCACCGCGTGGCCCACCTGATCGCGCGCGGCGTCGATCCGCAGCGGATCCTGTTGCTGACCTTCTCTCGCCGTGCCGCGCAGGAGATGGAGCGCCGGGCGGGGCAGGTGCTTGCGCGCGTGCTCGGCCTGAAATCGGAGGCGCCGCCAGCGCTGCCGTGGGCCGGCACCTTCCACGGTATCGGCGCGCGACTGCTGCGCGAGTACGCGGCGCAGGTGGGACTCAACGAGAACTTCACCATTCACGATCGGGGCGACGCCGAGGATCTGATGGGACTGGTGCGCAATGACCTTGGCCTGTCGTCCACAACGCGGCGGTTTCCGCAGAAGGGCACCTGTCTCTCTATCTATTCACGCACCGTCAATACCTGCGCACCGCTGGCGGAGGTGCTCAAGCACGCCTTCCCGTGGTGCGCCGAGTGGGAGGCCGAACTCAAGCGGCTGTTCGGCGCCTATGTGGAGGCCAAGCAGCAGCAGCACGTGCTCGACTACGACGACCTGCTGCTCTACTGGGCTGAAATGGTCGCCGAGCCGTCGCTGGCCGGGCACGTCGGCGCGCGCTTCGACCATGTGCTGGTCGACGAGTACCAGGACACCAACCTGCTGCAGGCCGCCATCCTGCGTTCGCTCAAGCCGGACGGCCGTGGCGTGACGGTGGTGGGGGACGACGCGCAGTCGATCTACTCGTTTCGTGGCGCAACAGTACGCAACATCCTCGACTTCCCGCAGCAATTCATCCAGGCGGCGCGCATCGTCACGCTCGAACGCAACTACCGCTCGACGCAACCCATCCTGGATGTGTCGAACGCGGTGATCGCCGCCGCCTCGGAGCGCCACGCAAAGACGCTCTGGACCGACAAGCCCTCGGCAGGCCGCCCACAACTCGTACTGGTGCCCGACGAGGCGCAACAGGCCCGCTGGGTGGCGGATCGCGTGCTCGCGCATCGCGAGGGTGGGCTGGCGTTGAGGTCCCAGGCGGTGCTGTTTCGGACCTCGACGCACAGTGCCGCGCTCGAACTCGAACTGGCGCGGCGCAACATTCCGTTCGTCAAGTACGGCGGGCTCAAGTTCCTCGAAGCCGCGCATGTGAAGGACCTGCTCGCCGTGCTGCGGTTCGCGCAGAATCCGCGAGGGCGGATGGCCGGCTTCCGCGTCACGCAACTGATACCCGGGATTGGACCGGTCACGTCCACGCGGCTGCTCGACGCGATGGCGGAAGCGGCCGAGCCCGGCGCGGTCGTGCAGGCCTTCGTGGCGCCGTCGGCTGCCCAAGTCGAGTGGGCGCGGTTCGCCGCCATCTATGCGGCGCTTCGGGCTCCGGATCTGGCCTGGCCGGCCGACATGGACCTCGCGCTCCAGTGGTATCTGCCCCATCTGGAACGCCTTCACGACGACGCGGGCCTACGCCGCGGCGACGTCGAGCAGTTGGCGCGGCTGGCGTCCGGCTACGCGTCGCGCGAGCGATTCCTGACCGAACTCACCCTCGACCCGCCCGAAGCCACGAGCGATCGGCCGGGGCCTCCGCTGCTCGACGAGGATTACCTGATCCTCTCGACCATCCACTCGGCCAAAGGGCAGGAGTGGACGTCGGTGCATGTGCTGAACGTGGTCGACGGTTGCATCCCTGCGGACGTCGCGCAGGGTGCGCAGGAGCTCGAAGAGGAGCGGCGCCTGCTCTATGTCGCGATGACCCGGGCACGCGATCACCTGCATCTGCTGGTGCCCCAGCGCTTCTACGTCACGCAGCAGGCGGCACGCGGCGATCGACACCTGTATGCGGGTCGCACGCGCTTCATCACGGCGTCCGACGCCGAACGCTTCGAGCAGCAGACCTGGCCGGTGCCGCCGGAGCGTGCGCCGCACGTACCACCGCCAGCGGCCACGATCGACCTGCTCAGCCGGATGCGCGCTGCATGGCGGTGACGCTCGCCCGGATGAGAACTTTCAAATCATAGTGCGGGGAATCCCCTACGGGGAATGGCCCTTTGTACGTGTTCGGAAAGATTGCAATTCGATGACAGCGTGGGCATAGTGAACCGACCTTCCCGCCTTTTCCCGCCTTCCTCTCTCCTTCTCTCCCCCTCTTTCTCCCCACTCCGACTTCATTCCCCGGCTGTTCCTCCCCGTGAGGAACGGCTTTTTCCCCAACCGTCAATTCCAGGAGGTCATTCATGAATTTGACGATCAGCGGTCATCACCTCGACGTCACTCCCGCCTTGCGCAGCTACGTTACGAACAAGCTGGATCGCATCACCCGACATTTCGACCAGGTGGTCGATGTCAAGGTGATCCTCACGGTGGAAAAGCAGAAGGAAAAGGAACGCCGGCAACGCGCCGAATGCAACATTCACGTCAAGGGCAATGACATGTTCGCGGAGTCGAGTCACGCTGATCTCTACGCTGCCGTCGACGAGTTGGTCGACAAGCTCGACAGGCAGGTCGTCCGCCACAAGGACCGCCTGCAGGACCATCATCATGCGGCGCCCAAGCGCGTGATGTAGTACCACTCCGGGCAAATACTCTTGCGGGCCGCCTTTGGGCGGCCCTTTGCTTTTTTCGGGGTGGGTGCATAATCGCCCCCGCCCTGCCCCCAACATGAACCGACTCGCGTCCATCCTGCCGCCCGCTCAAGTGCTCGTGAGCGTTGACGCCACCAGCAAGAAGCGTGCTTTTGAAGAAGCAGGCCTGCTGTTCGAGAACCTGCATGGCCTCGGCCGCGCCCTCATCACCGACAGCCTTTTTGCCCGCGAACGCCTCGGCTCGACTGGCCTTGGCCACGGCGTAGCCATTCCGCATGGCCGCATCAAGGGCCTCAAGTCGCCGATGGCCGCTGTCTTCCAGCTGGCGAATCCGATCGGGTTCGACGCGCCGGACGAACAGCCCGTCGTCCTGCTGATCTTCCTGCTCGTGCCGGAAGCCGCCACGCAGAAACACCTTGAAATACTCTCCGAGATCGCCGAACTCCTGAGCGACGCCAACCTGCGCGAGCAGATCAAGTCGAGTTCGGACGCCGCGGCGCTGCACGCCCTGATCGCAGGATGGCAATCCGCCCAGGTCGCCTGATCCGCGTGGGCGCTGGGCGGTCTGGCGCATGAAGCCGACCGTCATCAGCGCCGACGCGATGTTCGAGGAGTTCCGCGGGTCGCTCCGGTGGGAGTGGCTGGCGGGCCTTGGTGCGTCGGAACGCCAGTTCGACCCGGACGTCATCAGCCGGGCCCAGTCAGCCGCCGACCTGGTGGGCTACCTCAACTACATCCACCCCTACCGAGTGCAGATCCTGGGCGCTCGCGAGGTTGCGTACCTCACGCGCGGCACGCCCGAGGACTGCGTGCGCCGCGTTGCCCGCATCGTGACCCTGGAGCCGCCGATGCTGGTGCTGGCGGACGGCCAGCCGGCCCCGGACGAACTCCTGTCGATCTGTGAGCGAGCGCAATTGCCCCTGTTCGCTACGCGTGAATCGTCGGCCTTCGTGATCGATCTGCTGCGGGCCTATCTCTCCAAGCACTTCGCCGAGCGCACATCGATGCACGGCGTGTTCATGGACATCCTGGGACTGGGCGTGATGATCACAGGCGAGTCCGGGCTCGGGAAGAGCGAACTCGGCCTCGAACTGATTTCGCGCGGCAACGGCCTCGTCGCCGACGACGCCGTCGACCTCTACCGCATCAACCAGACGACGCTCGAAGGGCGCTGTCCCGAACTGCTGCAGAACCTGCTCGAAGTACGCGGGATCGGCCTGCTCGATATCCGCGCCATCTTCGGGGAGACGGCCGTTCGCCGGAAGATGCGGCTCAAGCTGATCGTCCACCTGGTGCGGCGCGACAGCTTCGAGCGCGACTACGAACGCATGCCCTCGGCCCCGCTCACGCAGGATGTCCTGGGCATCCCGGTGCGCAAGGTGATCATCCAGGTCGTGGCCGGCCGCAACATCGCCGTGCTGGTCGAAGCTGCGGTGCGCAATTCGATCCTGCAATTGCGCGGCATTGACACTTACGCCGATTTCGTCGCCCGCCACCACAAAGCGATGGAAAGCGCCCGCGAAGACGACTAAGCAGGCAATGGACGCCAGAAACACCGCGGAACCGGCTTCGCCGGGCCGCCAGTGTTGCCCCCGGCAGGGGGTAGGCGGCTACACGAAGTGAGCAAGCCTGGGGGCGAGCTCAATGTTTGCTCGTACAGTCGGCGCAGAGGCCGTAGAGGGACATGGCGTGATCCTGCAGGATCCAGCCCTTGTCCTTGGCGATCATCTGCTGGCGACGCTCGATCTCCGCGTCGTAGAACTCCTCGACCTTGCCGCACGAGGTGCACACGAGGTGGTCGTGGTGCTTGCCCTCGTTGAGTTCGTAGACCGCCTTGCCGCTTTCGAAGTGGCTGCGCTCGAGGATGCCAGCCTGCTCGAACTGCGTGAGCACGCGGTAGACCGTGGCCAGGCCAATGTCGGAATGGTCGTTGAGGAGGACGCGGAACACGTCTTCCGCCGTCATGTGGCGCTGGCCGCCGTTCTGGAAGATTTCGAGAATCTTGAGGCGCGGCAGGGTGGCCTTGAGGCCGGTGTTCTTGAGTTCGTCGATGTTCGCCATGGTGGTTCCTGCGCCGGCCGTGCGGGAGGGGCCCGCCGGGGGCCAGCCGCTACAATGATTTGATCATATCGCCCAACCCTTTTTCCATGCCTGCCATTCCACAACGCCGCTTCTGGCCGCTTTTAGGCGCCGTCGCGGCGAGCTTGTGTCTCGGCGCTTGCAGCAGTGTCGGGAACAGTGCGCGCAGCGCCCTGACCGCCGTGACGCCCTACAAGGTCGAAGTGGTCCAGGGCAATTTCGTGTCCAAGGAACAGGTCGAGGCACTCAAGCTCGGCATGTCGCGCCAGCAGGCGCGCGAAATTCTCGGCACGTCGCTCCTGACCGATGTTTTCCATGCCAATCGCTGGGACTATGTGTTCACGATCCGGCGACAAGGCGTCGAGGCGCAGCAGCGCCGACTGACGCTCTACTTCAACGACGATTTGCTCGAACGCTTCGAAGGCGACCCGATGCCCAGCGAGCAAGAGTTCGTTGCCCAGCTCGACAACCGCGGCAAACGCAGCACCAAGGTGCTGGAGTTGGAAGCGTCCGAGGACCAGCTCAAGAAGTTCGATCCTTCCAAGGACAAGAAGGCCGATGGCGATGCACCCGCGACGCCGCCTTCTCCCCCGCCGGCATTGCCCGCGGCCTATCCTCCGCTCGAATCGCGCTGAGGACGCGCCGGCCGACTGGGGTCGCCGCGCTCTTTATCGAATTCCGCATTTCCAGGGGCTGAAACGCGTGACCGACTCTTCTTCTTCATCATCTTCCCCCCGGCGCATCGCGATCGCGGGCGCTTCCGGGCGCATGGGCCACATGCTGATCGAAGCCGTGCGGGAGGCGCCGGACTGCCGCCTCGCCGGTGCGCTCGACGTCGCGGGCAGCGCAGCGATCGGCACCGATGCGGCCGCATTCCTCGGCTTCGCGAGCGGCGTACCGATCGCGTCCGACCTGCGCGTCGGACTCAAGGACGCACAGGTCCTGATCGATTTCACGCGTCCCGAAGGCACGCTGGCGCATCTCGCCGTGTGCCGCGAACTCGGCGTGCAGATGGTGATCGGCACCACCGGCTTCAGCGATGCGCAGAAAGCCGAGATCGCCGCGGCCGCCAAGGACATCGCGATCGTCATGGCGCCGAACATGAGCGTGGGCGTCAACGTCACCTTCAAGCTGCTCGAGATGGCCGCCAAGGCGCTGTCGACCGGCTATGACATCGAAATCATCGAGGCGCATCACCGCCACAAGGTCGACGCTCCCTCGGGCACTGCACTCAAGATGGGCGAGGTGATCGCCGATGCGCTCGGCCGAGACCTCAAGGACTGCGCCGTCTATGCACGCGAAGGCGTCACCGGCGAACGCGATCCGTCGACCATCGGCTTTGCCACGATCCGCGGCGGCGACATCGTCGGCGACCACACTGTGCTGTTCGCCGGCACCGGCGAGCGCATCGAGATCACGCACAAGTCGGCGAGCCGCGCGACCTATGCGCAAGGCAGCCTGCGCGCCGTTCGCTTTCTGGCAAGCCAGCGCGCCGGCCTGTTCGACATGTTCGACGTTCTGGGGCTCAAATGACACACCCCCAAGCTTGCCCACTTCGTGTGGCCGCTCACCCCCTTGCAGGGGGGCAACCCCTGCGGCCCGGCAGAGCCGGTTCCGCGGGGTTCCTGGTTTAAGAGTCGATGAGCGTTCTGGCGTTGCTTGCGCACGGCGATGCTGTCAGCCGGTCGATTGCCGTGTTGCTGCTGGTCATGTCGGTATCGAGCTGGGTGGTGATTCTCTGGAAGGCGTGGCTTTTGCGCGGCGGTACGCGCGACGTGGTGCGGAGCATCGCGGCGTTCTGGCAGTCGAAATCGCTGGGCGATGCCGAACAGAGCCTCAAGGCCTTCGATCGTGCGGCGCTGGTCCTGCCGGCGGTGAGTGCCGTGCGGAACCTCGCGGCGCATGGCGATGCATCGACACTGGGCGGCGCGGTTGACCGCGCGCAGCGCGTCACGCGCGTCCTGCGCGATGCGTTGCATGCGGCGCTGCGCCGGTTGCAGGCCGGGCAGATCCTGCTGGCCACGGTGGGCGCCACGGCCCCGTTCGTCGGACTGCTCGGGACGGTCTGGGGCATCTACCACGCGCTGGTCGGCATTGCCGGCGAAACGGGCGGCTTCACCATCGACAAGGTCGCCGGCCCGGTCGGCGAGGCGTTGATCATGACCGCCTTCGGCCTTGCCGTCGCCATTCCGGCCGTCCTCGCCTACAACGTGTTCGGCCGCGTGGTCGGCCGAATCGAAGCCGAACTCGAAGGCTTCGCGCACGACCTGCTGGGCATGCTCGGCGAGCCTGCCCCGCGCGAGGCGCAGTTGCCGCCCGCGCGGCCGATGCCGGCGTAAGCCAACGGCAGCAAATGGCTTTCGGTCGCACATCGCTCGGCAGCATCGCCACCGGCGGCCGATCGACCGGCGCCGGCGGCCAGCGCCCGCTGTCCGACATCAACGTCACGCCCTTGGTCGACGTGATGCTCGTGCTACTGGTCATCTTCATCATCACCGCGCCGCTGATGGCCAGCTCGATCAAGCTCAACCTGCCGCGCACCGACGCAGGCCAGTCCGGTGACACGCCAAAGTTCGTCAGCGTCGTTGTCGATGCCACGGGCAAGGTCTTCCTGAACGACAAGCCGGTCACGCAGGAAGAGTTGGCAACCGGCCTCGCCGCCGCCAGCCGCGACACCGAAGTCCAGCTCCGCGCCGACCAGACCGTCTCCTACGGCAAGGTCGTCGAACTCATGGGCATCGCCAACAAGGCCGGCCTCACCCGAATAGGTTTCGTCACCGAGGCGCCTCCGCAGAAAAAGCCCTGAATCCGAGGCCGCGAAGCAGGCCCGTCGGTGAAACACCGCGGAACCGGCTTTGCCGGGCCGCAGGTGTTGCCCCCTGAAAGGGGGTGGAGAGCGACACGAAGTGCGCGAGCCTGGGGGTCAGCTCAACACCACAGGTCTTGTCTTCCAGATTTCGTGGGCGTACTGCGCAATCGTCCGGTCCGACGAGAACGTCCCCATGCCCGCCACATTGAGGATCGCCATGCGCGTCCACGCATCCGGATCGCGGTAGAGCGCATCGACCCGCCCCTGCGCCTCGATGTAGCTCGCGTAGTCGGCCAGCAGCAGGTAGTGGTCGCCCCAGCTCACCAGCGCGTCGTAGATCTGCTGGTAGCGCGCCGGCTCGGTGGGCGAGAACGCCCCGTCGCGGATGCTGTCGAGCACCCGCTGGAGTTCCGGATTGCTTTCGTAGATGTCGCGCGGCTGGTAGCCGCTCGCACGAATGTCCGCCACCTGCGGCGTGGTGTTGCCGAAGATGAAGAAGTTCTCGGCGCCGACGCAGTCGCGCATCTCGACATTGGCGCCGTCGAGCGTGCCGATGGTCAATGCGCCGTTGAGCGCGAACTTCATGTTGCCGGTGCCCGAAGCCTCGGTGCCGGCCGTGGAGATCTGCTCCGACAGGTCCGCCGCCGGCATGATGACTTCCGCCAGGCTGACGCTGTAGTTCGGCAGGAACACCACCTTCAGCAACTTGCCCACGCGTTCGTCGTTGTTGATCACGTGCGCCACGTCGTTGATGAGCCGGATCACCAGCTTCGCCATGTGGTAGGCCGAAGCCGCCTTGCCCGCGAACACCATCACGCGCGGCACATGGCCGGCATCCGGCGCGTCGAGGATGCGGTGGTAGCGCGTGATCACGTGCAGCACGTTGAGCAACTGCCGCTTGTACTCATGCATGCGCTTGACCTGCACGTCGAACATCGCGTCGGTGTCGACGTCGATGCGCAAGTGCTCGTCGATCCAGTTGGCCAGCCGCAGCTTGTTCTCGCGCTTGGCATGGCGGAAGGAGCGCACGAAGGCGTGCTGCTGTGCCATGGGCCGCAGCACCTCGAGCTGCGTGAGGTCGCGCCGCCAGCCGCGGCCGATGCGCGAGTCGAGCAGTGCCGCCAGCGGCGGATTGGCCTGCGCGAGCCAGCGGCGCGGCGTCACGCCGTTGGTCTTGTTGTTGAAGCGCTCCGGAAACAGCTTCGCGAAGTCGGCGAAGATCGATTGCTTCATGAGCTCCGAGTGCAGCCCCGACACGCCGTTGATCGAGTGGCTGGCGAGCACCGCCACGTACGCCATGCGCACGCGCCGCTCGCCGGACTCGTCGATCAGCGACAGGCGGCGCAGCAACTCCACGTCGTGGCCCTGCGCCTGCGTCACCGTCGCGAGAAAGCGCGAGTTCATGTCGAAGAGGATCTGCAGATGCCGCGGCAGCACCCGCCCGAACATCTCCACCGGCCAGGTCTCCAGCGCCTCGTGCATCAGCGTATGGTTGGTGTAGCTGAACACCTTCTGCGTGTGCGCCCACGCAGTGTCCCAGGGCAGGTTGTGTTCGTCGATCAGCAGGCGCATCAGCTCGGGTACGGCCAGCACCGGGTGCGTGTCGTTGAGGTGGATGCTGACCTGGTCGGGCAACGCGTCGAAGTCGGTGTGGTTGCGCAGGTAGCGCCGCACGAGGTCCTGCACGCTCGCGCTCACGAAGAAGTATTCCTGGTGCAGCCGCAGTTCGCGGCCGGACGGCGTGGAGTCGTCCGGGTAGAGCACCCGCGAGACGTTCTCCGAGTGGTTCTTGCTCTCCACCGCCTCCATGTAGTTGCCGCGGTTGAAGGCCGAGAGGTCGATCTCCTCGCTCGCGCGGGCGGACCACAGGCGCAGCGTGTTGGTGGCCTGCGTGCCGTAGCCGGGGATGATGGTGTCGTAGGCCACGGCCAGCACGTCGTGGGTGTCGACCCAGTTCGCCGCGCCGTAGGGGGCTGTCTTGCCTTCGCGCCGCTGCACGTGGCCGCCGAAGCGTACGCGATAGGTCACTTCCGGCCGCTGGAATTCCCAGGGGTTGCCGCGCGTGAGCCAGTAGTCGGGCGTCTCGACCTGCTGGCCGTCGACGATGCGCTGGCGGAACATGCCGTACTCGTAGCGGATGCCGTAGCCGAGGCCCGGCACGCCCAGCGTGGCCATCGAGTCGAGAAAGCAGGCGGCGAGGCGGCCGAGGCCGCCGTTGCCCAGGGCCGCATCGGGCTCCCGCTCGGCCAGCGCCTGGATGTCGACGCCGAAATCGGCCAGCGCCTGCTTCACCGTGTCCTGCAATTCCAGGGCGAGCAGCGCGTTCGTGAACGTGCGCCCGATCAGGAATTCCATCGACAGGTAGTACACGCGCTTGAGTCGCTGCGCATAGGTCGCCCGCGTGGTGCTCATCCAGCGTTCGACGATCTGGTCGCGCACGGCGAGTGCGGTGGCGTGCAGCCAGTCGTCGGGACTGGCGGCCACGGGGTCCTTGCCGACCGCGTAGATCAGCTTGTTGGCGACGGCGCGCTTGAAGGCGGCGACGTCACGGTCGGGGTGGTCGTACTTGAAGTCTTCGATGGTCATGATTCGAACGGTGTGGGTTCTCTGACAAGCTTCAGGCAAGGGCCTCGGCGTAGACGTCGAGGTAGCGGGCTGCGGCGGTGCCCCAGTCGGCGGGGCGCCGCATGGCATTGGCGCGAACGGCGCGCCAGTCGGTCGGCCGGCGGTAGAGCGCGAAGGCGCGGCGAACTGCGCGCGTGTAGCCGGTGGCATCGAAGTGGTCGAACGAAAAGCCGGTGGCTTCGCCGCTGGCCATGTCTTCCAGCGTGGCATCGACGACTGTGTCGGCCAAGCCGCCGACGCGGTGCACGAGCGGCAGGCTGCCGTACTTGAGCCCGTACATCTGCGTCAGGCCGCAGGGTTCGAAAAGCGAGGGGACCAGCGTGACGTCGCCACCGCCGAACAGGCGGTGCGCGAGCGCCTCGCTGTAGCCCAGCGTGACACTGACCGATTGCGGCGCGGCGGCAGCGCGCTGCCGGAAGGCCGACTCCATCGGGCCGTCGCCGCTGCCGAGCAGGGCAAACTGGCCGCCCTGGGCCAGCAGCGCGTCGAGCCCGCCGAGCACGAGATGCAGGCCTTTCTGTTCAGTCAGCCGGCTCACGACCACGAACAAGGGCGCGTCGGCTTGTGGCGCCAGGCCGAGTTCTTCCTGCAGAGCGACCTTGCACTGCGCCTTGCCGCCCAGCCGCCGCAAGTCGTAGCGCTGCGGAATCAGCTTGTCGGTGGCCGGATTCCAGACCTGGTGATCGACCGCGTTGAGGATGCCGGTGAGCACGTGGGAGCGGCTGCGCAGCAGGCCATCGAGGCCGCAGCCCTGCTCGGGCGTCTGGATCTCGCGCGCGTAAGTCGGGCTCACCGTGGTGATGCGGTCCGCGAAGCAGAGCCCGCCCTTCATGAACGACAACTGCCCGAAGTACTCCAGGCCGTTCATGCCGAAGGCCGCCGAAGGCAGGCCGAGCTCCGGAAAATGCGAAGGCGCGAACAACCCCTGGTAGGCGAGGTTGTGCACGGTGAACACGCTGCCCACCCGCGGGCGGCCATTGGGCTGCGCGAATGCCAGGTAGGCCGGTGCCAGCGCGGCATGCCAGTCGTGGGCGTGCACGATCTCGGGCTGCCAGGTGGGGTCCAGCCCTTGTGCGATCTGCGCGGCAGCCCAGCCCAGCAATGCGAAGCGCCGGTGGTTGTCGCCGTAGGGCTGGCGGCCCGCGTCTTCATAGGGGTTGCCGGGCCGGTCGTACAGCCACGGTGCATCGATCACATAGGCCACGATGGCCGGCGCGCCAGGGATCGCGATGCGGCCGAGGCGAAGATTGACCCGGTCGCCCCACGGTGCCGCGAACTCGGCGACAGTCACCGCGTCGCTCACGCCGGCGACGATGGCCGGAAAACCCGGCAGGAGCACCCGCACTTCCTGCCCCGCAGCCGCGAGCGCCAGCGGCAGCGCACCCGTAATGTCGGCCAGCCCTCCCGTCTTCAGCAGGGGAAACAGTTCGGCACTGACCTGGAGGACCCTCATGCCTACTGCAACTCGAGGCGTTTCAACATCTCGCGCGTGATCAGCACCACGCCGCCTTCCGTGCGCTCGAAGCGCGCGGCGTCGGCCACCGGATCCTCGCCGACCACCATATCGTCGGGAATCACGCAGGCGCGGTCGATCACCACCTTGTTGAGCCGGGCGCCGCGACCGACCTCCACATCCGGCAGGAGCACCGCTTCGTTGATCTCGCAGAAGGAATGCACCCGTACACCCGAGAACAGCACCGAACTGCTCACCTTGGAGCCCGAGACGATGCAGCCGCCCGAGACGATGGTGTTGACGGTCATGCCATGCTTGCCGTCGCGATCGAGCACGAACTTGGCCGGCGGCAATTGCCGCTGGTAGGTCCAGATGGGCCAGTCGGTGTCATAGATGTCGAGTTCGGGGGTGATCGAGGCCAGGTCCAGGTTGGCTGCCCAGAATGCATCAATCGTGCCCACGTCGCGCCAGTAGGCCTTGGCATCGGCGCCGCGGCTGGCCCGCGTCACGCAGGACATGCCGAAGGGATGGGCCACCGCCCGGCCTTCGGCGACAGCCCGCGGGATGATGTCCTTGCCGAAGTCGTGGTTCGAGTCCGGGTTGGCGCTGTCGTCCTCCAGCAGCCGATAGAGGTACTCGGAGTCGAAGATGTAGATGCCCATGCTGGCCAGGGCCACGTCGGGGTGGCCCGGCATCGCGGGCGGATCGGCCGGCTTCTCGAGGAATTCGGTGATCTTGCGGTTCTCGTCGACCGCCATCACGCCGAAGGCCACCGCTTCCATGCGCGGCACTTCGATGCAGCCTACCGTGCAGCCCAGGCCGTGCGCGACGTGGTCGATCAGCATGATCGAGTAGTCCATCTTGTAGACGTGATCGCCCGCGAGCACCACCACGTAGTCGTGCGGCGTCGAGCGGGTCTGGATGATGTCCAGGTTCTGGTAGACCGCATCGGCCGTGCCGCGATACCAGTGCTCGTCGCCGACGCGCTGCTGGGCCGGCAGCACATCGACCATCTCGTTGAGCTCCGCCCGCAGAAAGCTCCATCCGCGCTGGAGGTGGCGCATCAGCGAGTGCGACTTGTATTGCGTCACGACCGCCATCCGCCGGATGCCGGAGTTCAGGCAGTTCGACAGCGCGAAATCGATGATCCGGAACTTGCCGCCGAAATAGACCGCCGGCTTGGCTCGTCGATCGGTGAGCTGCTTGAGTCGGGAACCGCGTCCACCTGCCAGCACGAGGGCGATGGTGCGTCGGACGAGTTGGTGAGCCTGCAATGTCGGTTGTTCGATATCGGCCATCAGGTGTCTCCGTTTGTTTATCCCGGTGGGCCAGCCTAGCATCCCGGCGGGCGATTGGCTCCTACGTTTTTTGCCACCCAAAGGCTGCCGGGGCGCAGGACCTGGGTGCCGTCGAGGGGACTGTCGGACAGTGCGTCGTCCGTGTCGCTCGCCAGACGATGCAGCCAGCGTCCCGGGGGCAACCTGAATTCGAGCTCGCGTTCTTCGGCGTTGACCAGCACCAGCCAGTTGGCGGCAGGGGGCACGGCCTCGAACAGGATCGCCAGCGCGTGCCGGCCGCCATGGTCCCAGTCGCCGGGCGTCATGTCCCGGCCCTCCGGCGTCAGCCAGCGCAGGATGGCGACGCCTGCCGTTGGCGCTGCGGGCCACCAGCGGGTGCTTCGCAGCGGTTCGGCCTCGCGGCGAAGTGCCAGTACGCGCGTGACGAATGCCGTCAGGTTGGCATCGGCGCGGTTCCAGGCGAGCCAGGTGGTCTCGTTGTCCTGGCAATACGCGTTGTTGTTGCCGCGCTGGGTCCGGCCCAGTTCGTCGCCGCCGAGCAGCATCGGCGTGCCTTGCGAGAGGAACAGCGCCGCGAGCAGCACACGCTCCAGCCGCCTGCGCTCGGCCAGCACGGCGGGGTCGTCGGTATCGCCTTCGACGCCGCAATTGCGGCTCAGGTTGTGGCCGTGGCCGTCGCGGTTGTCTTCACCGTTCGCAAGGTTGTGGCGCTTGTTGTAGCTGAGCAGGTCGCGCAAGGTGAAGCCATCGTGCGCGGTGACGAAGTTGACGCTGGCGGTGGGGGCGCGCCCATCGTGGCGGAAGTCGTCGCTCGATGCGGCAAAGCGCCGGGCGTACTCGCCGAGGCTCGCGCTCTGGTGCAGCCAGAAGCCGCGTTGTGTGTCGCGGAACCGGTCGTTCCATTCCATCCAGCCCGGCGGGAATTCACCGAGCCGATAGCCGCCGGGCCCGATGTCCCACGGCTCGGCGATCAGCAGGACCTGGGCCAGCACCGGATCCTGCGCCATGGCTGCCAGGAGAGGTGCGCGGGGGTCGAACTCGCCGCCCTCGCGGCGCGCCAGCACCGGCGCGAGATCGAAGCGAAAGCCGTCGACGCCGAGTTCGGTGACCCAGTGGCGCAGGCTGTCCATGACCAGTTGCACCACGCGCGGCTCGGCGAGGTTCAGGCAATTGCCGCAGCCGGTCCAGTTCTCGTAGAGCGACCGGTCGTCCGGCCGCAGGTGGTAGTAGAGCGCGTTGTCGATGCCGCGCAGGCTCAGCGTCGGGCCGAATTCGTCGGTCTCCGCGCTGTGGTTGAAGACCACGTCGATGACGAGCTCCATGCCGCGTGCGTGCACTGCGTCGGCCATCGCCCGGAACTCGCCCGCGGGCGTGGTGCCGGGCCGGCCGCTCCAGTAGCGGGTTTCGGGCGCGAACCAGCCGATGGGGCTGTAGCCCCAGTAGTTGCTGAGGCCGAGGCCCAGCAGTCTCGACTCGTCGGCGCGATGCTGCACCGGCATCAAGTTCAGGGTGGTGATGCCGAGGCGCTGCAAGTGGTCGAGCACCGCCGGTTCCGCGAGGCCGGCATAGGTGCCTTGCAGCGCCGCAGGCACGCCAGGGTGCAACCGGGTCTGCCCGCGGACATGCAGCTCGTAGATCACGCGAGCGCCGGAATCGACGCGAGGGCGCACCTCGCCCGCCGGAAGCAGCGGTGCGGTGACCCGCGCCTTGAGGGCGACGGATGCGTTGTCGCGCGCATCGCGCCGGCTCGGGTCGGCGGGGTCATGGCCCAGGAACAGGTCCTCGCCGCTGTACGTCCCGACCACTTCACGCGCGTAGGGATCGAGCAGCACCTTGGCGGGATTGAAGCGCAGGCCCTCGTGCGGCGCCCAGGGGCCGTGCACACGCCAGCCGTAGACCAGGCCGGGTCGGCCGCTCGGCAGTCGCATATGCCAGACGCCGTCGACGCATGACGCCACCTGCAGGCGCTGCTGTTCGTGCTGGCCCGTCGTGTCGAAGAGGCACAGCTCGACGGCAGTGGCGCGGGGGGCGCAGAGGGCGAAGTTGATGCCTTCAGGCCCGGGTGTGGCGCCCAGGGGATAGGGTGAGCCGTCGCCTGACACGGCGCGTGGACCGCTCACGCCAGCACCCACATCGCTGTCCCGAGCGGCGGGACCGAAATCACCAGCGACTGCGCCTGTCCCTGCCAGCCCACCGGCTCGCTCGCGATCTCCCCGTTCCCCACGCCGCTTCCGCCGTAGACATGGTTGTCGGTGTTGATGATTTCCCGGTACCGCCCCGCGGCAGGAACCCCCAGCCGATAGCCGTGGCGCACGAGCGGCGTGAAATTGCACACGGCCACCACGAACGCACCATCGCGCGCGCGCCGCACGAAGGCGAAAACCGAGTGCTCGACATCGTCGTGGCTGAGCCATTCGAACCCTTGCGATTCGCAGTCCAGCTCGTGCAGCGCCGGGAAATGCCGATAGACATTGTTCAGATCCCGCACCAGGCGCCGGATCCCCTGGTGCGGCGCCTGCTCCAGCAGATGCCAGTCGAGGCTCCGGTCCGCGTCCCATTCCGCCCACTGGGCGAACTCACCACCCATGAACAGCAGCTTCTTGCCCGGATAGGCCCACAGGTAGCCGTAGAGATTGCGCAGGCCCGCAAACTTCTGCCAGTGGTCGCCCGGCATGCGGCCGATCATCGAGCCCTTGCCGTGTACCACCTCGTCGTGCGACAGCGGCAGCACGAAGTTCTCGCTGTGCGCGTACATCAGCCCGAAGGTGATCTGCTCGTGGTGATGCTTGCGGTAGACCGGGTCGATGCCGGTGTAGGCAAGCGTGTCGTTCATCCAGCCCATGTTCCACTTGTAGTGAAAGCCGAGCCCGCCGTTCTCCGGCGGGCGCGTCACGCCCGGGAAGCTGGTCGACTCCTCGGCAATGGTGACCGCGCCGGGCCGTTCGACACCGACGACGCGATTCATGCGCCGGAGGAAATCGATCGCTTCGAGGTTCTCGCGGCCACCCTGCGCATTGGGGACCCACTGGCCCGGCTCGCGGCTGTAGTCGCGGTAGAGCATGGAGGCGACCGCGTCGACGCGCAGTCCGTCCACCCCGTAGCGCTCCAGCCAGTACAGCGCATTGCCGACGAGGTAGTTGCGCACCTCCGTCCGGGCGTAGTTGAAGATCAGCGTCTGCCAGTCGTTGTGGAAGCCTTCGCGCGGGTCCGCGTATTCGTAGAGGGCGGTGCCGTCGAAATTGCCGAGGCCATGCGAATCGGTGGGGAAATGCGCGGGCACCCAGTCGAGGATCACGCCCAGCCCCGCCGCATGGGCCGCTTCGACGAAGGCGCGGAAGTCTCCGGGCGTGCCGAAGCGCGACGTTGGCGCATAGAGGCCGATCGGCTGGTAGCCCCACGAGCCATCGAAGGGGTGTTCGCTGATCGGCAATAGCTCAACGTGGGTGAAGCCCATGTCGCGCGCATAGGGCACGAGCGTGTCGGCGAGTTCGCGATAGTCGAGCCATTCGTGGCCGTTCTTGCGCCGCCACGATCCGAGGTGGACTTCGTAGATGCTGAGGGGCGCTCCGCGCGCATTGGCTTCGGCGCGTCCAGGCGGCACTTTGGCGGGAAGCGGCAAGGGCTGCACCACGCACGCCGTGTCGGGTCGCAGGCGCGCGGAGAAGCCGAAGGGGTCGGCCTTGCGCAGTACCTGCCCCTGTGCCGAGAGGATCTCGAATTCATAGCTGTCGCCGGGCGCCACGTGCGGCGCGAAGATTTCCCACACGCCGCACTCGCGACGCAGCCGCATCATGTGGCGTCGGCCGTCCCACTGGTTGAAGTCGCCGACCACCGAAACGCGCCGTGCGTTCGGCGCCCAGACCGCGAAAGCGACGCCGCGCACGCCGTCGATCTCGCGCAGGTGCGCGCCGAGTTGCTCGAAGGGGCGCAGGTGCGTGCCTTCCGCCAGCAGCCAGACGTCGGTTTCCCCGAGCACGAAGGAAAAGCGGTAGGGATCGTCAAGCATCGAACTGTGCGTGCCCCAGTCGACCTTGAAGCTGTAGCCCAGCCGTGCCTCCGAGGCGGGCACGAGCCCGGCGAAGAGATCGCTGCCGCCCTGGCGGTCGAGCTCGGCCAGCGGCCAGCCCGAGCCGGAATGCATCACCGCCACGGCCTTGGCACCTGGCAGCAGGGCACGGACCCACAGGCCTTCATCGCTTTGGTGCGGGCCCAGCACGGCGAACGGGTCGCCATGTTCGGCGCGCATCAGGGCGCGGACTTCGGCATCAGGCAGCATGGGTCGGTTCTCCGAAGAAGACGCCGAAGGGTTGCAATGAGAGCGTTCGCCCTTCCACTTGCGCGCCGGCGAAAGGGGCGCCAGCGATCGGCGCGAGGGCTTGCGGCAGGGTCAGCGAAGCCGGCTCGGCCGAGAGGTTGAACACCGCCTGGAGCGAGGCGTTCCCGTCGCGGCGCTCGAACCACAACAGGGGTTCGGGCGCGTCGAGGAATTTCATGTGCCCGGTGCGCAGCAGCGGCTGGCCGCGACGCCAGCGCAACAGGGCGCGGCTGAAGCTGAGCATGGATTGCGGGTCGCCCGCCTGTTGGTCAATGGCCAGTGGGATGTGCGTTTCGGACACGGGCAGCCATGGCATTCCACTGGTGAAACCGGCGTGCTCATGGGCGGCGTGCCAGGGAATCGGTGTGCGGGCGCCGTCGCGGCCCTTGAATTCGGGCCAGAAGGCGCGACCGTACGGGTCCTGCAGCAACTCGAAGGGGACCTCGGCTTCGGGCAGCCCGAGTTCCTCGCCCTGGTAGACGCTGGCGCTCCCGCGCAGCGACAGCAACAGCGCGAGCCAGAGGCGGTCGCGGCGCGTGTCCTCGAGACCGCCGGCATTCCACCGCGTGGCCACACGCGGCACATCGTGGTTCGAGACGGCCCAGCAGCCCCAACCGTCGGTTTCCGCGAGTGCGCGGTCCAGGGCCTCGACCTGCGTGCGCAAATGGCGCGCGCTGTGTTCGCTGGTCAGCAGGCTGAAGCTGTAGGCCAGGTGCAGCCGCTTGCCGCGCTCGGTGTACTGCGCCATGACCGGCGGTGCGTTCTCGTCGCCGACTTCGCCGAGCGCCACCGCGCCGTATTCGTCGAGCAGCTTGCGCAGCCTCTCGAGGAAGACCAGGTTTTCCGGCCGGCTCTTGTCGTGCAGGTGCTGCTGCATCGCGTAGGGGTTGTCGGCGCGCACCGTGCTCACTTCGCCGCCATCCGCGGGTGGGTTGTCGCGCAATTGCGCATCGTGGAACTGATGGTTGCAGGCGTCGAAGCGGAAGCCGTCGACGCCCCGTTCGCACCAAAAGCGCACCTCGCCGAGCAAGGCGTCCTGCACGGCGGGGCAATGGAAGTTGAGATCGGGCTGTTCGGTCAGGAAGCTGTGGAGGTAGTACTGCCGCCGGCGCGAGTCCCATTGCCAGGCCGAGCCGCCGAAGACCGACAGCCAGTTGTTGGGCGGCGTGCCGTCGGGTTTCGGGTCGGCCCACACATACCAGTCGGCCTGCGGGTTCTCGCGGCTCGCCCGGCTGGCAGCGAACCAGGCATGCTGGTCGGAGGTGTGGGAGAGCACTTGGTCGATGATGACCTTGAGGCCGAGCGCGTGGGCCCTTGCCAGGAGCGCATCGAAGTCGGCGAGCGTGCCGAACATGGGGTCGACTTCGCGGTAGTCGGCCACGTCGTAGCCAAAATCCTTCATCGGCGACCGGAAGAAGGGCGAAACCCAGATGGCGTCCGCACCCAGCTCCGCGACGTGGTCGAGCCTGGCCGTGATCCCCGGAAGGTCCCCGATCCCGTCGCCGTTGCTGTCCATGAAGCTGCGCGGGTAGATCTGGTAGATCACCGCCCCACGCCACCAGTCCTTCACCATGCGTGCCCCTCAGGTTCGAAAATCATTGTGGCATGCGAGAAGTGGGCCATTGCCCAACCCGCGATAATCCGCCTTCCCCCGGCCACCTGGTGCCGGGCTGTTGCGAAGCCCAATGAACCCTAGTTACAAACCCAGCGAGGTCGAGTCCGCCGCCCAGGCCCACTGGACGGCCGCGGATGCCTACCGCGTGACCGAGGACGCGCGCAAGAAGAAGTATTACGCCTGCTCGATGCTGCCCTACCCCAGCGGCAAGCTGCACATGGGCCACGTGCGCAACTACACGATCAACGACATGCTCACGCGCTACCTGCGCATGAGCGGGTACAACGTGCTGATGCCCATGGGCTGGGACGCCTTTGGCCTGCCCGCCGAGAACGCGGCGCTCAAGAACGGCGTGCCGCCGGCACAGTGGACCTACGAGAACATCGGCTACATGAAGAGCCAGCTCCAGGCCATGGGGCTGGCGATCGACTGGAGCCGCGAGATCGCGACCTGCGATCCGGACTACTACAAGTGGAACCAGTGGCTGTTCCTGAAGATGCTCGAAAAGGGCATTGCCTATCGCAAGACGCAGGTCGTGAACTGGGATCCGGTCGATCAGACCGTGCTGGCCAACGAGCAGGTGATCGACGGCAAGGGCTGGCGCACCGGGGCGACGGTCGAACGCCGCGAGATCCCCGGCTACTACCTCAAGATCAGCGACTACGCCGAGGAACTGCTCGACCACACCCAGCACAAGCTGCCCGGCTGGCCCGAGCGCGTCAAGCTGATGCAGGAGAACTGGATCGGCAAGAGCGAAGGCGTGCGCTTCGCCTTCACGCACCAGATCAAGGACGACAAAGGCCAACTGATCCAGGGCGGCCGCATGTACGTCTTCACGACGCGCGCCGACACCATCATGGGCGTGACCTTCTGCGCCGTGGCGCCGGAGCATCCGCTCGCGATGCACGCCGCCAGGACGAACCCCAAGGTCGCGGCCTTCATCGAGGAATGCAAGAGCGGCGGCACGACCGAGGCCGAACTCGCCACGCAGGAAAAGAAGGGCGTGCCCACGGGGCTCACCGTCAAGCACCCCATCACCGACGAGCAGATTCCGGTCTGGGTCGGCAACTACGTGCTGATCAGCTACGGCGACGGCGCCGTGATGGGCGTGCCCGCGCACGATGAGCGCGATTTCGCCTTTGCCAACAAGTACGGCATAGAGATCATCCAGGTCGTTCTGGTCGACGACGAGCCGCACTTCGACTATCACCGCTGGCAGGACTGGTACGCCGACAAGCAGCGCGGCGTGACCATCAACTCCGACAACTTCAGCGGCATGCACTACGGCGAAGCCGTGAAAGCGGTGGCGCATGCGCTCGGCCAGAAGGGCCTGGGCGAAATGCAGACCACCTGGCGCCTGCGCGACTGGGGCGTGAGCCGCCAGCGCTACTGGGGCACGCCGATCCCGATCATCCATTGCGACGAGCACGGCGCGGTGCCGGTGCCCGAGGAGGACCTGCCGGTCGTGCTGCCGACCGATTGCGTGCCCGACGGCTCGGGCAATCCGCTCGCCAAGCACGAAGGCTTCCACGCCGGCGTCGTTTGCCCGGTGTGCGGCAAGACCGCGCGCCGCGAGACCGACACGATGGACACCTTCGTCGACAGCTCGTGGTACTTCATGCGCTACTGCGACCCGAAGAATGACGAGGCCATGGTGGCCGACGGCGCGAAGTACTGGATGGCAATGGACCAGTACATCGGCGGCATCGAGCACGCGATCCTGCATCTGCTCTACGCGCGCTTCTGGACCAAGGTCATGCGTGACCTGGGCCTCGTGACGGTCGACGAACCCTTCAGCAAGCTGCTCACGCAGGGGATGGTGCTCAACCACATCTACTACACGCGCGGCGAGAAAGGCGGCAAGGACTACCACCCGCCGTCCGAAGTCACGCCCGTGCTCGATGCGCAGGGCCGCATCACCGGCGGCACGCTGGCCGACGGCACGAAGCTGGAGTACGGCGGCGTCGGCAAGATGGGCAAGACCGAGCGCAACGGCGTCGACCCGCAGGACCTGATCGAGAAGTACGGTGCCGACACCGCGCGGCTCTACACCATGTTCACAGCGCCGCCCGAAGCCACGCTCGAGTGGAACGACGTGGCAGTGGAAGGCAGCTACCGCTTCCTGCGCCGGGTCTGGAATTTCGGCGTCGCGCTGCACGAGGCGAAGGCCGAAGCCGGCGCCGCGGGCAAGAAAGTCGAATTCGGCAAGGCCGCCAAGTCGCTGCGCCGCGAGGTGCACACCGTGCTGCGCCAGGTCGACTACGACTACCAGCGCATGCAATACAACACCGTGGTGTCGGGCGCGATGAAGCTGCTCAATGCGCTGGAGGGCTTCAAGCCTGCCGCGGGCGATGCGGGCGATCGGTCGGCCGTGCGCGAGGGCTTCGGCATCCTGCTGCGCTGCCTCTACCCGGCGACGCCGCACATCGCGCACCAGTTGTGGCAGGAACTCGGCTACGACAAGGACATGGGCGAACTGCTCGATGCGGCCTGGCCGGAGGTCGACGTCGGTGCGCTTGCTCAGGACGAGATCGAGCTGATGCTGCAGGTCAACGGCAAGCTGCGCGGTTCGCTGCACGTGCCGGCGACCGCTTCGAAGCAGGAGATCGAGAAGTTCGTGCTCGCCAGCGAAATCCTCGCCAGGCATGCCGAAGGAGCGCCTGTCAAACGGGTGATCGTGGTGCCGGGCCGCCTGGTCAACGTCGTCCTGTGAAGCGCAATACAGCAGGCTCCGTCCTTCCGCGCCGCGGTTTCCTGGCCGTGGCGGCGGGCTCGCTCGCGCTCGCCGGCTGTGGTTTCGAACTGCGCAAGGCGCCTGACTTCCCCTTCAAGAGCATCGCCGTGCCGGGCAACACGGCATTCGCGAACTACCTGCGGCGCAACCTGCGGGCGGCAGGCACGGTCCAGGTTCTCACCGGCGAAGATGCCGCGAAGGCGGAAGCCACCTTCGAAATCCTGGGCGAGAACCGCGACAACATCGTGATCTCGACCAACGCGTCCGGCCAGGTGCGCGAACTGAACCTGCGATTGACCGTTCGCTTCAGGGTTCGCGGCCAGGGGGGCAAGGAATTGCTCGGGCCGACCGAGATCCAGCAGACCCGCGACATCACCTACAACGAAACCGCGGCGCTGGCGAAGGAAGGCGAGTCCGAGTTGCTGTTCCGTGATATGCAGACCGACATCGCCCAGCAGATCCTGCGTCGCCTGTCCGCGATCAAGGTCGCCTGATCGCTCGTGCAACTCGCGCCCGGACAACTTGCCGCACACCTCGCCAAGCGAGTGGCGCCGCTGTATGTCATCCATGGTGATGAAGCGCTGCTTTCGCAGGAAGCGGCCGACGCGATCCGCGCGGCCGCGCGCACACAGGGGTACACAGAGCGAAGCTCGTACACAGTGGCCGGGGCGCATTTCGACTGGGGCGCCGTACTCGCGGCGGGTGGCTCGCTGAGCCTTTTTGCCGACCGGCAGATCGTCGAAATTCGCGTTCCTTCCGGCAAGCCTGGCAAGGACGGGAGCATGGCGCTTCAGCAGATCGCCGAGGCCGCGCAGGGCAACGACAGCACGCTCACGCTGGTGATGCTGCCGCGCCTGGACAAGGCCACGCGCACGGGCGCCTGGTTCTCCGCGCTGGAGAACAACGGCGTCAGCCTGCAGATCGAGGCCGTCGAACGCACCGCGTTGCCCCAATGGATCGCGCAGCGCCTGGCGCAGCAGGGTCAGCGGGTGAGGGCCGGCGAGGAGGGTCAGCGGACGCTGCAGTTCTTTGCCGACCGCGTGGAGGGCAACCTGCTCGCCGCGCACCAGGAAATCCAGAAGCTCGCACTGCTTCACCCCGAAGGCGAGTTGAGCTGGGAGCAGGTCGAAGGCGCCGTGAACAACGTCGCGCGCTATGACGTCTTCAAGCTGTCCGAGGCCGTGCTGGCCGGCAATCCGCAGCGTGTCTCGCGCATGCTCGAAGGGTTGCAGGCCGAAGGCGAAGCGGAAGTGCTGGTGCACTACACGCTGTCCGAGGACATCCGTGCACTGAAGCGCGTGAAGGACGCGATGGCGGCCGGCCGTCCCTTGCCCATGGCGCTGCGCGAGAACCGCATCTGGGGGCCGCGCGAGCGCGCCTTCGAGCGGGTGCTGCCGCGTCTGGACGACCGCGCACTGGCGCGCATGCTGCGCGCGGCCCACGTGGTCGACGGCATCGTCAAGGGACTGAAGCAGCCCGATTGGCCGGCCAATGGCTGGCAGGCCTTGCAGCGGCTCGCATTGATGCTGTGTCGCGCCTGCGCGAGCCCGCGGACTACCGCGTAGTTCGGCGCCAATGCACCGAGACGGTGCATTTCCTGCCCCTTCGCGAACGCCGACCTTTGAGCTCGCGGCACAATCCGGGGGATGAATATGTTGAATATCCCCGAGTACGTACGTGCACTGGGCTCGCAGGCCAAGCAGGCCTCCGTCCAGATGGCGCGTGCGGACGCCGCCACGAAGAACAAGGCCCTGCGGGCCCTTGCGCGCAAGCTGCGCGCGGTCGGCGGCCCCCTGGCCGAAGCCAATGCAAAGGATCTGGCGCGAGCCGAAGGCGCCGGCCTCTCCGCGCCGATGGTCGACCGGCTCAAGCTCACGCCGAAGGTCATCGAAACCGTGGCCCTCGGCTGTGAGCAACTGGCTGCCATGCCCGACGTGATCGGCGAAGTCATCGGCATGAAGCAGCAGCCCAGCGGTATCCGCGTGGGGCAGATGCGCGTGCCGATCGGCGTCTTCGGCATGATCTACGAGAGCCGGCCGAACGTGACCATCGAAGCTTCGAGCCTCGCGATCAAGAGTGGCAATGCGGCGATCCTGCGCGGCGGCTCGGAGGCGATCGAGTCGAACAAGGCGCTGGCGCAACTGGTGTCGGAGTCGCTCGCCGAGGCCGGGTTACCGGTCGAGGCGGTGCAACTGGTGCAGACCACCGACCGCGAGGCCGTGGGTCAGTTGATTGCCATGCCCGAATTCGTCGACGTGATCATTCCGCGCGGCGGCAAGGGCCTGATCGAACGCATCAGCCGTGATGCCAAGGTGCCGGTGATCAAGCACCTGGACGGCAATTGCCACGTCTACGTGGACGACACGGCCGAGCTCGACATGGCGCTGAAGATCGTCGACAACGCGAAGACGCAGAAGTACAGCCCCTGCAATGCCGCGGAAGGCCTGCTGGTGGCGGCTTCGATCGCCGAGACCTTCCTGCCGGAAATCGGCGCGATCTTCGCGGCCAAGGGCGTCGAGATGCGCTGCGACCCGGCTGCGGCGCGGATCCTGCGCGAAGGCCTGCATGCGCCGGGCAAGGCCGTGGTGGATGCCGTGGAGTCGGACTGGTCGGAGGAATACCTGGCTGCCGTCATCAGCGTGAAGGTGGTCGAGGGTGTGGACGAGGCCATCGCGCACATCAACCGCTATTCGAGCCATCACACCGACGCGATCGTCACGCGCAACCACATGAACGCGCAGCGCTTCCTGCGCGAGGTGGACTCCGCCAGCGTGATGGTGAATGCCAGCACGCGATTCGCCGACGGCTTCGAATTCGGGCTGGGTGCCGAAATCGGCATCAGCACGGACAAGTTCCATGCGCGCGGTCCGGTGGGCATCGAGGGCCTGACCTCCCTGAAATACGTCGTTCTCGGCCAAGGAGAGGTTCGCTCCTGACTCCCTCCCCCTCTGGGGGAGGGCGGGGGGGACACGCGGGGCCTCCACCGTAGGCCTTTGCCCCCATCCCAACCTTCCCCCAAAGGGGGAAGGAGCCTCCTGCAGCGCTTGTCATTGGGGCATCAGGCCCCAAATCTACAATCCGCTCTTAGCTCAAGCCGCAAATCCAAGAAGGCCGCCGCATGGTCCCCCATCTCGTCACCGCCCTGACCGGCCCCATCAACGAACTCGAGCAGCGCGTTCTCGATTCCACGCCGGCCATCGAACGCTGGTTCCGACTCGAATGGATGGAGCACACGCCGCCCTTCTACAGCTCGGCCGACATCCGCAATGCCGGCTTCAAGCTGGCGCCGGTCGACACCAATCTCTATCCGGGTGGCTGGAACAACCTGACGCAGGAAATGCTGCCGCTGGCAGTGCAGGCCGCGCAGGCGGCGATCGAGAAGATCTGTCCGGAGGCGCGCAACCTGCTGGTGATCCCGGAGAACCGCGCAAGCAATACCTTCTACCTGGCCAACGTGGCGCAGCTTGTGCGCATCTTCCACATGGCGGGGCTCAACGTGCGCGTGGGCTCCATCGATCCGGCGATCAAGTCGCCGAAGAAGATCGAGCTGCCGAATGGAGAGACCGTGTGCCTGGAGCCGGTGGTGCGCAGCAAGCGGCGCCTCGGCCTGAAGCACTTCGATCCCTGCACGATCCTGCTCAACAACGACCTCTCGGCAGGCACGCCCGGCATCCTCGAGGACCTGCACGAGCAGTACCTGCTGCCGCCCCTGCATGCCGGCTGGTCGGTTCGACGCAAGAGCAACCACTTCCACAGCTACGAAGAAGTCTCCAAGCGCTTCGGCAAGCTGCTGGGCATCGACCCCTGGCTGATCAACCCCATGTATGCCAAGGCGGGCGACGTCAGCTTCGCGAGCGGCCAGGGCATCGACGTGCTCACGAGCCACGTGGACGCGCTGCTGGCCAAGGTGCGGCGCAAGTACAAGGAATACGGCATCAACGAGAAGCCGTTCGTCGTGGTCAAGGCCGACAACAGCGCCCGCGGCATGGGCGTCCTGACGGTGCGGGATGCCAAGGAGATCGAGGCGTTCGCCGAGCGCATGCGCGGCAAGGCTGGTGCCGCCGCTGATGGCCAGGATCTGAATGACCTGATCGTGCAAGAAGGCGTGCTCACCAACGAACGCGTGCACAACGGCGTCGCAGAACCGGTGGTCTACATGATGGACCGCTACGTGGTGGGCGGCTTCTACCGGGTGCATGCCGAACGCAACCCGGACGAGAACCTCAATCTGCCGGGCGCGAGCTTCGTGCCGCTGGCATTTTCGGAGAGTGCGCACTTACCGCAGCCGGGAGCGAAACCTGGGGCGAGTGCGCCGAACCGCTTCTACATGTATGGCGTGATCGGTCGCCTGGCGATGGTGGCGGCCAGCTATGAACTCGAGGCGACCGACCCCGATGCCGAAGTTTATGAATGATTTCGCTCTACATCTTGCGAGCCTATGCGGCAGCGGCAAAATAGCGACCCCATAGCAACGCAAATTTGAGGGTGGAGGTGATGCGGCGGCCCGACCGGGTCGGCGCCGCGCCGGGCGTGCATACGCTCACAGCCCTTTGCATCGACCTCGTGTCCGCCCCTAAATCCAGCTCCCTTGCGTTGATCATCGCCGCCATTGGTGTCGTCTACGGCGACATCGGCACCAGCGTGCTCTACGCGGTCAAGGAGGTCTTCGGCCACGGCCACGTCCCCTTCACCATCGAGAACGTCTACGGCATCCTGTCGATGTTCTTCTGGACGCTGACGGTCATCGTCTCGCTCAAGTACGTGGTGCTCGTGCTCCGGGCCGACAACGAAGGCGAGGGCGGTCTTGTCGCGATGCTTGCGCTGGCCTCGCAGGCCGTCGTGGACCGGCCGCGGCTGCGCCACGTGCTGCTGGTGGTCGGCATCTTCGGCACCTCCCTCTTCTACGGCGACGGCGTCATCACGCCAGCGATCTCCGTGCTGTCGGCGGTCGAGGGCCTTGAAGTGGTGTCCCCGCAGTTCCGGCACTACGTGATACCGATCACGCTGGTCGTGCTGTTCTGCCTGTTCGCGGTCCAGAAGCGCGGCACCGCGGGCATCGGCCGCTTCTTCGGCCCGATCACGCTGGTGTGGTTCGCGACGATCGCGCTGCTCGGCGTGTCGCAGATCGTGCATCATCCCGAGATCCTGAAGGCGCTGAGCCCGCACTACGCACTGCGCTTCATGTGGGACAACCCGGGAACCAGCTTCATCATCCTGGGCGCGACCGTGCTGTGCGTGACCGGTGCCGAGGCGCTGTATGCCGACCTCGGGCACTTCGGAAAGCGTCCGATCCGCGTCGCATGGTTCACGGTGGTGATGCCGGCCCTCACGCTCAACTATTTCGGCCAGGGCGCGCTGCTGCTCGAGAACCCGCTGGCGGTGCAGAACCCGTTCTACCTGATGGCGCCCGAGTGGGCGCTGCTGCCGCTGGTGTTCCTCGCCACGGCCGCCACCGTGATCGCGTCCCAGGCCCTCATCACCGGCGCGTTCAGCGTCACGCGGCAGGTGATCCAGCTCGGGTATCTGCCGCGCCTGAACATCGAGCACACGAGCGTGCGCACGGCGGGCCAGATCTACATGCCCTTCGTCAACTGGGGCCTGTTCGTCGCCATCGTGCTCGCGGTCGTCATGTTCCGCTCGTCGAGCAACCTGGCTGCGGCCTACGGCATCGCCGTGACCACCGACATGCTGATCACGACCGTGCTGACCTTCTTCGTGATCCGCTACGCGTGGAAGTACCCGCTGGCCCTGTGCATCGCCGCGACCGGCGCCTTCTTCGTGGTCGACTTCCTCTTCTTCGCGTCGAACCTGCTCAAGCTGTTCGAAGGCGGCTGGTTCCCGCTGTTGATCGGCGGCTCGGTCTTCATGCTGATGCTGACCTGGAAAGAAGGTCGGCGCCTCATGGGCGAGATGCAACTGGCCGAAGCCATCGACCTGCGGGACTTCCTGGGCTCGGTCTTCGTGAATCCGCCGGCACGCGTGGACGGCACCGCCGTGTTCATGACCGCGGAGCCGGGCGTGGTGCCCAATGCGCTGCTGCACAACCTGAAGCACAACAAGGTGATGCACGACCAGAATCTCTTCGTCACGGTGCGCAATCACGAAGTGCCGTGGATTCCGATGGACAAGCGCATCGAGATGGAGCCGCTCGGCCACCATTGCTGGCAGGTGATCGTCCACTACGGCTTCAAGAACGACGTCGACCTGCCACGGGCCCTGGAGCACGCGCGCCTGCGCGGGTGCCAGCTCGAGCCGATGGCGACCAGCTACTTCCTGTCGCGCGACGTGGTGATCCCCACGCTGGGCAGCGGCATGGCGCCATGGCGGGAGAAGCTCTTCGCGCAGATGCATCACAACGCGAGCGGCGCAGCGGACTTTCTCGGCTTGCCGAACAATGCGGTTGTCGAGCTTGGGTCGAAGATAGAGATTTAGCTCGCCCCCAGGCTTGCTCACTTCGTGTAGCCGCCTACCCCCTGCCGGGGGCAACACCGGCGGCCCGGCGGAGCCGGTTCCGCGGTGTTTCTGGCTGGGGAGATCCCGCGGGCACAATCTGCGGGATGCGTTTTTTCAAGGATTTGAGCCTCTCGGCTTTTACGGCGGGGTTTGTCGCTGTGCTTGTGGGATTCACGAGTTCTGTCGCCATCGTGTTCCAGGCCGCTCAGGCCTTCGGCGCGACGCCGGAGATGATCTCTTCGTGGATGTGGGCGCTGGGCCTGGGGATGGGGCTGGCCTCGGCGCTGCCTTCGTTGTGGTGGCGCAAGCCGGTCATGATCGCTTGGAGCACGCCCGGCGCTGCGGTGCTGGCGGTGGCCGGGGCGGGCTATGGCATGAATGAGGCAGTGGGGGCCTTCATCGTCTGCGCGGTGTTGATGACCATTGCGGGTGCGACCGGCTGGTTCGAGCGCGTGATGAACCGGATTCCGATGGCCCTGGCCTCGGCGCTGCTGGCCGGTGTGCTGGCGCGCTTCGGGCTGCAGGCGTTCATCGCTGCGCAGACGGCGTTGCCGCTGGTGCTGCTGATGCTCGGGACCTATCTGCTCGGGAAGCGTCTGCTTCCGCGCTATGCCGTTCCGCTCACGCTGCTGGTCGCCATCGGCTTCGCGGCGGCGCGCGGCGAACTGGCCTGGGGCGCGGTGCATTTCAGCGTGGCCTTGCCGGTGTTCACGATGCCGGTCTTCACCTGGCAGGCGGCCGTCAGCCTCGCCCTGCCGCTGTTCGTCGTGACCATGGCGTCGCAGAACCTGCCGGGCGTCGCGGCCATCCGCGCCGCGGGCTACGACCTGCCGGTGTCCAGGCTGATCACGATCAGTGGGTTGTTCACGCTGGTGTTCGCGCCCTTCGGCGCTTTTGCGCTCAACCTCAGCGCGATCACCGCGGCCATCTGCATGGGCCGCGAGGCGCATGAAGATCCGGCGCGCCGGTACACCGCGGCGGTAAGCTGCGGCGCGATCTACGTGGTCATCGGCCTGTTCGGCGCGGCTGTCACGGGGCTGCTGACGGCCTTTCCGAAGGAGCTGGTCGCCACGATCGCCGGACTTGCGCTGCTGGGCACCATCGGCAGCGGACTCGCCGCCGCAGTGCGCGACGAATCCCACCGCGAGGCTGCGCTGATCACCTTCCTGGTCACGCTCTCGGGCGTCACGCTCGTGGGCATTGGGTCCGCCTTCTGGGGCGTTGCGGCGGGCGCCATCGCGCTGGGCATCCAGCAGCTCGGCCGCAAACCCTTCTCCGGCAAGGACATCGCGCCTGCCTGCAAGATCAGGCTCGACAACCGGGCCGCCGCCGATGCGGCCCCTTCCAACGTTTCCACGACGACCGCCGGAAAGACCTCCTGAGATGCACATCCTCTTCGTTGCCGACCCGCTCGAGCACTTCAAGATCTACAAGGACACCACCTTCTCGATGATGCGCGAGGCGCAGCGCCGCGGTCACACCCTGTCGGCCTGCGAGCCGCGCCACATGAGCTGGCAGCGCGGCCGGCCGGTCACGGCCAAGGTGCGCTCGATCACGCTAACGGGCGATCCCGATGTGTGGTTCACCGAAGACGCGGTCCAGGAGCGCCCTTTGCATGAGTTTGGTGTCGTGCTGATGCGCAAGGACCCGCCCTTCGACGCCGAGTACATCTACGCGACGCACCTGCTAGAACAGGCCGAACGCGAAGGCGCGCGTGTGGTCAACAAGCCGCGGGCGCTGCGCGATCATCCGGAGAAGCTCGCGATCATGGAGTTCGCGGAGTTCACCACGCCGACACTGGTCACCCGCGATGCGGCTGCCGTGCGCGCCTTCCACGCCGAGCACCAGGACATCATCCTGAAGCCGCTCGACGGCATGGGCGGCATGGGCATCTTCCGCGTGAAGGCCGATGCGCTGAACCTCGGATCGATCGTGGAGACGCTCAACAAGAACGGCGCCGAGACGATCATGGTGCAGCGCTTCGTGCCGGAGATTACGCAGGGCGACAAGCGCGTGCTCGTGATCGGCGGCCAGCCAGTGCCCTACAGCCTCGCGCGCATCCCGCAAGGCACCGAGGTGCGTGGCAATCTGGCGGCGGGCGGCAAGGGCGTTGCCCAGGCGTTGACCGAGCAGGACCGCAAGATCGCCGAGGCGATCGGCCCGGTGCTGAGCCAGCGCGGGCTTCTGCTGATCGGGCTGGATGTGATCGGCGGCTCGTTGACCGAAATCAACGTGACGAGCCCGACCTGCTTTCAGGAGATCACCGAACAGACCGGCTTCGACGTGCCGGCCATGTTCATCGATGCGCTGGAAACCGAGGTCAAGTCCTAGAAGTCGACACTCGCGTTGAGCACGAAGGTGCGCGGCGCGCCCATCACGAGGTAGTTGGAGCCGGGGTAGCCACCGGCCGATGCCCAGTACGAGTTGTTGAACACGTTGTCGACGCGCGCGCGCAGCGTGAGAAGGCGTCCGTTGCCGATGTCCATCAGATAGCGGGCACCGATGTCGAAACGGTTCCAGTCGGGCAGCTGCTGGGTGTTGGCCGCGTCGGCGTATTGCTTCGAGGTGTAGATGAAGCGCGCGTTGACCGCCAGGCCGCGCACGCCCGGGATATCCCACTCGGCACCGAAGTTGAGTTGCTGGTTCGGCACACCGATCACATCGTTGCCGTTGGTCAGCCCTCCGGGCGTGCTCTCCTGCTTGGCGTCGAGCAGGGTCAGGCCACCCAGCAGGCGCAGGCCGCGAATCGGCTCGCCGAACACGGCCAGCTCGAGGCCCTGGTTGCGTTGCTCGCCATAGGTGCCATAGACCTGGTTCTGCACGAAGGCGAGCGGCTGCGTGGTCGAGAAGAAGGCTGCCGTCGCGCCCAAGCCGCCGTTCTCGTACTTGACGCCGATTTCCTTCTGCTTCGAATTGAAGGGCGCGAAGATCTGGCCGGCGTTGAGCACGGGCGCGCCTGACGAGGTCGTGGCAGGCGCCACATCGCCCTTGATCAGGCCTTCGATGTAGTTGGCGTAGACCGAGATTTCCTTGGTCGCCTTGAACACCACGCCCGCGACCGGCGTCGTCTTGCTCTCGTCGTAGTTGCCCGTCTCGAGGCCCGAGTTGTAGTCGAAGCCGGTCTGCTCGATGGTCTGGCGACGCGCGCCGAGCGTGACGAGCAGCGTGTCCTGCGCGAAGGACATCGTGTCGGCCAGCGCGAAGCTCGAGGTCTTCGTCTTCTGCACGACATGCGGATCGTTCAGAACGCCGCCGGTGAAAAGGTTGGCGACAGGCGGCACCGACGCCACCGGCCTGTAGATGTTGCTCACCAGCGTGTTGGCCGAAATGGCATAGGCGTTGCGCTCTTCGCTGTCGTAGGCGTTGGCCGAAGCGATCACCGTGTGGCCCACCGAGCCGGTCTTGAAGTTGCCGCGCAAGCCGATTTCGCCGGTGCTGATCTTGTCCTCGCGATGGTTGTCGAAGCGGCCGCTGAGGGTGTCACCGAAGACGTTGGTGAGGGTCGGGTTGGACAACACGTTCGTTTCGTCCCCGCTTCGGACGCCGGCGGCCACCCAGCCCATGATGTTGTCGGTGAAGTCGACTTCGCCGCGCACGGTGCCGAAGGTGTCGCGTTCCTTCGAATAGGTCCAGGGTTGCGCGAAGTTGCTCTTGGCGTCCGGCGCGGACGGGATCGGCAGCCCGAACGCCGGTGTGACGCTCGGGCGGCCCTCGCTCAGCTTGTAGTCCTGGTAGCCGACGTCGGCCGAGATTCGCACATTGCGGTTGCGCCAGTCGAAGCCCACGCCCACGGCGCTGAGTTCCTGCTTCTCGTTGTCGACGCCGGTGCCGCCATCGCGCCGCACGGCATTCAGGCGGATGCCGGTGCTCTGGTCCGGGCCGAAGCGGCGCGCGATGTCCGCCGATGCCGAGGCCTGGCCGCCCGTCTGAACGCCCACGCCCACACGCGTCAGTGCCTCGCTCGGCGCCCGCTTGGGCAACAGGTTGATTGCGCCGCCCGGGCCGCTGCCGCCGGGCGCCGCACCGTTCAGGAACGCCGTGGCGCCGAGCAGGACTTCCACCCGCTCGAAGAATTCGGAGGCGATGTACTGGCGCGGCAGCATGCCGTAGAGCCCGTTGTACGCGATGTCATCCGAGAGGACCGGAAACCCGCGCACCACGTACAACTCCTGGAAGTTGCCGAAGCCGCGTGCCTGGCGGATGGACGGGTTGTTCAGCAGGACGTCCGCCACGCTTTTCGACTGTTGGTCCTGAATCAGTTCGTTGGTGTAGGTCGTGACCGAGAAGGGCGTGTCCATGATGTCCTGGGTTCCCAGAATCCCGATGCGGCCGCCACGAGCCACCTGGCCGCCCGCGAAGGGCTTGCTCAGGCCTTCCGCCGAGGCATCCGCACTGGCTTCGACCGTGACGGTCGACAGGGTTGCGGGCGATTCCGCAGGTGCCGCCGGGGCAGTTTGCGCCGACGCGATCAGCGATTGGAGGGCGAGCGTGGTGGCGAGCGCGACGGGTCGCAGCGGGAATCGGAGGGAGGACATGGAGCGGTCTTCGTTCTTGCAAATGAGAACCGTTATTATCTACGCGCTGCCGCACAGAGCCCCTCCACCAGCGACCGAAATCGCCGTCGACGTTGTTTTGATGTCGATTCAGGTGGCTTGGCCGGACCGCCGACCGTCCACGAACACCGCCAACTCCTGAGGCGCGAAGGCCGTCCAGGTCTCGTTGGTCGTCAGCGGGGCCGTCACTACGACGGCGACGCGATCGTTCGGCGTGGTGTGCTCCGCGAAGTCGATGCTCAGGTCCTCGTCCGAAAGCTCCGCCGTGACGAACGGATGCTTGCGCTCCACGTACCAGAGATGCGTCGACGCGTGCGCCCACAGCGCCTGCCCGTTCGACAGCATGAAGTTGAACGTGCCGTGCGCGGCAAGTCGGGGCGCCAGTTCCCGCAGCGTCAGCGTGAGCTCATCGACGCTGGGCACGTCCGCGTGCGACTTGGCCAGCTCCTGCATGATCCAGCAGAAGGCGTGCTCGCTGTCGGTGTTGCCCACCGGATGGAAGTTGCCGTGCAGGCGCGGCCGGAAGTCCTTCAGGTCGCCGTTGTGCGCGAACACCCAGTAGCGGCCCCAGAGTTCACGAACGAAAGGATGGCAGTTCTGCAGGTTCACTGCGCCCTGCGTGGCCTTGCGGATGTGCGCGATCACGTTCCGGCTCCGGATCGGATAGCGCCGGATCAGCTCCGCGACGGGCGATTCACAGGCCGGCTGGTGATCCACGAAATGCCGAAGGCCGCGATCCTCGAAGAAGGCGATGCCCCAGCCGTCGGCATGATGATCGGTGCGGCCACCTCGCTGCGCGAACCCCGTGAAGCTGAAAGTCACATCGGTCGGCGTGTTGCAGTTCATTCCCAACAATTGGCACATGGCGACTATTAGAACGTCAGAACACAACTGCCGCTACGCCGAGCTCGGCGGCGCCGTCTCCCTCAGTTGCCAGGCCGCGCAGATGGCCAGGGCGCACAGTCCCGCCAGCATCGCGAACACTTCGTCGAAGGCGGCGAGCCTCGCCGGGCTGGTGACGGCGTTGGACAAGGAGTCGCCATGCGCCGCCAACCGCCATTCGAGCACGATCGCGCAGAGACTCACGCCGGCAGCGCCACCGAGCATGCGCAGGAAATTGATGGCGCTGGCGCCTTGGGGAATCAGTGGCTTGGCCAGCGGGCGCATCGAGCCCAGATTGAGCGACGGCAGGATGAAGCCAAGCCCCACCCGGCCGACGACCGCGAACACCACCAGCAACCAGATGGCGCTGTCGATGCGCAGCACCATCATCAACGCGAAGGATGCGGCCAGTAGCGCCAGGCCGGTACACACCAGCAGGTAAGTCGGATGCTGGTCCGCCAGCCGCCCGACCCCCGCGATGGTCACAGCCAGCACGATGCCGGCGGGCAGGAGGATGGTGCCTACGTGTGAAGCCGACAGTTGCAGCCCGACCTGCATGTAGACCGGCAGCAGGTAGGTCGAGCCGAACAGCGCCGTGCCATAGATGAAGGCCACCACGCTGCCCATGGCGAACTGCCGGTATTGAAACAGCGCCAGGTTCATCAGCGGCACCCCTCCCGACGCCGCAAAGCGCTTTTGCCATGCGATGAAGGCCGCGAATGCGACGGCTGCGGCCGCGAGCAGACCGACAGCCTGCCAGGGCGAATCGCCGCGCAACGCGACCAGCCCGTTCAGCAGGCAGAGCGTGCCGATTGTTCCCAGTGTGAGCCCGCGCCAATCCAGGCCACCGCTGCGTGCCGCCACCACGCCGCCCGGCGCGGTGGTCGGCACGAACTTGTAGGCAAGCCAGACCGAGGCGAGGCAGAACGGCACCACCATGAAGAAGATCGAGCGCCAGCCGAACAGGTCGACCAGCACGCCGCCGATGCTCGGGCCGATCGCCGGAGCGAGCACCACGCCCATGCCGAAGATGCCGCTGGCGCGCCCCTGCTCGTGCGGCTCGAAGGCGCGCAGGATGATGATCGCGGGGATCGGCTGCACCACGCCCGCCGCGAGGCCTTCCGCCACCCGCGCGAAGAGCACCAGCGAGAAGTTGTTCGACAGCCCGCCGAGCAACCCGCCCGCCAGAAGCAGCACCATGGTTCCCACATAGGTGCGCCGGTAGCCGTAGCGCGACAGCAGCCAGGGCGTGGTGAGCATCGAGACCGTCATCGCGACCATGAAGCCCGAGCTGACCCATTGGGCGCGCTCCTGCCCGAGCGAGAAGAAGTGGCTCATGCCCGGGATCGCCACATTGACGATGGTCGACGACATGATCGAGGCCATCACGCCCACCATCACGGAAAACAGGAGGTACCAGCGGTAGCGCGCGCCGTAGCGGCTGCTGAGGGAATGCGCGGGGGGATTGATCATGGGGCGGAGAATCGGCTCAGGCCGTCCTACAAGGATACGGGCGTTTGAGCACGCGATCGGCCGGCCACTCGTGTCCACAATGCGTTTTGCAGCCTTGACAAGTTCCGCCGCCATGGAAGCCGAAACCGAAATCAACGAAGACAACGCAGGCCACGAAGACCTCGCCGTCGCTCCGGAACCCGCCCCCGACGCCGCGCCGACGCTGGCCGCGGAGCTGCAGGCACCATCGGTCAGCCGTGCGTACCAGTGCCAGTGCGGCCGTCCGGTGTTCCTGCGCAACAGCCAGTGCCTCGCCTGCCAGACGCCGCTGGGCTACGTAGTCGAGAGTCTCGGCGTGGTCCCGCTGGCGCCGGCCGCGCACGAAGGCGCCGAGCCGGACACCTTCACGGTGTTCGGCGATACGAACGGGAAAGCCTATCGCCGTTGCGCCAACCTCATGACCGAGGCCGCCTGCAACTGGATGGTGCCCGCGCCACGCGAAGGCGACGACCCCGCCTTCAATACGGACGGCCTCGTGCCGGGCCTCTGCATTTCATGCAGTGTGACGCGTACGATCCCGGACCTTTCCATCGAAAGCAACGGCGAGTTGTGGCGCGGCCTCGAACTGGCGAAGCGGCGGCTGATCTCGCAGTTGCTCGCGCTCGGCCTGCCGGTGGTGACGCGGCTGAGCGACCCGGTCCACGGACTCGCCTTCGACTTCCTGAGCCACATGCCGGGCGGGCCCCACGTGATGACCGGCCATGAGATGGGCATCATCACCCTCAACGCGGAAGAGGCCGAAGACGCTGTGCGCGAGCGCATCCGCGCCGAGATGCGCGAGCCCTACCGCACGCTGCTCGGCCATTTCCGGCACGAGATCGGTCACTACTACTGGGACCTGCTGGTGCTCCCGACGCCGTGGATCGACAGCTTCCGAGACCTCTTCGGCGACGAACGGGCCGACTACGCCACGGCCTTGCGCAACCACTACGACAACGGCCCTCCCCCCGACTGGGCCAACCGCTATGTGACCAGCTACGCCAGTTCGCACCCCTGGGAAGACTGGGCCGAGACCTGGGCACACTACCTGCACATGGCCGACACCGCGGACACCGCGATGAGCTTTGGCGTCGACGCGCAGAACGTCGAACTCACGAGCGATCTGTTCGAGCTGGCCGATCTCTGGCAGCCGGAGGACCCCAACGCAGGCAAGTTCCTCGACTTCCTCAACGGCTGGATCCGGCTCACCAATGTGCTCAACGAGTTGTCGCGCAGCATGGGCCAGCCCGATTACTACCCCTTCGTGCTGCCGCGCGCGGCCGTCGGCAAGCTGCAGTTCATCCACGAAGTGATCACCGAGCAGCGCGCGCGTGGCGGGCTGCCCGTCATGGTGTCGCAGAACGACATTGCCTCGTCGGCGGACGTGGAGCCCGAGCCGGCTGCGGATGTTCAGCCCTGAGTCACCGCCAGCGCGGCACATCGTGCGCAGATGCAGGCGAGGCGACGCTTCTCGGCCGGCACGCGGGCGAGCAAGTCGGTGCTGAAGTCGGCGTCCATGCACCAGCAGGGGGGCTGCGCCTGGCCGGTCTCGCGCGCGACCTCCATCGCGCACCGGTTCGCCTCGCCGCACAGGGGGCAACGAGAAGGATCGGGCCCCGCCGATTCGCCCATCACGCGACCTCGAACGCCGGCAACTTCTTTTCGACCGCGGCGTTCTGCAGCGTGACATAGACCGGCAGCCCGTCGCGGTAGGTCGGATAGTCCTCGCCCTGGATGAGCGGCAGCAGATAGCGCCGGCACTTCTCGGTGATGCCGTAGCCATCGTCGGAAATGAAGTCGCGCGGCATGAACTTCTCGGCATTGGCGACCGCATCGAGCGGCGCCATGCCGATGCTGTACGCGTACGGCTCGTCGGACGTTCGATCGATGGTCGGCATTACCGAATTCTTGCCTTCGAGTGCCAGTTCGACCGCGCGCCGACCGAGTTCGTAGGCCTGGCGCACGTCCGTCGCCGACGCGATGTGCCGCGCCGAACGCTGAAGGTAATCGGCAACCGCCCAATGGAACTTGTGCCCCAGCGCCTCCTTCACCATCTGCGCCACCACCGGTGCCGCGCCGCCGAGCTGGGCATGGCCGAAGGCGTCCTTGGTGCCCTGCTCCGCCAGGAATGTGCCGTCCGGGTGATGACAACCCTCGGACACCACCACCGTGCAGTAGCCGTGGTACTTCACGAGCGCATCGACGCGCGCGAGGAACGCGGGTTGGTCGAAGGGGATTTCGGGGAACAGGATCACGACCGGAATGCCATGGTCCGCCGCCAATCCACCGGCTGCCGCGATCCACCCTGCATGGCGTCCCATCACCTCGATCACGAACACCTTGGTCGACGTCGCCGCCATGGAGCGCACATCCAGCGAGGCTTCGAGCGTGGACACCGCCACGTACTTGGCGACCGACCCGAAGCCGGGGCAGCAGTCCGTCAGCGGCAGGTCGTTGTCGATGGTCTTCGGCACGTGGATGGCCTGCAGCGGATAGCCCATCGACTGCGACAACTGGCTGACCTTGAAGCAGGTGTCCGCCGAGTCGCCGCCGCCGTTGTAGAAGAAATAACCGATGCCGTGCGCCTTGAAGACTTCGATCAAGCGCTCGTATTCACGCCGGTTCTTCTCGAGCGACTTGAGCTTGTAGCGGCACGATCCGAAAGCACCCGACGGCGTCGATCGCAGGGCCGCGATCGCCTCGGCCGACTCGCGGCCCGTGTCGATCAGGTCCTCGGTCAGGGCACCGATGATGCCGTTGCGGCCGGCATAGACATTGCCGATGCGATCGGGATGCCGGCGCGCTGTCTCGATCACGCCGCAGGCCGAGGCGTTGATCACGGAGGTGACGCCGCCGGACTGGGCGTAGAAGGCGTTGAGGGTGGGCATGCGGCATTCTCCCGCAGCCCTCCGCCGGATGCCAGTGCCTCCTTCAGCGCCCGGGCAGGCCCATCGAGCGCGTGATCACCTCTTTCATGATCTCGTTCGTGCCGCCATAGATGCGCTGCACGCGCGCGTCGGCATAGGCGCGCGTGATCGGGTACTCCCACATGAAGCCGTAGCCGCCGTGCAATTGCACGCACTCGTCCATCACCTTGCACTGCAGGTCGGTGGTCCAGTACTTGGCCATGCTGGCGGTCGCGGTGTCGAGCTTTTCCTGCATCAGCAGTTCGATGCACTTGTCGACGAAGACCTGCGCCACCTGCACCTCGGTCTGCAATTCGGCCAGCGTGTAGCGCGTGTTCTGGTAGGCGCCGACGGTCTGGCCGAAGACCTTGCGGTCCTTCACGTAGGCCACGGTCTGGTCGATGGCGGCCTGCGACGCCGCCACCGCGCTGATCGCGATCTGCAGGCGCTCCCAAGGCAACTGTTCCATCAGGCAGACGAAGCCGCGGTTCTCCTGCGCCGCCCCGCCGAGCAGCGCGTCGGCCGGCAACCGGACGTCGTTGAAGAACAGTTCCGAGGTGTCCTGCGCCTTGAGGCCGAGCTTCTTCAGGCGCTTGCCCTTCTCGAAGCCCGGCATGCCGCGCTCGACGAGGAACAGGCTGGTGCCCTTGGCGCCGCCCGCCGGGTCGGTCTTGGCGACCACGATGACTAGGTCGGCGTGCCAGCCGTTGGTGATGAAGGTCTTGCTGCCGTTCATCAGGTAGCTGCCGTCGGGCTGCTTCAGGGCGGTCGTGCGCACGCCCTGCAGGTCGCTGCCTGCGGCGGGCTCGCTCATCGCAATGGCGCCGATCATTTCGCCGCTCGCAAGCTTGGGCAGGTAGCGCTTCTTCTGTTCCTCCGTGCCATAGCGCAGGATGTACGGCGCGACGATCTCGCTGTGCAGCGCGTAGCCGATCCCCGTGAAGCCGCGAATCCAGAGTTCCTCGAACTGGATCACCGAATAGAGCAGGTCGGCGCCGGAGCCGCCGTATTCCTCGGGCAGTGCCATGCAGAGAAAGCCGTTCTCGCCGGCCTTGTCCCAGACCTTGCGGTCGACATAGCCTTGTTCCTCCCACGCGTCATGGAAAGGTGCGATCTCCTTGTCCATGAAGCGGCGGAAGCTGTCGCGGAAGGCCTCGTGGTCGGGCGTGAAAAGGGTGCGTTCGATCATGGTTTCAGCGCTTGGGAAATACCGGTGCGCGCTTCTGCAGAAAGGCCATCACACCTTCTGCAAAGGTCGGTTGTTCGATCAGCTCGCGCTGGCGCTCGCTCTCGTAGTGAAGCTGGTCTGGCAGGGAGTGCCGCTCCGACACCTCCAGGGCCTTGCGTGCCTCGATCACGGCGTGCACGGGCAGTTGCGCCAGCCGTTGCGCGATGTTCGACGCTTCGAGCAGCAGGAGTTGATCGTCGATGCAGGCCCAGATCAGGCCCCACTGCTCCGCCGTTTCCGCGCCGAGCTTTTCGTCGAGCAAGGCCATGCCCAGCGCGCGCGCGGGCCCCACGCGCCGAGGGATGAACCAGGTGCATCCGAGGTCGGGCACGATCCCCAGCTTCGGCAGGAAGGGCAGGTAGAAATACGCGCTGCGCGCCGCGATGACGATGTCGCACGCCAAGGCCAGTCCCACGCCCGCCCCGGCCGCAGGGCCGTTGACCGCACAGACCACCGGCACGGGCATCGCCCGCAGTTCCTCGATCAGCGGGTTGCTCATCGACTGCATCCAGTCGGCCGTCTGGTCGCCGAGGGATTTCCCCTCTTCGGGCTCGCGCATGGCGCCGAGGTCGGCGCCCACGCAGAAGGCCTTGCCGGCGCCGGTGAGCACAACGGCGCGGACGTCGTGGTCGTTGCGCACGCGGGCGAATGCATCGCGCAACTCGGCTTGCAATTCCAGCGCGATCGGGTTGAGCTTGGCCGGCAGGTTGAGCGTGATCGTCGCAACGCTGTCGTTCAGTTCGTAGAGAACGGTGCTCATCTCAAAGTCTTTCGACGATGGTCACGTTCGCCATGCCACCGCCTTCACACATGGTCTGCAGGCCGTAGCGCTTGCCGCGTTGTCCGAGCGCATTGACCAGCGTGGTCATGAGCTTTGTGCCGGAGGCGCCCAGAGGATGCCCCAGCGCAATGGCGCCGCCGTTCACGTTGAGACGAGCGGGGTCGGCGCCCAACTTCTGCAGCCACGCCAGCGGCACGGGCGCGAAGGCTTCGTTGACTTCGTACAGGTCGATGTCCTCGATCTTCAAGCCTGCCTTCTGGAGGGCGCGCGCCGTCGCCGGGATCGGTGCCTCCAGCATGATCACCGGGTCGTGCCCCATCACGCTCATGTGGTGGATGCGCGCGAGCGGCTTCACGCCCAGCGCCTTCAGGCCGCGTTCGTTGACGACCAGCACGCCGCTGGCGCCATCGCAGATCTGGCTGGCGGTGGCCGCAGTGCAGCGTCCGCCCTCGGCGATCAGCTTGACGCCTGCGATGCCTTCGAGCGTCGCTTCGAAGCGGATGCCTTCGTCGACGGTGTGCATCTCGCCGCTGGCCGAGCCATCGGCCAAGCGAATCTCCACCGGCACGATCTCGTCCTTGAACGCGCCTTCGCGGGTGGCGGCGATGGCGCGCCGGTGGCTTTCGAAGGCGTAGCGGTCGAGCGCGTCCTTCGTGAGGCCGTAGTTCTTCGCGATCATCTCGGCGCCGGTGAACTGGCTGAACTCCACGCCGGGATAGCGCCGCTGCATCGCGGGGCTCATGTACGTGCCGAGACCCGCCTTGGCGGGCAGCGCGTTGGGCGTGAACATGGGCACGCGCGTCATGCTCTCGACGCCGGCGGCGATCACCGCGTCCATGCTGCCCGACATCACGGCCTGCGCCGCGAAATGCAGCGCCTGCTGCGACGAGCCGCACTGGCGATCGACCGATGTGCCCGGCACCGACTCCGGCAGCTTCGACGCCAGCACCGCATTGCGCGCCACGTTGGTCGCCTGTTCGCCGACCTGGCTGACGCAGCCGAGGATCACGTCCTCGACTGCGGCCGGATCGATGCCGCTGCGTGTCACCAGTGCGTCGATGACCTGCGCCGCCAGGTCGACCGGATGCCAGCCCGCGAGCTTGCCGCCGCGACGGCCGCCCGCGGTGCGCGCGGCGGCCACGATGTATGCCTCTGCCATGGAATGTCCTTCGTCCGTGAGATGAGGGCCCGGCGCAAACGGCAAAGCGCCGTCGATTCACGACGGCGCCGAGACCCGCGCATCCATGGCCACGAGCGTCGATGGTTCAACGCCCGGGCGCCCGGGTCAAGCCGGGGACATCCCGTGGGACCACAGTCGCCAAGGCGACGTCGAGCGTTCAGGCCGCGCCCGCTCCGCCGCCACCGTGAGGCGTTCGGCGGTGAAACGCACGCAAGAGGGTTCCAGCGCCGCCACCAGCACGCGCCGGTGGGTGTCGCTGCGAAAGCGCTGGCCCTGCTCCAGGACGATGTCGCGCCGGTCGTGGTCGAGCGTGATCCACAACGAGCCGCTCTGGCATTCGATGTCCACGTCGTGGGCATCGGGCAAGGTGAAGATGGCCTTCTTCGGCATGCTGAGACTGAGGCGCTGAGGGCGGGTGTTCATCGAGGGCTCCTTGGCATTCGTCATGAGAATGAATATAGTGAGCTGAACTGTCCATGTCATACGGTCATTCGGAACTCGTTGCATGCATCCAGAGAATGCGAAGGCGCCGGCACCGGCGGTCGAACTGCCCCCTTTGGAGCTTTTGCGCAGCTTCGAGGCGGCCGCGCGCACGCTCAGCTTCACGCAGGCGGCCGTGGAGGTGTTTCTCACGCAATCGGCGGTGAGCCGGCAGATCCAGCAGCTCGAAGGCAGCCTTGGCGTGCTGCTGTTCGAGCGCCGCCACCGGGCGCTGGCGCTGACCGAGGCCGGGCGCGTGCTCCAGCGCGCGGTGGTCGAGAGCCTCGAGCGGCTGCGCGACGCCACCGCGCGAGTCCGGGCGGTACCGGTGCTGCGCCAGGTCGCCATCACCACCACGCCGGGATTTGCCTCGCTGTGGCTCATCCCCCGCCTGGCCCGTTTCACGGCGGACCACCCGCTGGTCGACGTGCGCATGTCCGCGACGCTCGACGTGCTGGATCTGGAACGCAGCCGCCTCGATGTGGCCGTGCGCTTCGTGCCGATCACGCGAGGTACCGGACCAACGCTGTTCGAAGAGTCCGTCATGCCGCTGTGCGCCCCGCGCGTCGCCGCCGCGCTGCACGTGCCGGGCGATCTTGTGGAACAGACCCTGCTCACGGTCGACATGCCCAACCACGCGGAGGCACCCACCGCCGACTGGGAGCCCTGGCTCGAGGTGATGGGCCTGGCCGACCTGCGCATGAAGAACACCATGCGCTTCACCCAGTACGCGGATGCCGTCGCCGCCGCGGTTGCCGGCCAGGGGGTCGTCATCGGCCGCCTGCCGCTGCTGCGCGAACTGGTCCAGACCGGGCAGCTGGTCGCGCCTTTCAGCGAGGGCGCCGCATCGCGCCGCGGCTATTTCATCGAGACGTCGCGCCGTGCGGCCGGAAATGCCGATGCGCAGGACTTCGTGCGCTGGCTGCGGGCCGAAGCCGAGGCGGCGCGAAGGGGCTGAGCGACCGCATTACAGTCGGGGCAACGCATTCGCCCGCTGGCGACCCGATTCCGCAGACAACACATCTCGATGACTCCGACAACCGACACCGCTTCCGCGCCAACCGCCGCCAGGAAAGGCGGCCGCCCCGGGCGGCAGAACGCCACGACCGCCAAGCCGAAAGCGGCGCCGCAGCCGCGCGCACGCAAGGTCCATCCCGCGCTCGAGAAGCTTTTCGAGCTCTATCCGAAGATGTTCGGCGCGCGCTTCCTGCCGCTCAAGCTGGGCGTGTACCAGGAACTGCTGGCCCTGCATCCGGACGAGTTCAAGAAGGAAGACCTCAAGATCGCGCTGGGTCTGCACGCCCGTTCCACGCGCTACCTCGAAGCTGTCGCCGCCGGCGAAAAGCGGCATGACCTGAACGGCGTGCCGGTGGAGGATGTTTCCCCCGAGCATGTCCACCACGCCATCCTCGAAGTGTTCAAGCGGCGGCAGTCGCGCACGGCCGAAGACTTGCGGCCCATGCTGCGCGCACGGCTGGTCGAGGCGATCGAAGCCTCGGGCCTGACGCGCGAGGAATATGTGCTGGCCGTTCGCACCCAGGACGAGGCGACGACGGCCGTGCTCGACGAGGCCTTCGCCGAAGTGGGCGCGCGGACCGCGAAACGCGAGGCGCTGCAGCGGGCCTTCGAGGCCAGCGGGCGCACCGTGGCGGAGTTCGCCGAGATGTACGGCATGGACCCGGCCGAGGTTGCGCGCACCTTGAGGCGTTCCGGGCAAGACTGACCGCCGAGGTCAGCCGGACTCGCTGCTTTACCTGGCAGGCGGCATCGGCAGGTCTACCGGTATTCGCTCCCGGCCGTTATGGCGTCTGCGATGCCTTCGGGCCGCGCGCGTCTTCAGCCAGGAGCCCCCATGCCGAACCGTCCGATGTCGCATGTCAAAGTCGCCGCCGCAGCGCTCCTGTGGGTCATCGTCGCCATCGCGCCGGCCCAGGCGCAGCCGGCATCGGAGGCCGAAGCGATCCATGCGCTGAATCGCCTCGCTTATGGTCCCGGGCCCGGCGAGGTCGGCCGCGTGATGCGTCTCGGGCTCGATCGCTATGTCGACGAGCAATTGCATCCCGAGCGCCTTCCCCTGCCACGCGACTTGGCGGAACAACTCGCCTCCCTGTCATCGACGTCCGCGTCGCAGCGCGAGCTGATCACCAAGTTCCGCGAGGCCGCGCAAGCCGCCAAGAACGACAGCGAAGACGGCAAGGCGATGCGGCGCGACTTTTATCGGCAGGTCGGCATCGAGGCCGGCGAAGCGCGCCTGTGGAATGCCGCCCGGAGTCCGCGGCAGTTGGAAGAGCGGATGGTGGACTTCTGGTTCAACCACTTCAACGTCTTCGTGGGCAAGGGCCTCGATCGCGTGTTGGTCGAGAACTACGAGCGCGAAGCCATCCGTCCGTATGCGCTCGGGCGCTTCCGTGACCTGCTGGGCGCCACGGCGCACCATCCCGCCATGCTGTTCTACCTGGACAACTGGCAATCCGCGGCACCGGGCTACCAGCCAACGGGCTTGGCCGGCCCCGCGGCCAGGGCCACCGGGCTGAACGAGAACTACGCCCGCGAGTTGATGGAACTGCACACGCTCGGCGTGGATGGCGGCTACACCCAGAAGGACGTGACGGAGCTGGCCCGGATCCTCACCGGCTGGACCTTCAATGCGCGACTCACCACCGGCGCGTCCGTTTTCTACTTCGACGCGCGCCGGCACGACGGCGGCGACAAACTCTGGCTCGGCCAGCGCTTCGGCAACGGGGGGCAGGCCGAAGGAGAGCGGGCGCTGGACATGTTGGCGACGCATCCGGCGACGGCGCGTCACATCAGCTTCCAGCTGGCGCAGTATTTCGTGAGCGACCGGCCGCCGCCCGCGCTGGTGGATCGCCTCGGCAAGCGGTACCTGCAGACCGGCGGCGACATCCGTGCGGTCCTCAAGGTGCTGTTCGACAGCCCCGAATTCCGGAGTCCGGCCGTTCGAGACGCCAAGTTCAAGACGCCCTACGAGTACGTGATCTCCGCCGTGCGCGCCACGAACGTCTCGTTCGACAACGTGCAGCCCTTCCTTGGCACGCTGCGGCAATTGGGCATGCCACTTTATGGATGCCAGACACCGGACGGCTACAAGAACACCGAAGAGGCCTGGCTCAACCCGGACGCCATCACCCGCCGCATCGGATTCGCGACGGCGCTCGCGGCGGGTCGCCTGCCCAATGCGCCGTCAGGGCCCGTCGACGCGGATGCGCTGCTGGCCACGCTCGGCAGCGGCGTTTCCGTGAAGACGCGGGCCGCCATGGCTGATGTCACACCAGAATTGCGCGCGGCCCTTGTATTGGGCAGCCCCGATTTCATGCGCCACTGATTGCAGGAGTCCACCATGTTGCGTCGCGATTTGCTGAAGCTCGCTGTGCAGTCGGGGGCTGTGCTGCTGCCTGTCGGTCGATCCGCCATGGCGGCCGTGGGAGACGTCCGCGGCCCATCGCCGCCCCGACTGGTCGTGGTCTTTCTGCGCGGCGCGGTCGATGGCCTGAGCGTGGTCGTGCCGTATGCGGACGATGGCTATTACCGCGCGCGCTCTTCCATCGCGCTGCCACGTCCCGGCGCCGATGGCGGTGTGCTGGACCTCGACGGCCGCTTCGGCCTGCACCCGGCGCTGGCGCCCTTGATGCCGCTCTGGCAGGCCGGCCAACTCGGCTTCGTGCAGGCATCGGGATCGCCGGATGCCACGCGCTCGCATTTCGACGCCCAGGACTACATGGAGTCCGGCACACCGGGACGGAAGTCGACCGCAGACGGCTGGCTCAACCGCCTCCTGGGCACGTTGCCGGACGAGACCGATGGCCCGGCCGCTGCCACGCGCGCCATCAGCATGGGCCCGGTGTTGCCGCGCATCTACGCGGGCCGCAACACGGTCGCGAATGTCCCGCTCGGTGCGGCGGCGGGCAAGCCGACGCTGCTCGACCGCCCGCAGATCGCCAGCGCCTTCGGCCAGCTCTATGCCGGCGACGATGCCCTGTCGCGTGCCTACCAGGAATCCCGCAAGGCGCACCAGGAAGTGATGGTTTCGATCAACAAGGACAGCCTGGACCGCGAGATGCAGGCTGCCAACAACGGCGCGCCGCTGCCCAACGGCTTCCCGGACGATGCAACGCGCCTGGCTGCGCTGATGCGCAACGACCATCGCGTGCAACTCGCCTTCGTGGCCCTGGGCGGATGGGACACCCATGCCAACCAGGGCGCCGCGACAGGGCAACTCGCCAATCGCCTCGGGCCGCTGGGGAGGGGACTGCAGGTGCTGAGCACCCGGCTCGGACCCGTATGGAGCGACACCGTGGTCGTCGTCATGTCCGAGTTCGGCCGCACCGTTCACCAGAACGGCAACGGCGGCACCGACCATGGACACGGCAACGCGATGTGGCTGCTCGGCGGCAAGGTGGCCGGTGGCAAGGTCCACGGCCGCTGGCCCGGTCTGGACGCCAGCGCCCTGCATGAAGGTCGCGACCTGGCCGTGACCACCGATTTCAGGCAGGTGCTGGCGGCAGTGGCCGAGCGGCATCTGCGCCTGCCCGACGCGCGCCTGGGAGAGGTCTTCCCCGGCTTTGCCGCCGACCCTGCCGGGGCGAGGGATCTGATTCGCGCTTGATCCCGCCCGGCTCCTGGCGGATCAGCCCGCTGCCTTCACCTTCAGCCGCCATGCGTGCAGCAATGGCTCGGTGTAGCCGCTCGGCTGCTCGATGCCCTTGAAGACCAGGTCCTGCGCCGCCTTGTATGCGGCCGAAGTGTCGAAGTTGCCCGCCATGTTCCGGTAGAGCGAATCGCCGGCATTCTGCTGGTCCACGACGGCGGCCATGCGCTGGAAGGTCGCGTCGACCTGCTCCTTCGTCACGACGCCATGCAGCAGCCAGTTGGCGATGTGCTGGCTCGAGATGCGCAGCGTCGCGCGGTCTTCCATCAGCCCGATGTCGTGGATGTCCGGCACCTTCGAGCAGCCGACGCCCTGGTCGATCCAGCGCACCACGTAGCCCAGGATGCCCTGCACGTTGTTGTCCAGCTCCTGCTGGCGCTCGGCGTCGGTCCAGTTCACGTGCGCCGTGACCGGCACCTTGAGCAGGTCGTTCAGGATGTTGTCGCGCTCGGCGTTGGCGTCGATTTTCTCCAACTGCTTCTGCACATCGGCCACGCTCACCTGGTGATAGTGCAGCGCATGCAGCGTCGCGGCGGTGGGCGAAGGCACCCAGGCGGTGTTCGCGCCGGCCTTGGGATGGGCGATCTTCTGTTCGAGCATCGCGGCCATCAGGTCGGGCATGGCCCACATGCCCTTGCCGATCTGCGCCTTGCCGCGCAGGCCGCACGAGAGGCCGACCAGCACGTTGTTCTTCTCGTACGCCTGGATCCACGGCGTCGTCTTCATGTCGCCCTTGCGCAGCATCGCACCGGCGTACATCGCGGTGTGCATCTCGTCGCCGGTACGGTCCAGGAAGCCGGTGTTGATGAAGGCCACGCGCGCGGCGGCTTCGGCGATGCAGGCCTTGAGGTTCACACTGGTGCGGCGTTCCTCGTCCATGATGCCGAGCTTGACGGTGTTGGCGGGCAGGCCGAGCAGTTCCTCGACACGGCCGAACAGTGCGCTCGCAAACGCGACTTCGGCGGGGCCGTGCATCTTCGGCTTGACGATGTAGACGCTGCCGGTGCGCGAGTTGCCCTTGCGCTTCAGGTCGACGGTGGCGATGGTCGTGGTGATCACCGCGTCCATGATCCCTTCCGGAATCTCCTTGCCGCCCGCGTACAGGATGGCCGGATTGGTCATCAGGTGGCCGACATTGCGCACGAACATCAGCGAGCGGCCATGCAGCTTGACCGGCTTGCCGTCGGCGCCGGTGTATTCGCGGTCGGGGTTGAGACCGCGGGTGAAGGTCTTGCCGCCCTTGACGACTTCCTCGGTCAGCGTGCCCTGCAGGATGCCCAGCCAGTTCGAATAGGCGAGCACCTTGTCTTCGGCGTCGACCACGGCGACCGAGTCCTCGAGGTCGAGGATGGTCGAAAGCGCCGCTTCGAGCACGACGTCGCTGACGCCGGCCGCATCGCTCTTGCCGATGGCGGTGCTGCGATCGATCTGGATGTCGAGGTGGATGCCGTTGTGCTTGAGCAGCACCGACTTCGGCGCCGCTGCATCGCCCTGGTAGCCGATGAACTGCGACGGATCCTTGAGCTCCGTGCTGCTGCTCTGCAGCGCGATCACCAGCTTGCCGTGTTCGACCTTGTAGCCGGTCGCGTTCTTGTGCGAGCCGTTCTCCAGCGGAGCGGCCTGGTCGAGCACGTTGCGCGCGAACGCGATCACCTTCGCGCCGCGCACCGGGTTGTAGCCCTTGCCCTTGTCCGCGCCGCTGGTTTCGGGGATCGCGTCGGTGCCGTAGAGCGCGTCGTACAGCGAGCCCCAGCGTGCGTTTGCCGCATTGAGCGCGTAGCGCGCGTTGAGGATGGGAACCACCAGTTGCGGGCCGGCCTGCAGGGCGAGTTCGGCGTCGACATTGGACGTGGTGGTCTGCACGTCCTTCGGCTGCGGCAACAGGTAGCCGATCGATTCCAGGAAGGCGCGATAGGCCGGCATGTCGGCGATCGGGCCGGGGTGCGCCTTGTGCCACTTGTCCATCTCGCCCTGCAGGCGGTCGCGCTCGGCGAGCAGGGTGATGTTTTTCGGCGCGAACTCGCTGACGATGGCGTCGAAGCCCTTCCAGAAGGTGTCGCTGGCAACGCCGGTGGCGGGCAGGACCTTGTCCTCGATGAAGCGGTGGAGTTCGTCGGCGACCTGGAGGCCGTGAACGGTGGTGCGGGCGGTCATGGTTCTTTCTCCTTGAGAGGGTGCAGCCGAGGACTTTATTCGATACCTGGCTGGCGAGTAAGAGCCGAAAATGTGAATGATCAGTGACCAAATTGAAGGTAATCGAAGGCTCGAGCGCCATGACGACCGACCAATGGGCACAGGCCCCATTGGGCCATAGCGGTCGGTGTTTGCGTTCAACGGCGGCGCCAGTTCCGCCGCCTACCGGCAGGCGGGCCGGAAGCGGCGGACGGTCAGTCGTCCCACGCGTTCAGTGGCGAGAACTCGTCGTCGGTGAGTGCGAGGCGCAGCAGGCAGACGAGCGCGACGATGCCCAGCGTCGCCGCGGTCACCCAGATCCAGCGTTCGGAGTCGGCAAGCCGCTGCGAGATGTCGTCGCTCAGGCTGGCCAGTGCAGCGAGCGCCATGGCCACGATCGTGGCCAGCATGCAATCGAGCGTGAAGATGTCCCACGCCAGGTCCTTGGGAAAGGCGGACCGCATGCCCTTGGGATTGTTGTCAGTCATGGGCGCGAATCCGTTATCCGTTGTGCCTTGATGAGGTTGCGGATCTCGAAGACACGCTCGCCCGCGCGCTTGCCGATGCCGACCATGGCGTCGATCTGTGCGCTGAACGCCCGCTCCGTGTAGGCCTTCAGCTCGATGGACGCCTCGTTCCAGATCTTGCGCGCGAGGTCGGCGGTGGTGTCGCGGTCACCCTCCGGGATGATCCCGGACTCCTTCATGCGCTGAAGGGCTTCGCCGAGAAGCTCGCGCTGTTGCCGGACCATGGCCTGCAGGCGCTCGCCGGCGGCCTTGTTCGCGGCAAGCAACGCGTCGAGGTCGTCGCGCCGGACCGCCATGATGGCCCGCTCTTCAGGCTCGCTGCGATCGATGAGGTGAATCACATCAAATGACATGTCGATGGGGCGTTTCATGTGCAACTCCCTGAGTCACTGCCTCGTTGAAATCGTTCAAGCCGTGCCGCACGGAAGAGGTCAACTTTCGCTGCCCCGTACCGCTGGCGAGACGCGAATTTGCGGGATCGACAATGCAGTGTCCAGCGCGACGAATAACGCGCGCCGAGTCCGCTAGACCCAACCGCTGAGCCGCCGCGCCGCCGCCTGCACCGGCTTGATGTAGTGCTTGTCGTAGCGGTGCGTCGGCATGGTCAGCGTGACGGCCGCAGCCAAGGTGCCGTCGGCATGGAACACCGGTGCGGAGATGCCGGCGAGTTCGGCGGTGCGGTCGCCGACCAATGCACAGTAGCCTTGGGCGCGGATCTCAGCATAGAACTTGCGCTCCTTCGCACCGCGCGGGCGTTCGCTGTCCGGCCCGAAAGCGATCAGGATGCGCGCGCCGGCACCGCGGTCGGCCGGCAGCAGGTCACCGGCGCGCACGTGGTCGCGCACCAGGTGCGGCGAGTCGACGCGATAGAGGCACAGTCGTGCCCACGCGTCACCCTGTTGCTGGCGCACGTGGTACGCGGCGCTTTCTCCGGTGGCGACCACGAGATCGCGCAGCACCGGCATCACGATGGCGTCGAGCGAGAACGACGCGGCGTAGAGCGCATGCAGCCGGGCGATTTCCGTGCCGAGGGTGTAGCGGCCATCATCCTGCCGGCGGATCAGGCGCGCGTGTTCGAGCGAGGCGAGCAGGCGCAGCACCGTGCTCTTGTAGAGCTGCGTGCGCTCGGCAAACTGCGCCAGCGTCAGCGCATCGTCACCGGCCTGGAAAGCGGAGAGGAGACTCAGTGCGCGATCGACCGCGGCAGCGCCACCGGGCGCTGCATTCAGGTCGGACACCGATTCGGTTTGGGCTTTGCGTGGCATGGGCTGGACTTGACAGGGAGGGCGCGCGCCAGTCTAATTCTGTTTTACGGAATGTAGTTCTATAAGATAGAACTGTCAAACGCCGCCGCTCCAGGAGTCGATTCCCATGACAACCCCAGAAGTCCTCATCAGCGAGGTCGGCCCGCGCGACGGCCTGCAGTCGGTGAAGGCGACCATGCCCACGGCCGACAAGCTGCGCTGGATCGACGCGCTCCACAAGGCCGGCCTCCGCGAGATCGAGGTCGCTTCCTTCGTGCCTGCCAGGCTGCTGCCGCAGATGGCGGACGCTGCCGAGGTGGTTCGCCATGCCATCACGCTGCCGGGGCTGACCGTGATGGCGCTGGTGCCCAACCGCAGAGGCGCCGAAGCCGCGATCGCAGCGGGCGTGCAAAAGCTGACGATGCCGGTGTCCGCGAGCGTGGCACATTCGCTCGCCAACGTCCGCAAGACGCGCGAGGAGATGGTCGAGGAGGTCCGCGCCATCTCCGACCTGCGCCGCGAGATTGCGCCGCACATCAAGCTCGAAGCCGGCATCTCCACGGCCTTCGGCTGCACCATGCAAGGCGATGTGCCCGAGGACGAGGTCATCCGCCTCGCGGTGCAATGCGTGGCCGCGGGCGCCGACGAGTCAGGCCTGTCGGACACGGTGGGCTATGCCAATCCGGCGCAGGTCCATCGTCTCTTCAGGCGGCTGCGCGCGGAACTTGGCGACAAGGCGGGTGCCGCCCACATGCACAACACCCGCGGGCTCGGACTTGCCAACTGCCTGGCTGCCTACGAAGAAGGCGTTCGCACCTTCGATTCGTCGCTGGGCGGCCTGGGCGGCTGTCCGTATGCGCCGGGCGCGTCGGGCAACGTTGTCACCGAAGATCTCGTCTTCATGTTCGAGGCCATGGGTGTTTGCACCGGTATCGACATCAACCAACTCATCGCGGCCCGCGCGCCGCTCATTGCCGGCCTGCCGGGCGAACCCGTCTACGGCATGACGCCCGAGGCCGGGCTGCCCAAGGGCTTCGCGCAGGAAAACGCACATGTCTGACTCCGCACCATTGCCTTACGCGGGGATCCGCGTCGTCGAGTTCACCCACATGGTCATGGGCCCAACCTGCGGCATGCTGCTCGCGGACCTGGGCGCCGAGGTCATCAAGGTCGAGCCCATCGAAGGCGACAACACGCGGCGGCTGCTGGGCTCCGGCGCCGGCTTCTTCCCCACCTTCAACCGCAACAAGAAGAGCATTGCGCTCGACCTCAAGAAGCCCGAGGGCGTCGAGGCCGCGCTGCGCCTGATCGCGACCGCCGACATCGTGAGCGAGAACTTCAAGCCCGGCACGATGAAAAAGCTCGGGCTCGACTACGACCGCCTGCACAAGCTCAACCCCCGCCTCATCTACGTGAGCCACAAGGGTTTCCTCCCCGGCCCGTACGACCACCGCACCGCGCTCGACGAAGTGGTGCAGATGATGGGCGGCCTGGCCTACATGACCGGCCGTGCCGGCGATCCTCTGCGTGCCGGCACCAGCGTCAACGACATCATGGGCGGCATGTTCGGCGCCATCGGTGCGATGGCGGCGCTGCGCCAGCGCGAACTCACCGGCAAGGGCTGCGAGGTGCAGTCGGCGCTGTTCGAGAACAACATCTTCCTGGTGGCGCAGCACATGATGCAGTTCGCGGCCACCGGCAAGGCGGCCGACCCGATGCCGAGCCGCATCTCCGCGTGGGGCGTGTACGACGTGTTCACCGTCAAGGACGGCGAGCAGATCTTCCTGGCCGTCGTCAGCGACAGGCAGTGGGCCGTCTTCTGCAAGGCCTTCGGACTGGACGAGATGCTGGCCGATCCGCGCCTGAAGACCAACAACGACCGCGTGCTCTCGCGTGAATGGATGATGCCGATCCTGCGCTCGCACCTCGCGGATCACAGCGCAGCAGAACTGAGCGCCGTGTTCGAGAAGAACGAGCTGCCCTTCGCGCCCATCACCAAGCCGCAGGACCTGTTCGACGACCCGCACCTCAACGCGACCGGCGGTCTCGCGCCGATCCGCATGAACGACGGCAGCCAGTCGAAGGTGCCGCTGATGCCTTTCACGCTCGGCGGCGAACGGCCGGGCATCCGCCTGCAGCCGCCGCTGCTCGGGGAACACACGGATGCGCTGCTCAAGGAAGTGGGCTACAGCGACGCGCAGATCGCCGAACTCAAGGCGCAGCAGGCCGTGACCGGGGATTGAGGCTCAGGCGAGGTCCTCGTGCAGGCAGAGGATGTTGCCCTCGGTGTCCTCGAACCACGCGGCCTTCTCGGAGCCGAGCACGCACACGTGCTCGACGGTCTTCAGCCCGGGCAGGTCATAGTCGGCGAAGCGCACGCCGCGTTGTTCCAGTGCCTTCACGGCATCGCCGATGTGCTCGACACGAAAACTCAACGCCGTGTGTTCGGCCTTGGTGCCTTCAGGCTTGGGGAAGAGCGCGAGCTCGGTGCCGCCGCAGTGGTAGATGAACTTGCCGTCCGGTTTGGCGCCGAGCGGTTCCAAGCCCAGTGAATCCTCATAGAAGTGCCGCGCGCGGGCGAGATCCTTCACGGGAAGCATGCAGGTGACGCGACTGGAGGCAAGTGGGTTCACGATGGTGCTCCGGACAGTCCTGACGCACTCCTTGTAGGCCGATCGCGGCCCGCCCGCCATCCGTAGGAATGCCTATGCCGCCATCCGTCAGTGTCAGGCGCCGAGCAGCGGCATCACCCCGGCCTTGAAGCGGAACTGAGCCAGGGCGACCGCGGTTTTCGAGAATGCGCTACGCATAATCCCCGGCCATGGACCGCCTGAAGCAACTCGAATCCTTCGTCGCGATCGCCACGCGCGGCAGCCTCACGGCGGCGGCCAAGGCGGAGGGCGTGGCGCCGGCGATCATCGGCCGGCGGCTGGACGCGCTCGAAGAGCGGCTGGGCGTCAAGCTTCTGCTGCGCACCACGCGCCGGCTCTCGCTCACGCACGAGGGCAGCGCCTTCCTCGAGGACTGCCAGCGCTTGCTGGTCGAGCTTGCGAATGCGGAGGCCAGCGTGAGCGCGGGCGGCGTCAAGGCCAGCGGGCATCTGCGCGTGACCGCCCCGGCGGGTTTCGGCCGTCGGCACGTGGCGCCATTGGTGCCGCGCTTTCACGAACTCCATCCGGAGGTCACGATCTCGCTGAACCTGAGCGATCGGCTGGTCGACATGGCGGGCGAGAGCTTCGACTGCGCGGTGCGCGTCGGCGATCTGCCCGATTCATCGCTGGTGAGCCTGCGGCTTGCCGACAACCGGCGCCTCTGCGTCGCGACGCCCGAGTTCGTCCGCCGGCACGGCGCGCCGCGCCACCCGGGCGAACTGTCGCGCTTTGCCTGCCTCAGCCTGTCGAGCGACGCCTCGCAGACTCGTGGCTGGGCCTTTCGCGTGCCGGCCGGCGACGGCGAACACGAGGTGATTCACCTCAAGCCGACCGGTCCGCTCGACTGCTCCGACGGGCAGGTGCTGCACGACTGGTGCCTCGCCGGGCACGGCATCGCCTGGCGCAGCACCTGGGAGGTCGAGGCCGAGATCGACGCCGGCCTGCTGGTGCCCCTGCTCGACGAGTTCGCCGCACCGCCGAACGGCATCTACGCGGTCTTCCCGCAGCGCAAGCACCTGCCCTTGCGGGTGCGCCTGTGGCTCGATTTCCTGAAAGCGCAGTACGCACGCCCGGAGTTCTGGGGCGGCACAATCCTTGCGCTCCCGACAACGAAGGAAACCCCACGATGACGCTCGAAGCGATCCTTGCCTACCTGCACCTGCTGGCCATCCTCACGATGGTCGTCTTCATCGCGAGCGAGGCCGCGCTGTGCCGCGTGGAATGGCTCAACGCCGCGGTGGTCGAGCGGCTGGCGAAGGTCGACATGGTCTACGGCATCGCCGCGATCGCGGTGCTCGCCACGGGCGTGGCACGCACCTGGTGGGGCATCAAGGGTACGGCCTGGTACTGGACGAATCCTCTCTTGCACGTGAAGCTCACGCTCTTCATCATCGTGGGCGTGATCTCGATCTTTCCCACGCTCACCTACTTTCGCTGGCGCAAGGCGCTGCGGTCGAGCGGATCGCTGCCGGCCGAGGCCGAGATCCGCAAGACGCGCAAGCTGGTGATGATCCAGGCGCACATCATTGCCTTGATCCCGCTCGTCGCCGTGTTTCTGGCACGTGGCTTCGGCGCAAGGAGCTAGCCTCCCATGCGGCCGGCAAGCATCAAGGCACTGTTCGCCGGCACCATCTTCACCAGCGCCTTCCTGCTTTTCCTGGTCCAGCCGCTGATTGCCAAGCAGATCCTGCCGTGGTTCGGCGGGTCGGCGGCGGTGTGGTCGATCTGCATGGTCTTCTTCCAGGTCGTGCTGCTCGCGGGTTACGCGTACTCGGACTGGACCACGCGCCGGCTCGGTTCGCGGACACAAGCGAAGTTGCACGTCGGGCTGTTGCTGCTGAGCCTGGCCTTCCTTCCGATCGTGACCAGCGCGCGCTGGAAGCCGACCGGCGCCGAAGACCCCACGCTGTGGATTCTCGGACTGCTGCTCGGCACGATCGGCCTGCCGTACTTCCTGTTGTCGACCACGGGGCCGCTGGTCCAGTCGTGGGTCGCTCGGACTCCCTGGGGCGCACAGGTGTACCGGTACTTCTCCCTCTCCAACTTCGCGTCGCTCGCTTCGCTGCTGAGTTATCCGGTGCTGATCGAGCCGCGCAGCACGGTGGTGCAGCAGGCCTGGGGCTGGTCGCTGGCCTACGGTGTGTTCGTGGTGCTGTGCGCCATCACCACGCTGTACGTGGCGCGGTACTGGGCTGCGCCCGTGCCGCCTGACGGCGGCAAGCCGAACGTCGAGGCGACGCCGTTGACGCCGACGCCGACGAGAAGGCCGGGACTCGCCAATCACTTGATGTGGCTCGCCCTGCCGGCGCTGGGCTCATGGCTGTTGCTCGCGATCACGAACCACATCACGCAGAACGTCGCGGCCATCCCTTTCCTCTGGGTGCTGCCGCTGTCTGTCTACCTGCTGAGCTTCGTGCTGACCTTCGAGAGCGATCGCTGGTACCGCCGCGCGGTCTTCGTGCCGCTCGCGGCGGTGATGCTGGCGCTGTGCGCGTTCGGGCTGCAGGACAACCTGGGTTCCAACCTGCGGACGGCCCTGCCGATCTACGTCCTCGGCCTGTTCGCGCTGTGCATGTTCCTGCACGGCGAGATGGCGCAATTGCGGCCCGGCAGTGCCTACCTGACGCGCTTCTACCTGATGCTGTCGCTGGGCGGTGCGCTCGGCGGCGTCAGCGTCGGACTGATCGCGCCGCATGTGCTGCCCGCGTACTACGAACTCGGCGTCGGCCTCACGCTGTGCGCGCTGATCGCGGCCGTGCTCTGGCGGCAGCGGCGCGTCGGCATGGCGGCCTCGCTTGCGCTGGCGGGTGCCTGCGCGTGGTTCCTCGTCCTGCAGGTGGAAAGCGACGCAACGGGTGTGCGCCGCATGCAGCGCAACTTCTACGGCACGCTGGTCACGCTCGACATGTTGCGCGGCGACGCGAAGGACCGCGTACGCCAGATGTACCACGGCTCGGTCAAGCATGGCGAGCAGTACCTCGCCCCTGATCGTCGTCGCGAACCCACCACTTACTACGGGCCCAGTTCGGGCATCGGACTGGCCATCGCGGCGGCGCCGCCCGCGCCACGACATGTCGGCCTCATCGGACTGGGCGCCGGCACGCTGGCCACCTATGGACGGCGGGGTGACGTCTACCGCGTCTACGAAATCAATCCGGAAGTGTTCGAGCTGGCCGACGGCGAATTCAGCTTCCTCGCTGACAGCCCGGCCCGCATCGAACGCGTGCTCGGCGACGCCCGCCTGGCCCTGGAGCGCGAACCATCGCAGGCCTTCGACGTGCTCGCCGTCGATGCGTTCTCGGGCGATTCGGTGCCGATCCACCTGATCACGTCCGAGGCGATGGACGTGTACCTGCGGCACATGCGCCCGGAAGGCATCATCGCCTTCCACGTCACCAACAGATTTCTGGCACTCGCGCCGGTGGTGGAGAAGATCGCACTGGCCAAGGGCCTGCATGTCGCACTGGTCCACGACGAGCCAACCAACCCGGCCCTGCGCAACACCGACTGGGTACTGGTCGCCCGCGACCCCGCACGGCTGACCAGCGACGCCATCCGAATGGCCAGTTCAAAGATCAACCAGATCGCAGGCCTGGAGCCCTGGACCGACGACTACAACAACCTCTTCGGCGTCCTGAAATAGCCAGTCGCCAAGCCCGTGCAGCAAGGCCCTTTGATGAAACACCGCGGAACCGGCTCCGCCGGGCCGCCGGTGTTGCCCCCGGTAGGGGGGTGGGCGGCTACACGAAGTGAGCAAGCCTGGGGGCGAGCCAGCTAGCCCGCGGATTCGCACTTCTTCATGAAGCTGTTTTTTGCGGCACCGGCCAGCGGCTTGCCGTTCTTGTCGATCGCCTTCGAAGCGCAGGTCGACGCCGCAGCAGCCTTGGAGTCCTTCTCGCACTTCTTGACGAAACTGGTCTTGGCGGCGCCATTCAGCTTCTTGTCCGCGGCTTGCGCGTCACAGGCGGATTGCGCGTGTGCGGCGCCGAACGAGAGCGAGGCGCCCAGAGCCAGCAGGGAAAGGAGCTTTTTCATGATGGAGTGGTCCTTGAGGAAAGTTGTGACAGGTGTTCCCCCGCCCCGGGGCTGACCATCCTAACGGCCGACCTTCACAGTTGGATGACCTTCATTGACGATCGTTGAGGCGGGCGGTTTTGCCCCCGGTAAAATTCGCGAATGCTATTGGTCAAACAGGAGCTGCTCGCGGCGCTCGCGAACACGCTCGAATCCCTCTCGCCCGGCGCCGGCAGCAAAGCCGCGTTCGAGTCGCCCAAGGTCGCGGCGCATGGCGACTTCGCAAGCACGGCGGCCATGCAGCTCGCCAAGCCGCTCCAGCGCAAGCCGCGTGAACTGGCGGAAGAACTCAGTGCCGCATTGCAGGCGACTCCGGCGTTCGCCCAATGGGTCGATGCCATCGAGATCGCCGGCCCGGGCTTCCTCAACATCCGCCTGAAGACCGCCGCCAAGCAGCAGGTCGTGCGCGAAGTTCTGGCCGCCGGCGCCGACTTCGGCAAGCAGCCGGCGCATGACGAGCGCGTGCTGGTCGAGTTCGTCTCCGCCAATCCGACCGGGCCGCTGCACGTCGGCCACGGCCGCCAGGCCGCGCTCGGCGACGCCATCTGCAACCTGCTCGCGACGCAGGGCGACAGCGTCTGGCGCGAGTTCTATTACAACGACGCGGGCGTGCAGATCCAGACGCTCGCAAACAGCACGCAACTGCGCGCCAAGGGCTTCAAGCCGGGCGATGCCGAGTGGCCCGAGCAGGCCTACAACGGCGAATACATCGCCGACATCGCCGAGGACTTCAAGGCGAAGAAGACCGTCCGTTCCGACGACCGCGAGTACACGGCAAGCGGCGACGTCGACGACATCGATTCGATCCGCCAGTTCGCCGTCGCCTATCTGCGCCACGAGCAGGACCTGGACCTGAAGGCCTTCCAGGTCAAGTTCGACAACTACTACCTCGAGTCCAGCCTCTACACCAGCGGCCGCGTCGAGGCGACGGTGCAGAAACTGATCGACGCCGGCAAGACCTACGAGCAGGACGGCGCCCTGTGGCTGAAGTCGACCGAGTACGGCGACGACAAGGACCGCGTCATGCGCAAGGGCGACGGCACCTACACCTACTTCGTGCCCGATGTGGCCTACCACATCGCCAAGTGGGAGCGGGGGTTCCACAAGGTCGTCAACATCCAGGGCACCGACCACCACGGCACGATCGCACGCGTGCGCGCCGGCCTGCAGGCGGCAGGCGTCGGCATTCCGGCCGGCTATCCCGACTACGTGCTGCACACCATGGTGCGCGTGATGCGTGGCGGCGAAGAGGTCAAGATCAGCAAGCGCGCCGGCAGCTACGTCACGCTGCGCGACCTGATCGAGTGGACCAGCACCGATGCGGTGCGCTTCTTCCTGCTGAGCCGCAAGCCCGATACCGAATACACCTTCGACATCGACCTGGCGCTTGCGCAGAACAACGACAACCCCGTCTACTACGTGCAGTACGCCCATGCGCGCATCTGCTCCGTGCTGGCCGCCTGGGGCGGCGACGTCGCAACGCTCGAGAACGTGGATCTCTCGCCCTTGCAAAGTCCGGCCTCCCAGGCGCTGCTGCTGCAGCTCGCCAAGTACCCGGCCATGCTGACCGCGGCCGCGAAGGATTTCGCGCCGCACGACGTCACCTTCTACCTGCGCGAGCTCGCAGCCAGCTACCACAGCTACTACGACGCAGAGCGCATCCTGGTCGACGAGGAACCCGTGAAGCTGGCCCGCCTGGCGCTCGTCGCCGCCACTGCGCAGGTGCTGCACAATGGCCTCGCTGTTCTCGGCGTCAGCGCGCCGAGAAAGATGTGATTTCCACCTCCACCATGAAACAAAGACAAAGCGGCAACATCGTCATCGGGTTGATCATCGGCCTGGTGCTCGGGCTCGGCGTGGCGCTCGGTATCGCGGTCTACGTGACCAAGGTGCCGATCCCGTTCATGACCAAGACGCAGCGCGGCGGCGCCGAGCAGGACGAGGCCGAGGCACGCAAGAACCGCGACTGGGATCCGAATGCGCCGCTCGCGGGCAAGTCGGCTGCGCCGGCCCGTGGTGCGACGCCGGCACCGACCCCCGCCACGGCCGCAGCGTCTACGCAACCTGCGACCGTCGGTCCGCTCAATCCGCCATCCGCACCCGTTCCGGTCGTGGTCGCGCCCGGCGCTCGCGGCAGCGATACGCCGGCCACCACCACCACGCCGCCGCGCACGGCACGCACCGCGCCAGTTCCGGCCGAGGCCAATGCCACGCCGTCGAGCGATCCGCTGGGCGACCTCGCCAGGGCGCGCTCCGGCGCGAGCAGCAGCAGTTCGAGCGCCAGTACGGATCCCTTCATGTACTTCGTGCAGGCTGGCGCATTCCGCACGTCCGAGGACGCCGAGGCGCAGCGCGCCAAGCTGTCGCTCATGGGCGTCGAAGCCCGCGTGACCGAGCGCGAGCAGGCCGGCCGCACCGTCTATCGCGTGCGCGCAGGCCCATTCAACAAGAAGGACGATGCCGATCAACTCAAGGAGCGCCTCGACAGCGGCGGTCTCGAATCGGCCCTGGTCCGCGTCCAGCGCTGAACTTTCACTTATCTTTACTTCGCGCCCTCGGGGAACTCCACTCCGGAGCGCGGGCTCTTTCAGCCGATAGGAGAACCTCTTAATGAAACGTCGTGACTTTTCGCTGGCCGCCGCCTCGCTGGGCCTTCTTCCGCTCGTGGCCCCCTCGCACGCCCAGCAGCGCCCGCCCAAGGCCGGCACCGACTACATCGTGCTCGGCAAGCCCGCGCCGGTCGACACGCCGGCCGGCAAGGTCGAGGTGGTCGAATTCTTTTCGTACAACTGCCCGCACTGCGCGGCCTTCGAGCCGCAACTCGAAGCCTGGGTCAAGAAACTGCCCCCGTACGTCAACTTCAAGCGGATTCCGGTCCCCTTCGTCGGCAACGACACCGAAGCCAAGCAGCGTCTGTACTACACGCTCGAAGCGATGGGCAAGGTCGACGAGTACCAGCAGAAGATCTTCAACGCGATCCACAAGGAGCGCGTGCCGATGACCGGCGACGCGGCGATCCTCGCCTGGGTCGAGAAGCAGCCGGGGCTGGATGCCAAGAAGTTCGCCGAGCTGTTCAAGTCCTTCTCGGTCTCCGGCAAGGCCAAGCGCGCCGCGCAGCTCACCAGCGACTACCAGGTCGCCGGGGTTCCGGCGCTCGGCGTGGCCGGCCGCTGGTACGTGGACGGCGATACCGCCGGCTCGCTCGACCGTGCGCTGCAGGCCGTCGATTTCCTCATCGGCGAAGCCCGCAAGGGTTGAGCAAACGGGGTGGTCCGACCACCCGTCCGTCCGTGAAGCCCGCTTCGGCGGGCTTTTTTTGTCGGCGCCCGGCGAGACCGAATCCGTCGGCCGCATACAATGCGCAGCAAGTTTCGTGCCTCTATGATCTCGCCACCTTCCTCCCCCCTTCGCCATCTCGGTCGTGGACTGCTTGTTGCCCTGGCGCTGGCCGGGTTCGCATCGGGCGCGCACGCCGAGAAGGCCGATCGCGCCAAGCCGATGAACATCGAGGCGGATTCGATGCGTTACGACGATCTGAAGCAGACGAGCGTCTTCACGGGCAACGTGGTGGTGACCAAGGGCACGATCATCATCCGTGGCGACAAGATCGACGTCCGACAGGACCCCGAGGGCTACCAGTACGGCGTCGTGACCGCGGCGCCGGGCAAGCTGGCTTATTACAAGCAGAAGCGTGACTCGGGTCCCGACGAGTGGATCGAGGGCGAGGGCGAAGTCATCGAATACGACAGCCGTGCGGACAACGTGAAGTTCATCCGCCGCGCGGTGATGCGCCGACTGATCGGGGCGACGCCCAACGACGAGAGCAGCGGTCCGCTGATCGTCTACGACCAGAGCAACGACACCTTCACCGTCAACGGGTCCTCGCTGCCGCCCAATGCCGGCGTTGCGACCCAGCCGGGTGGTCGTGTCAAGGCGATCCTCACCCCCAAGGCCGCTCCAGCGGCACCCGCCGCCGGCGGAAAGCCGGCCGCCGCCGCGCCCGCCCCGGCCCCTGCGCCGGGCACCGGGTTGCGCGCCACCACCACCCTTGGCGGAGAGTCAAAGAAGTGATCGAAACCGCAGGCATGAGCGAGGGCGCAGGCGCTCCGGGCAGCCGCCTCGAGGCGCGTGGGCTTCAGAAGAGCTACGGCAGCCGCAAGGTTGTCAAGGATGTGACGCTGGGTGTGCAGAAGGGCGAAGTCGTCGGCCTGCTGGGGCCCAACGGCGCCGGCAAGACGACTTCGTTCTACATGATCGTCGGCCTGGTGCGCGCCGATGCCGGCGACATCACCATCGACGGCGAGCCGATCGCGCACATGCCGATCCATCGGCGCGCGCGCATGGGCCTGAGCTACCTGCCGCAGGAAGCATCGATCTTCCGCAAGCTCACGGTCGAGGAGAACGTCCGCGCCGTGCTCGAACTGCAGCGCGAGCCCGACGCCAACGGACGCCAGGTTTCGCTGTCGAAGCAGCGCACCGAGGAACTCCTCACCGAGTTGTTGGCCGACCTGCGCGTGGACCACCTGCGTGATTCCCCCGCGCTGTCCCTGTCGGGCGGCGAGCGTCGCCGCGTCGAGATCGCGCGCGCCCTGGCCACGCAGCCGCGCTTCATCCTGCTGGACGAGCCCTTCGCGGGCATCGACCCGATCGCGGTGATCGAGATCCAGCGGATCATCAATTTCCTGAAGGAACGTGGCATCGGCGTGTTGATCACCGACCACAACGTGCGTGAAACGTTGGGCATCTGCGATCACGCTTTCATCATCAGCGACGGGCATGTGCTGGCCCAGGGCACGCCGGCCGAGATCGTCGACAACGCCGAGGTGCGGCGCGTGTACCTCGGCGAACATTTCCGGATGTGAACATGTTGCTCGCCCCCAGGCTCCGCACTTCGTGCTCCGCCTACCCCCTGCCGGGGGCAGGCCGGCCGCTACGGGCGGCCGGGCGCGGCGGCCTTCTGGTCAAGAGGGTTTCACTATCTCCATGAAGCAGGGTTTGTCGCTGCGGGTTTCGCAGCATCTCGCGTTGACGCCTCAACTTCAGCAGTCGATCCGGCTGTTGCAGCTTTCCACGCTCGAGCTGACGCAGGAAGTCGAGCAGATGCTTGATGACAACCCATTCCTCGAGCGCACGGCCGAGGAGGCTACGCGCGAGGAGTTCGGGTTGGAGACGGCCGATACGCCGGTTCGCGATGACGATCGGTTTGCCGATGGGGAGGGCGATTTCACGCCCGGCCCGTCGGCGTCTGCGCCGGAAGTCGCCGTCGCGGCCACTGGCGACACCGAAGTCGCCACAGCCGACACCGCCGATGGCGAGCCCGACTGGGAAGGCGATGGCACGATCGACCTCGCGCCCGACGACAGCGAATGGGGCGGCGACGCCCCCGCGCGTGCCAACAACCTCGGCGACGACGAGCGCACGGACGCGACCGAACTCGCGCGCAGCCAGGAATCGCTGCAGTCCTTCCTGCACCGGCAGGCACTGGGATTGCGCCTGAGCGAAACCGATCGCGCGGCACTCCGTTTCCTGATCGAGTCGCTCAACGAAGACGGTTACCTCGAAGACTCGCTGCCCGCCCTGGCGTCCGGCCTCGCGGGCAACGACAACGACCAGTTCGACGACCTCGTGCACCACTTCCAGGTCGGGCTCGGCCTGCTGCAAAGCCTGGAGCCGTCCGGCGTGGGCGCGCGCAGCCTGGGCGAATGCCTGACCATCCAGCTGCGCGCCCTGGCCGACGAGGACGAGACCGATGACGAGGCACAGGTGCGCAAGACCGCCATCGCGATCTGCAAGCAACCGATGGAACTGCTCGCCCGTCGCGACTTCAAGCGCCTGGCCACGCTCACCCGCAGCAACGAAGAGGAAGTCCGCGCCGCCCTGCAGCTCATCGCGAAGCTGGAGCCCAAGCCCGGGCGCCGCTTCGTCGACGTGGAGCGCAACGTGGTCGTGCCCGACGTGATCGTCACGCGCGTCGGCAACGGCACCAACACCAAGTTCCGCGTGATGCTCAACCCCGAAGTCATGCCGCGCCTGCGCGTGCACGACATCTATGCCGGTGCGCTCAAGCAGCACAAGGGCGAGGGCAGCCAGGCGCTTTCGCAGCGCCTGCAGGAGGCGCGCTGGTTCATCAAGAACATCCAGCAGCGCTTCGACACCATCCTGCGCGTGTCGAACGCCATCGTCGAGCGGCAGAAGAGCTTCTTCGTGCACGGCGAACTCGCCATGCGTCCGCTGGTGCTGCGCGAGATCGCCGACGAACTCGGGTTGCACGAGTCCACCATCAGCCGCGTGACCACTGCCAAGTACATGGCGACGCCTTACGGCACGGTCGAGCTCAAATACTTCTTCGGCTCGGCGCTCGGCACGGAAACGGGCGGCAATGCGTCGAGCACGGCGGTGCGCGCGCTGATCAAGCAGTTCGTGAGTGCGGAAGACCTGAAGAAACCACTGTCCGACAGCCAGATTTCCGAGATGCTCAAGGAGCAGGGGATCGAATGCGCCCGGCGCACCGTCGCGAAATACCGCGAAGCGCTGCGCATCGCACCCGCGAATCTGCGCAAGGCGCTCTGAAGGGCCTGCGAGGGGCCTCAGGTCAGGCCTCGCGCCCTTCCAGCGTCACCAGCGCCGCCTGCGCGAGCCCTTCCCACTGCATGCGCGACCAGTGATCCACATAGCGCCTGAACTGGCGTTGCGTCGAGAGCACCGGAAACGAATCCGTCGACAACTCGCGGATCTGCCTGCAATGCTCGACGATGCGATCCCTGGCGACCTGGGGCTGGAATGCGTCGCCCCCATAAACAGCACCGAGCAGCTCCAGCTCTGCCAGCGTGCCGTGCGCCCAAACCCGATCCGTGATGGCCGCCGTACGAAGCTGCCATTGCGCCAGCTGCCAGGCCACCAGCCACCATTTGCCGTACTCGGTGCGCAACGCACTCAGCGCTCCCTCATCCGGCGCCAGCGCGGGAATGGCTGCGAGCGACAGATACTGCGTCATCACCCAGTGATTGACCGATTCGATCTTCAGTGCCGCTTCGTAGAACTCGCGCGACTTGCGATAAGCCTCGGTACTGCGAGCCACATTGCCGACCAGCGCGTGGATGATGGCGATGCGTTTCTCGCTGGCTGCGCTCATCCCGAGGCGTTCTGCCTTCTCCTTGAGATTGCGCTGCGCGACCGGCCTGTCGCGCCAGGCCGCAAGGTCGACGCGGATCTGGTCGCTGAGCTGGTCGAGTTCGGCGGCGGTCTCGGTGCTGATGGGTGTGCCGGGCCGGGCCGGGTCCGTCTCGTTGCCACGCACCAGGGAGTCCATCCGGTCGAACTTGACCTCCATCTTCGACTTGGTCTGCCGGCTACGAAAGGCGTCCACCTGGGCTTCCAGGTCCGGCGCGACGGCTGCGTACACCACGATGCTGGCCCAGTCGTGGGTGTCCGGCAGGTCGATCCTCAGGCGCTGTCGCAGTTCATGCACGACCCAGCGCGGATCGTTGCCTGCAAGCAGTCCGCTGTAGAGCAGTTCCGCCGCGACGTTCGACGCCCGCATCCACAGCGGAAACTGCGAGGCGATGACCCACGGAATGTCCTGCGCGTGCAGCTCGTGCGCGATGCTGCCGCCCGGTGTCAGCACCGAACTGGCATTGCCGGAATCACAGGTCGCCAGGCTCACCACCGTCGGCGGCTGCTTCGCCCGGCCGTTGGAGTTCATGCTCTTGAGCGCCATCGCGAGGCTCTGCCCGTCGACGACGATGTGCTCGGTGGCCTCGCCTTCCTTGCATAGCACGATGCCGTAGCGGCGGTCCGAGCCGGGCAGCGGCGCACCGTGCGCCAGCAGGTGCACGTGGGTGTAATCCTCGGCCTGGCAGGCATCGCTGATGCTGCGCGCCGTGGCATTGGGCAGCACCGTAAGCAACTTGCGCACCTCGACGACGCGTTCGGCGGGCGTGTCCCTGGCCTTGACCCACGGGTCGATGGCGCGGCGCAGTGCCTCCAGGTGCGCCTGTGCCGGCACGGCGGCAAAGCCTGACGGCGATGCAAAGGCGTAGAGGATCTTCGGCGCGCGGTTCCACTCCGACTGGAGCGGCCGACCGCGGCGAATCTCGCGCGTGATGTTGGTGAGCGTGCGCAGCAACAGCGGCGCACCGGAGCCGGAGGTGTCGGCCGGCGACATCGTCGCTTCGAATGGCACCAGGCCCAGTTCGAAGGCCGAGATCAGCAGCCGTATGTTGACGAGGCGACTCGTATCCCCGCGGGCCGAACGAAGCTCCGACACCAGCTCCGGGATCTTGCCGAGCACCCGTGCGATCGCTTCGCCCAGTTCCTGCAGTTCGGCCGCCCGCTGCGATGCCGCAATGGGCGTGCCGTCGATTTCATAGCGAAGCCGATTCAGCCGCGTGAGCAATTGCGCGTGTTCGAAAGGCAGATGCACGCTGACCGGCCCGTCGGCGCCGCACAGCGCCATGTAGGCGGTCAGCGGCGACAGCAGCTGGTTGTGTGCAGGCCCTGAGCGCAGGAACTCCAGGCGAATATCCCGGACGTCGGATGTATCGCTCATCTCATCCTCTCGTGTAGCGTTGGATCTCGCGCGGTTCGCCGGTTCCGTCGCCTTCGACATGCACCAGCGCCCCGACGGTCCCACCGCCCGGACCGGCGCTGATCGACACGGCGCTGGTCTGGTCCATGACGAACGGCTGTCCGCCGATGCGCGCTTCGTCGATCGTCTTCATGCGCCCGTCGACCAGCACGTTGAACACCTCGGTGAACGCGTCTTCCCGTGCGAGCATGGCCGGCGTGAACTGGAGCAGGCGTATCCACGTCCCGCTGTTGAAGTAGTAGCGCCCCTGGCCCATGTCGATCGCGCGCTCGAGGTGCGTGTGACCGGTGACGATGAAGTCGATCGCCGGCCCGACCGCCGCCGTGACCTTGTCGAAGGTGTCGTCGCGGTCATGGATGTCGAAGGACTTGTCGTCCTTCAGCCAGTCCAGCAGCGCACGGCGCAGCGCCTCGGCCTGGCTGACGCCGGTCAACCAACCGGTCAATCGGTCGATGATCAACTGGGGCGTCCCCAGCGTGCCGTCGACCTGCGCCGTCGGCGACCTGGGCTTGCCGAGATTGCGCTCGGCGTCGAGCAGCATGTCTTCGGCGCTTCCGCCCAGGCCCTGCTTGAGGTTCGGCCCCAGCATCTGCTCCAGCGTCATGGCGGGCGGGGCCCTTGACTCTGGCGGCGGTACGACGACGTCACCCGACAGCCGGGCGTCGACTTGCGCCCCACCGCGTTTCCATTCGCCGACGATGCCGAAGAGCTGGTTGATCTTGCTCGCCTGCGACGGGTCGAGCACCAACAGCGCGCCGACCGCCGCCGAGTTCTCCGGCTTGAGCAAGTCGATCCACGCATAGCGTCGCTTCACCGTGTTCATCACCTCCTTGACCATGCGCGTGCCCGCGTTCGGCTTCCATTCGTCCTGCGGCAACGAGAGCCCGGCATTCATGCGGCGCGACACCCTGGCCAGGTCTTCGTAGCGGTTGTAGTTCCAGTCGTCGACCTCGTTGCCGTGGATGCAGAACACGCGCGAGCGGCCGACCATCGCGGTGTACCCCGCGCCCGCCGTCGAGAATTCGATGCGCGCGCGCGCCGACAGGTCATCGCCGGCCAGCCGCGACAGCACCAGTCGCTGCGATGGCGGGAACGCGATCTCGATGTCGTGGTTGCCGATCACGAACACCAGCGTACGGCCCGGCAGCTTCACGAAGGCGGCCAGCGCCGCCCAGACGGGCGCGAACGAATCGTCGTCCATGATGCGGCGCACCGTCGCTTCCGCGTCGTCGATCGCCACGTAGCCGGCCACGTCCTCGGCGAGCGTGTCGAACACGTCTCCGTTCAGCACCAGCGCCACGCGCCCCTCAGGCCGTTGCTGCGCGAGTCGAAGGATGAAGTTGGCCAGCCGCCCCGATTCACGCAGGATCTGGAAGCCGGGGCGTCCTCCCATGTGCAGGTCGGAAATGGCGTGGAGCTCGTCGAAGGTGGGCAGGTCGCTCATGGTCTTGACGCTTTCTGGCGCTGGTTGTGGCGCCGGCTTGGCAGCATAGGCTGTGACGGCCTGCCTGCCCTCCGTAGAAATGTGGAGTTGTCTCCGTCGTCGTGGGGATGCGCAATCGCCCGGTGTGTGTAACGCTTTGAATCATGCCGCGAGACGATCCTCTCCGAGACCCGCCCGTCGAGGAACTCGACGAGTTCTTCTGGGGCGATCTCCTCGACTACATCGCCGAAGGCCGCGTCGTGGTGGTGGTCGACAGCGAACTGCTCACGGTCAACCACCAAGGCCGCGACATCGGCTTCGATGCCCTGGTGGCAGACCGGCTGGCGGAACGGCTTCGCATCGATACGCGCGGCATCGAAGGCAATCCGCGCCTCGACGACGTGGTGAGTTGCTACCTTGCTTCTCCGCGGGCCCGCAAGGAGGATCTCTACGTTCGTATCGCCCAGGTGGTCAAGGACCTGGATGTCTCGCCGCCTCAGGCCTTGCTGGACCTCGCCGCAGTGCGTGGACTCGATCTCTTCGTGACGCTCGCGTTCGACGGCATGCTCGTGCGCGCCATCGATCTCGTGCGCCACGCAGGCCAGCCGCGCACGCAGGTCGTCGCCTTCGCGCCGAATCGCCCGGCGGATCTTCCGACGCCGCGCGAGCGGCTGCCGGCGCCCACCGTGTTTCACTTGCTGGGTCGGCAGTCCTCGGCGCCTGAGTGGGTGATCTGCGACGAGGATCGCCTCGAATTCCTCCACGCGCTGCAGGAAGACGCGCGCCGGCCGAAACTGCTTTTCGATGCGTTGCGCGAAGACCACCTGCTCCTGATCGGTTGCCGCTTGCCGGACTGGCTGGCGCGCTTCTTCCTGCGCGCGGCGAAAAATGAGCGCCTTTCGTCGAGACGGCAGACGGTGGAATATTGGGTCGACCCTCGGGCGGCCAACGATCCTGCGCTAAAGGACTTCCTGGACGTCTTCAGCCCCGACACGCACCTGATCCGGCTGGATCCGGCGAGCTTTTGCGCCGAGTTGCGCGCGCGATGGGTGCAGCGCCATCCCGAGGGGCTCCCCTCGGTTCCCGCAACCGGGCTGAAAACGGCCAGCGTGGAGGGGGCGGTGTTCATCAGCTATTCGAGCCAGGACACGGCGGCGGCAACCCGTCTGGCGCAGACCCTGGATGCGGCCGGAATTGACGTCTGGTTTGATCACAACGAACTGCAAGCCGGCGACGACTGGGACCGCCGCATCCGCCGGGGTGTGGAGGACAGCAGTCTGTTCGTTCCCCTTATCTCGGGCGCTACGCAGGACAGGGAGCATCGCCGCGATTTCTTCTGGCGCGAATGGAATGCCGCTGACGAGCGGGCGAGGGGTCTCGCGCCCGACGAGCCGTTTCTGGTGCCGGTCGTGATTGACGATACGCCACCCTATGGCAGCGTCGTGCCGGATCGCTTCCGAATGACGCAATGGACGGCGCTTCCCGATGGGCAGGCGACACCGGTCTTTGTCGAACGCGTGCGCGACCTGTACCGAAAGATCTCGGGTCGCGCGCAACGGTCCTGATATGTGTGAAGCCATCGCCCCCGTTGTCCCGAACTGCGAGCGACTGACGCGGACGCACCCGTGGCCCGGGCTCGCTCCCTTTGCCGAGTCGGATCGCCAATTCTTCCGCGGACGCGAGCGCGAGTCCGATGAACTCGCCCGCCTGGTCCGGCGCGAAGCGCTGACCGTACTGTTCGGCCGCTCGGGGTTGGGCAAGACCTCGCTGCTGGGTGCGGGACTCTTTCCGAGATTGCGCGAAGACCTGTACCTGCCCGTGCAGATCCGGTTGGCGCACGGCGCCCACATGTCGTTGCGTGAACAGGTCTGGCAAGCGATCGACATGGCTTGCCGGCAAGCTGGCGCCGAGGGAACGGTGCCGTTGTTCGACTCGACCTTGTGGGAGCACTTCCACCGGACGGATGCGGGCTACTGGAATGCTCGCAATCGTGCACTCGTGCCCGTGCTCGTGCTCGATCAGTTCGAGGAGATCTTCACGCACGGCGCGGCCGATGAGCCGACCCGGAAGTCCACGACCGAATTCGTGGCCGAACTCGCGGACCTGATCGAAGATCGTCCGCCGGAGGTATTCCGGCGTGCGCTCGAAGCCGACCCCACTCTGTCGGAGCGCATTGATTTTCGGCGTCGCGGATGCAAGGTGGTGCTGAGCTTCCGCGAGGACTTCCTGGCTGAGATGGAGGGTCTGCGCGGGCGCATTCCCTCCCTCATGCGAAACCGTTACCGCCTGTTGCCGATGGATGGCCTGCAGGCACGCGAGGTCGTCGCAAGTGGCGGCTCGCTGGTCGAGGGCGATGTGGCAGATCGCATCATCGGTCTGGCATGGCGCAATCGGGCCGAGGCGCCGACGCCGGAGGACTTCGAACGCATGGAGGTCGATCCGGCGCTGCTCAGCGTGATCTGCAGCGAACTCAATCTGCGCCGCATCACGCAGGGCAGCTCCCGGATAGGGGCCGATCTGCTGGCCGGCGCGGAGCGCGAAATCCTCGTCGACTTCTACACGCGCTCGCTACAGGACCTCGACCCGCGCGTGCGCATCTTCGTCGAGGATGAACTCATCACCGAGGGCGGCTTCCGCGACAGCCACGCATTGGAAGATGCGCTGAAGCTTCCGGGAATCACGAGCGAGGCGGTCGACCGTCTCGTGGCGCGCCGGTTGCTGCGTGTCGACGACCGGTTCGGCGTGCGCCGACTCGAACTGACGCACGATGTGCTCACACGCGTCGTCCAGGACAGTCGCGACGCGCGCCAGGGTCGCGAAGCCGAAGCGGCTGCCGCCGAGCGCGAGCGTGTGGCCCTGGCCGCCCAACAGCGCAATCGGCGCCAGGCGGCGTGGATCGCCGCCGCCGCTGTGCTGGCGCTCGGGCTCGTCATGGGCGCGGGTGTGTCGATCCGGAAGGCGATGCTCGCGACACAAACGCTGGAACTCGCCAAGAAGAAAAGCGATGACGCCAGGCTGGCTGCCGATCGCGCCCAGCTCGAGGCGCAACAGGCCAAGCTGGATGCGGAACAGGAGCGCGCGAAAGCGAATGCCGCCATCGATGAGTCCAGACGCATGGCCGCGGACGCGGAATACGCGCTGGAGCAGGTGCGAATGATCAGCAGGACTGCCACCAAGCAGCAACAGATGGCGGATGAGGCCAAGGCTCGTGCAGAGCAACTTAACCGCGAGGCACTGGCGACCAACCTGATCGTCAATGCGCGGTCCGCGCAAGCCTCTTCGACGGGGCAACCAGACCTGGCCCTGCTGCTCGGCGCCGAAGCCAGCCACGGCTATCCCGATCGGCTCGATGCACAGCTCGCGCAGTTGAGCCGGTTGATCTCCGCAGACGGCTTGCGCAAGCTGATACGGATCGACGGCGCTGTCACCAAGGCCGCGATCAGTCCCGATGGACGCCGCGGCGCGGTGGGCACCGAACGCGGAGACATCGTCGTGGTCGACCTGTCGACCTGGAACGTTCTCCGGCGCTGGAAGGCGCATGGCGGGCGGGTGCTCAACCTGGCTTTCGACGCGGACGGATCGCGCCTCGTTTCATCGGACGGCAGCCCGACCGTGTACGCCTGGCAGGCGACCAGCGGGAAGAAGATAGGTCAACTCCTCCGCGATGCAAAGGACGGCGCACCACAGCAGATGCTAGTGAGCCCGCGCGGTCATTTCGTTGCGATTGCCGGACAAGGAGGGAAGGTCGAGCTGTGGCCGGTGCCGGGCAAAGGCGAAGCCACTTCGATCCGCGCTCAGGGCGCCGTCGCCGAGCGTGATGTGGTGTGCATGTCGTTCAACACGGACGAGGGCACGCTGGTCTACGGCGGTGCGGGCGGGGTGAAGGCCATGACCCTTCCGGACGGCGACGACGTGCCGATGCCACGGACGTCCCAGGCGATTCTGGCGCGCTCGCCCGATTGCCGCTTCGATGTGGAACTCGGCAAGGATGCCCAGGGCAAGGCGATCGTGCAGCTTCGCCAGGCCATCGATGGAACGATCTCCGGTTCGCTGGGCGCGGGCAATGCGGACACCCCGGTCAAGTTCGAGCGCCGCGGCAAATTCGTTGCCGTCCGAAACGGCGACACGACCACCGTGTGGGGTACCGAGCCGCTGCGCGAAGTGGGTCGCGTCCGGCACGAGGATGACCCACGCCAGATGCACGCCATGGAGATCGATGCGGACGGTCGGTGGCTCGCTAGAAGCCTGGAAAAGGGCGACGTCACGATCCAATCGACAGCAGACGGTGCGATACGCGTCAGGACCAGGTTGCCGCAGGCGGTCGACGCCTTCGCGTTCTCGCCTTCGGGCGATGCCGTCGCGGGCGTGAGCTATGGGCAGGAGCGGGCACATCCGATCTGGCGGCTCGCCGCACCCTCGGTCCTGCGTTCCCCTGATGGGGAGCACAAGGCAGAAGAAATCGAGTTCAATCGCGCTGGCACCATCCTGGCCACTGTCGAGCCCAGCAGGCCGACCGAGCATCTCTGGGCGGTCGGCAACGCGCGGCACTTGCGCACGGATGCCGATAGGCTGGCCGCGGCGTTCAGTCCGGACGGGTCGCGGCAGGCCGTCCTGCGCGCCGTCGGCGCCATCGAAGTACTGGACACTCGCGACGGGCGTGTCCTGCTGCGATTGCCCAAGCCGGCAACCGCCGATCCTGGTCGCTTCGCGATCAGCAAGGACAACCAGCGCATCGCGGTGACGCAAACCGACGGCACCATCCACATTCACGAGATTCGTGCGGGAGGCCGTGAGAAAGTGATCCAGGGCGAGCGCAATGTCGAAGCGATCGCGTTCAGTCCCGATGGCAGGGCACTCGCCATGGGTGGGTCCGACGGCGTAGTACGCCTGCACCGTTTCGACGCGCGCGTTCAGGGCGCCCCGCTTCCGGATCCTCACAACGGTCGGGTGCTTGAAGTGGCGTTCAGCCCCGACGGAACGCGGCTCGCGACGGGGGGTGAAGACAACAAGGCGATCCTGCGCGATGTGGCCAGCGGTCAGACGGTCGCCAGTTTCCATCACGAGTGGGACGTCGACCGGCTGGTGTTCATCGAAGGTGGCGAGGCCCTGGTGAGCGGCAAGTCAAAGGGCGGGCGCGACGTATGGGATGTCCGCCAGGGCCGGCGACTGGCCCGTCTGCGCGATCCGGATGGCGACGTGACCAGCGTGGACATCAGTCCGACAGGACGCAGAGTTGCGCTGCTGCATTCGGACGACACGGTCACCCTGCGAAGCTGGGACGCCGCCACCATGCTGACGGACGCGTGCGAAATGGCCGGCCGCAATCTCAGTTGCTCCGAGTGGAGGCAGTTCATGCCCGACCAAGCCTACCGCAAGACATGCCCGGCCTATCCGGCGCCCGTTCCGGCGTGCCGGTAAGCCGACGGCAAGTGCGCGCGCTGCCCTGCTCAGCCCTGCGCCCGAAACAGCAGCGCGCGCAGCGCGGCCGGCTGGACCGGCTTGCGCAGGGCCTGCCAGCCGCGCTCGCGAGCAAGTTGCTGCATCGCGTCGTCGATATCGGCGGATACAAGTGCGATGGCGAGGTGCGGCCTGAGCCGCTGAAGTTCGGTGGCCAGGGCGATGCCATCCATCTCGCCGGGCAGCCGGATGTCGCAGAGCGCAACATCGACCGTCGATAGGTCGGCGAGCGCCAATGTTTCCGCCGCGCTGGCGTAGACGCTCGGGCTGGCGCCCCAGAGTTGCAGCAGCGCGGCAATGCTGTCGGCCACCACGGCGTTGTCTTCCACCACCAGCACGGCGAGGCCGGGACGCAGCGCCGCGCCACCCTGCTTGCCCGGGGCCAGCTCGGCGACCGGCGCCGCGGCAGCCGCCAGCGGCGCGCCGTGCGGCGCGGCCGGCAGCACGAAGCCGAACACCGACCCTCGCCCGGGGGCCGAGCGCAGCGTGACCAGTATGCCCAGCCGCTGCGCCAGCCGTCGGACGATGGCGAGTCCCAGCCCATGTCCGCGCTGCAGGTTGCGCTCGACGTTGCCGACCTGCTCGAAGTCGCCGAACACCCGTTCCTGCGCCTCGGGCGCGATACCGATGCCGGAATCCCGCACCTCGATGCGCCAGCCCTCGCTGCGCTGCCTGCACGCCAGCAGCACGCGACCGTGGGGCGTGAACTTCAACGCGTTGTCCACCAGGTTGCCGAGGATGCGCCGCAGCGTGACCGGGTCCGTCCACGCCGCTGCGTCCGCCGGGCAGCGCACCCGCACGCGGCCACTGCCGGCCTGGCGCGCGAACTCGTTCAGCAGCGGCGCGAGTGCGATGGCGGACGGCGTGATGGGATCGGCGGCGGCCTCGATGCGTCCGATCTCCAGGAGTTGGTTGGTGAGGGCCTCGAGCGCCTGCTGCGCCCGCGACAGTGCGGCGACGGTGTTCTGCACCGTGAGCCTGTCCTCCCCGGCATCGAGTTGGTGGCGCAGCACTTCTGCCTGCAGCCCCATGGCCATGACCGGCTGGCGCAGGTCGTGGTTGGCCGCCGAGAAGAAGCGCAGGCGCTCGGCCTGGGCCTGCTGCGATTCGCGCAGACCGGCCAGTGCCTGCTCGCGCAAGGTGCTTTCGTTGTGGCGCAGGCCGATGTTTTCCTCGAGCTGGCGCGAACGCTCGGCCACCAGCCGCCAGACCATCGCGAGCAGGCCGATGCCGAGCACCGACAGGACCACCATGGCGGGCGACCCGAAAGTGATCCCCATCAGGATCACCGGCCCCAGCAGCAGCGTGATGGCGAGCTGCATCGCCGGCGTGTAGTACGAGACCGAGAACACCGACGACAAGGTCATCGCCATGATCACCAGGCCGAGCATCAATTGCGCCGTGCTGTCGGCGGGGTTGAAGAGGAGGATGCCCGCCGCGCCATGCGCGCCCTCGTGCGCCGCGATGCGCAGCGTGTGCAGGCGCAGCGCTGGCGGCAGGTTCTCGGGCGTCAGGTTCTCCGGCAGGCGCTGCGGAAAGAAGCCCCGGTAGGCCGTGGTCGCGGCGATCAGCGCGATCCAGATGCCTGCATAGAGGCGAGAGTACTGCCAAGCGAACAATGCCGCCACGCCGCAATCGAGCAGGAACTGCACCAGCAGCACCGGCCCGCTGGGCTGGGCACTGAGCCGGAGCACCTCGCAGTGGACGGCAAACCGATCGGCTGGCGTTGCCTCTGGATGTTCGGGTGCGGGCGAGGAGCTCATCGGCGAAACGCACTATAGAGCAGCTACAAGGCAAGTCGGTCGCGGCGACAATCGCCGGGTGAACGATCTTTCCCTTTTTCTCCCTTGCGCCGCCGGCGTCGAGGATTTCCTGGCGCAGGAAGTGCACGCGCTGACCGGACGCGTGGGGCAGGATCTGCTCACGCTGCGCGGCGGCGTTCGCGTGCGCGCCGACTGGCGCGACGCGCTCAAGCTCAACCTCCACAGCCGGCTGGCCCAGCGCGTGCTGATCGAACTGGCGCAGGCGCCCTACCGCAGCGAGAACGATCTCTACGCCATCGCGAGCGGCGTGGCCTGGGAGATCTGGTTCACGCCGAAGCAGACCTTCAAGATCGAGACCACCGCGCAGCACAGCCCGCTGCAAAGCCTCAACTTCGCCACACTGCGCATCAAGGACGCGATTGCCGACCGCTTCCGCGCAAAGGCGGGCGGCATTCGCCCCAGCATCGAGACCCAGTGGCCCGACACCCGCGTGTTCGCACACCTGACGACCGATCTCTGCACGCTCTACATCGACACCTCCGGCGAGCCGCTCTTCAAGCGCGGCTGGCGGCAGGACAAGGGTGAGGCACCACTGAAGGAAACGCTCGCCGCCGCCATGCTGGCCGCGAGCGGCTGGTGGAGGCCGGAAACCGGGGAGGTTGCCGCCCAGCCGTTGTACGACCCCTGCTGCGGCAGCGGCACCATCGCGATCGAGGCCGCGCAGATCGCGGGCGGCATCGCGGCGGGCTCGCTGCGGCGCTTCGGCTTCGAAAAGCTGCTGCCCTTTCAGCCGCACGTCTGGGCTGCGCTTAAAGCCGAGGCCGTGCCGGAGGCCGGCGCGGACGCGAAGGAGCCCACCATCTTCGGTTCGGACGTCTCGCACCGCATGGTCGACTTCGCCGAGCGCAATGCCGAGCGCGCGGGCGTCGCACAGGCCGTGCAGTTCCGCGGTGGCGACGCGCTGCAGCGCATGCCGCCGGTCGAGTCCGGCGTGATCGTGCTGAATCCACCCTATGGCGAGCGCATCGAGGTCGGCGGCGTCGCGCGCGGCCGACGCGCTGACGACGCGCCCGCAACACGTGGGCGAGAAGAGGCGCAGACAGAAGACGGCGGCGAGTTCTTCGTGCAACTCGCGAGCCATTGGAAGAAGAACTACGCCGGCTGGACCGCCTGGGTGCTCACGCCGGACCTGCAGCTCCCCAAGCGCATGCGCCTGAAGGAATCGCGCCGCGTGCCGATGTGGAACGGGCCGATCGAGTGCCGGCTGTTCCGCTTCGACATGGTGGCTGGATCGGCGCGTACGCGGGCCTGATCCCGCCTTTCACCCCTCAGCGTAGCGCGTGCGCGCCAGGGCGGCGCCTGCGGCCAGCGCCTGCAGCTTCTTCAGCGCCACTTCGCGGTCCATCGGCGCCAGCCCGCAATTGGTGCATGGCAGGAGCCTTTGCTTCGGCACGAATTGCAGCGCCTGCCCGATGGTGTCGGCGATCTGCTCTGGCGTCTCGATGGTGTCGCTCGCCACGTCGATCACGCCCACCATCACGTCCTTGCCGTCGAGCAGGCTCATCAGGTGCGGCGGCACATGCGAATGGAAGCACTCCAGGCTGACCTGGTCGATGCTGCTCTTCGCGAGCGCCGGGAACACCTCCTCGTACTGGCGCCACTCTTCGCCGAGCGTCGCTTTCCAGTCGACGTTGGCCTTGATGCCATAGCCATAGCAGATGTGGACCGCCGTGGTGCAGGTCAATCCCCGCGCGGCACGTTCCAGCGCCTGCACGCCCCAGTCGGCGGCGTCCTTCATGTAGACATTGAAGGCGGGCTCGTCGAACTGGATGATGTCCACGCCATCGGCACGCAGCGCATGGGCCTCCTGGTTCAGCAGGTCCGCGAAGGCCATGGCCATTTTCACGCGATCGCCGTAGAACCTGTCGGCCACGGTGTCGACGATGGTCATCGGGCCTGGCAGCGTGAACTTGATCCTGTGCGTGGTGTGGGCGCGCAGCAGGCGCGCCTCGGTCGCATGCACCCGGCCCTTCAGCCGCAGTTCCGACACCACCTGCGGCACCATCGCGTCGTAGCGGTTGTTGCGGATGCCCATCTTGACCTTGTGATCGAAGTCGATCCCTTCGACCTGCTCCAGGAAGCCGTGGACGAAATGCTGGCGCGACTGCTCGCCGTCTCCGATCACGTCGAGGCCGGCGTCCTCCTGCGCCTTGATCCACAGCAGCGTGGCGTCGGCCTTGGCTTGCGCCAGCTCGGCGCCTTCCGATTTCCATTGCGGCCAGAGCTTGTTCGTCTCGGCCAGCCACGCCGGCTTGGGCAGGCTGCCCGCGATGGTCGAGCTGAAGAGGGGGCGGGTCATGGGGCGTCTCCGAAAAATCAGGGCGTAGCGTACGCGAACAAGCAAGCTCTGCGCACCTGGGACAGAATGCACGCCCATCCGGATTCGAACACCCAAACAAGCACTACCTCATGACCGATCTGTCCGCTTTCCTGATCACGAAGAAATGGCCTGCCCGGCACCCGGACCGCCTTCAGCTCTATTCGCTGCCCACGCCCAACGGCGTCAAGGTGTCTATCATGCTGGAGGAGACGGGCCTGCCCTACGAGCCGCACCTGGTCAGCTTCGAGACGCAAGACCAGATGTCGCCGGAATTCCTCTCGATCAACCCCAACAACAAGATCCCGGCCATCCTCGACCCCGACGGTCCGGACGGCAAGCCGCTGGCGCTGTTCGAGTCGGGCGCCATCCTGGTCTACCTGGCGGGCAAGACGGGCAAGCTCATGCCCAAGGACACGGCGGGCCGCTACGAGACCCTCCAATGGGTCATGTTCCAGATGGGCGGCATCGGGCCGATGTTCGGCCAGCTCGGCTTCTTCAACAAGTTCGCCGGCAAGGCCTACGAGGACAAGCGCCCGCGCGATCGCTATGTCGCCGAATCCAGACGCCTGCTCCACGTGCTGGAGCAGCGCCTGAAGGACCGCGCCTGGATCATGGGCGACGCCTTCAGCATCGCCGACATCGCGACTTTCCCGTGGGTGCGCAACCTGGTCGGCTTCTACGAAGCGGGCGATCTCGTGGGGATCAGCGACTTTCCGAACGTCAATCGCGTGCTCGCGGCCTTCGTCGCGCGGCCCGCGGTGGTGAAGGGCCTGGGCATCCCGAGTCGAGGCTGAGGGCGGCCTGCGGACAATCCTTGATGAGCGTCGTCATCGACACCAACATCGTCCTGGACCTGCTGGTGTTCGACGATCCCGAGCGCGCGCCGCTGGCGGACGCGCTGGCCACGGGCGAACTGAGCTGGCTCGCCACGGCAGCGATGCGCGACGAACTCGCGCGCGTGCTGGGCTATCCCCTGATCGTCGAACGCCTCGCGGCCAAGGGACGAGGCGCTGACGAAGTGCTCGCCGCTTTCGATGCGCAGGCGCAGGTGGTCGAGCCTGTGCCGGCACGCGCATCGTGCATCTGCCGCGACCCGGATGACCAGATCTTCATCGACCTCGCGGTCGCGCACCGTGCGCGGCTCCTGAGCAAGGACCGCGCGGTCCTGTCGATGCGCAAGCGCCTTGCCGCGCTCGGCGTCGCCGTGTCGCGGGACTAGCGCACCGAACTCGCGAGAAGGTCACGCGATGCCGCCGACCGTCGATGTCCCAGGCGGGGCATTCGCCAGAAAGTCGACAAACGCCCGCACCGCCGGCAGCATCCCCCTGCGCGACGCGAAGGCGGCCTGAACCTCACCCTGCCCACTCGCCCATTCCGGCAGCAAGACCTTCAGCAGGCCCCGTCGGATTTCATCCTGGCAGATCATCTCGGGCAGCAATGCCAGTCCAAGGCCTTCCAGCGCGGCGTGCTTGAGGGCGAACATATCGTCGGTCACGAGGCGCGGCGTGTGCGCGACCTCGATCGATGCGTCTCCGTTCATGAGCACCCACGCGTAGCGATCGCCCTGGCCGGGCATCGACAGCGTGGGCCAGTTCGAAATGTCCTGCGGAGTGGAAAGAGAGGGTACGGCCATCGAGAGGCCGGCACTCGCCACCAACACATCGCGCACCACCGACAGGCGCCGCACCACCAGGCTTGAGTCGGCAAAGGGCGGCCTGCGCACTCGCAGTACCACGTCGGTGTATTCCTCCACGGGATCGACGGAGCGGTTGGTCACCGTGAGCAGTACACGCACCTTCGGAAACTCTCGCATGAACTGCGCGAGCAAGGGCGTGAGCCAGAACTGGGCCAGGGTCATCGCGCAACTGACGCGCAGCAGCCCCTGCGGCTCGGAAGCAGCCTGATGCACGACCTCGGTCGCCGACTCGCCCAGGGTCACGACCGCCTGGCAGCGCTCGTAGAACAACTGGCCGACCGAAGTCAGCGTCAGCCTCCGGGAAGTGCGTTGCAGCAAGCGGACCCCGAGCCGTTCTTCCAGCGATGCGATGCGCCGGCTCAGCTTCGACTTGGGAACGCCCAGCTTTCGACTGGCGGCGGTGAAGCCGTGGTGTTCCACCACCTTGGCAAAGAAAACGAGGTCGTTGAAGTCTTCCAAGCGGGGGTTCCTCTTGACCAATGTTGCACCGAGGATCGTCCCTCTGATGGAACGATACGTTCCGGGGAGGCCAATTGTCTTCTCATTGTCCTATGGAGATCATTCAAACCCATCGGTTGGTCAACATCTGGAGTACCCGAAACCATGAAGCTCGCCACGTTTCGCCATCAGGGTTCGGAGAGGATCGGCATGGTCGACGGCAGTGAAATCGTCGATCTATCGAGCGACCCGGATGCGCCTGCCGACTTGCGCAGCCTGATTGCGCGCGGAAGCGAAGGCCAGGACTGGGCACTGCGGGCCTCGAGAAGCCGTATGCGTCTCCCCCTGTCGCAGGTGCAGCTTTGCGCTCCGGTGCCGGCGCCGCAGAAGTTCCTGGCCTTGGGCGGCAACTACGCCTCGCATCTCGCGGAGGCTGAGAAGGTCGGGTTGATACGCGCCCCGGGGCAGGTGTGGTTCAACAAGCAGGTCTCCTGTGTCACCGGACCGTACGACCCGGTGCACAAGCCGTGGGTCTCGGACCAGTTCGACTACGAGGGTGAACTCGGCGTGATCATCGGAAAGCGATGCCGGCACGTGCGCGCCGAAGACGCGGACGAAGTCATTGCCGGCTATGTGGTGGTCAACGACATGAGTGTTCGCGACTGGCAGATGCGCGCACCGACGCATACGCTGGGCAAGTCTTTCGATACCCACGGGCCTTTCGGTCCGTGGCTCGTGACGCGCGACGAGATTCCCGATCCGCATGCATTGCGCATCCGCACCTGGGTCAACGGCGAGCTGCGCCAGGACTCGAATACCGCACAGATGATCCATCGCATCGAGGCCATGGTGGCCGAGCTGTCGACGGCGTTCACGCTGGAGCCCGGCGACGTTCTTTCCACCGGCAGTCCCGCCGGCGTGGGTGGCCTGATGGAGCCTCCGTGCTACTTGAATCCGGGCGACGTCGTGCGGGTGGAGATCGAGTCGATCGGCGCGATCGAAAACCGTGTGATCCCGGAGCCTCGGCCCTGGGCCGCTCGCCCTTAACGCGTAGGTCCGAGGGGGCCAACAACAGGCAAACCTGGAGACACGAAATGAAGACCCGCAACCTGCCTGATGCCAGTGCAAACCCCATCCGTCCGGCAAAGCTCGCGCATGTCGTGCTGCGCGCGTCCGACCTCAAGCGCTCGCGCGAGTGGTACCTCAAGGTGCTCGAGGCTCGCCCGACGTTCGAGAACGAGATGGTCTGCTTCCTGACCTATGACGACGAGCATCACCGGATCGGCCTGATCGGGCGCTCCGATCTCGACGGTACGGGTGACGATCACCCGGGCCTGGAGCACATCGCCTTCACGTATGCGTCGCTGGGCGAGTTGCTGGCGACCTACCGTCGTCTGATGCAGATCGACATCCGGCCGTACTGGACGATCAACCACGGTCCGACGATTTCGCTCTACTACAAGGATCCGGACGGCAACCGGCTCGAATTGCAGCATGACGTCTTCGAGCGCGCCGACGATCTTGCCGCGTTCTTCGCCAGCGGCGCGTACGAAGAGAACTTCATGGGCGTTACCTTCGATCCCGAGAAGTTGATACAGCGCTTCGAGGCAGGCGAGCCGCTGACCGAGATCATGGTGCGGCCCAAGCTGGGAGCAGGCAAGACGCCGTTGGACATGTTCGTGCCTTGAGTGAAAGCTGGCCGATGGCACACGACCCCCTTCCACACCGTGACCCTCCAGCCCTACGTCCAAGGGGTTACCCCCAAGGAGGGGCATCGGTCCTGCCCCCATGACAGGTTCCTTCCTGCGCCGGCCCTCGGACACTCGTGCCTTCAGACCGTCGCCTCGAAAGGAACATCCATGTCCATCACCGCCAAGCCCATCGCCGGCGCCAAGCTGCTCACGCCCAAGGATCACACGCTGATCATGATCGACTTCCAGTCGCAGATGGCCTTTGCGACGCATTCGATCGATGCCATCACATTGCGCACCAATGCCGCGCTGGTGGCGCACTCCGCGGCCGGGTTCGGCGCATCGACGATCCTCACGACCGTGGCCGAGAAGAGCTTCTCCGGCCCGATGTTCGATGAAATCACGGCCGCCTTCCCGGAGCAGAAGATGATCGACCGCACGTCGATGAACACCTGGGAAGACGCCAACGTGATCAAGCGCGTCAACGAGATCGGCAAGGACCGCCTCGTCCTCGCCGGCCTGTGGACCGGTGTCTGCATCGTCGGGCCCGCACTGTCGGCGCTCGACCAGGGCTACGAGGTCTACGTGATCGCCGATGCCTGCGGCGACGTCTCCGCAGAAGCCCACAACCGCGCGATGGACCGCATGGTGCAGGCCGGCGCGCGGCCGATGACCTCGCTGCAATACCTGCTGGAGCTGCAACGCGACTGGGCGCGCACCGAGACCTACGACATGACGACCGGCATCGCGAAGAAGTTCGGCGGCGCCTACGGGCTCGGCATCATCTACGCCAGGAGCATGTTCGGCGCACACGAAGGCTGAGCAGGCAAGGAGCGGCGATGAAGCCCTATGTCGTTTCCCTGGCGATCGGTCTGCTGGTCGGGGTGATCTACGCGCTGTTCCAGGTGCGCTCGCCGGCGCCGCCGGTGATCGCGCTGGTCGGCCTGCTGGGCATCCTGGTCGGCGAGCAGCTTCCGCCGCTGGTCAAGCAGTTCTTCGACAAGAGTCCGCCCGCCACCTCGTGGCTGCATCACCAGGTCAAGCCGCACATGTTCGGCGAGCTCCCACAGTGCGACAAGCAGGCGAAGTCCACGGCGTCGTCCGTGCCGCCCACGCCGCCGAAGGAGACGTGATGCCTTCCCCGGACCTGATCCTGCATCACGGGCAGTTCACCACGCTCGACCGCTCCAACCCGACGGCGACGGCGGTCGCCATCAGCGATGGCCGGTTCACCCACGCGGGCCGCGACGAGGACATCCTGCCGCTTGCAGGCGCGGAAACGAAAGTCATCGACCTCGCGGGGAAGCGCGTTCTGCCAGGCTTGATCGACAGCCACCTGCACATCATCCGCGGCGGGCTCAACTTCAACCTCGAACTGCGCTGGGACGGCGTGCGCAGCCTCGCCGATGCGATGGAGATGCTCAAGCGACAGATCGCCGTGACGCCGGCGCCGCAGTGGGTGCGCGTGGTCGGAGGCTTCACCGAGCACCAGTTCGCGGAGAAGCGCCTGCCGACGCTCGAAGAACTCAACGCCGTTGCGCCGGACACGCCGGTCTTCATCCTGCATCTCTACGATCGCGCCCTGCTCAACGGCGCCGCATTGCGCGCGGTGGGTTACACCAGGGACACGCCCGCGCCGCCCGGCAGCGAGATCACGCGCGACGCCGCGGGCAACCCGACCGGCCTGCTGCTGGCCAAGCCCAACGCCGCCATCCTCTATGCGACACTGGCCAAGGGGCCCAAGCTGCCGCTCGACTACCAGATCAACTCGACGCGCCACTTCATGCGCGAACTCAACCGCCTGGGCGTCACCGGCGCCATCGACGCCGGGGGCGGCTTCCAGAATTATCCCGAGGACTACCAGGTGGTCCAGCAGCTCGCCGATGCCGGCCAGCTCACCATCCGGCTCGCCTACAACCTCTTCACGCAGAAGCCGAAGCAGGAGAAGGAGGACTTCCTGAACTGGACCGCCACTTCGACCTACAAGCAGGGCGACGACTACTTCTGCCACAACGGCGCGGGCGAGATGCTGGTGTTCTCCGCCGCCGACTTCGAGGACTTCCGCCAGCCGCGTCCCGACCTGGGTCCGGAGATGGAAGGCGACCTGGAAGATGTGGTGCGCATCCTCGCGCAGAACAAGTGGCCGTGGCGCATGCACGCCACCTACGACGAGACGATCGAGCGAGCGCTCGATGTCTTCGAGAAGGTCGACCGCGACACCCCCCTGGCTGGCCTGAACTGGTTCTTCGACCACTGCGAGACCATCTCCGAGAAGTCCATCGACCGCATCGCGGCACTCGGCGGCGGCATCGCGGTGCAGCACCGCATGGCCTACCAGGGCGAGTACTTCGTCGAGCGCTACGGACCCGGCGCCGCCGAGGCCACGCCGCCGGTCGCACGCATGCTGGAGAAGGGCGTGCAGGTCGCGGCGGGCACGGATGCGACCCGCGTCGCCTCGTACAACCCGTGGGTGTCGCTGTCGTGGCTGGTCACGGGCAAGACGGTCGGCGGCATGCAGCTCTATCCGCAGCGCAATTGCCTGGACCGCGAGACAGCCTTGCGCCTGTGGACCGACAACGCGACCTGGTTCTCCAACGAGGTGGGCAAGAAGGGCCGCATCGAGGCGGGCCAACTGGCGGACCTGATCGTGCCCGACCGCGACTTTTTCGCGTGCCCCGAATCGGAGATCGCCGACACCACCTCGCTGCTGACGATGGTCGGCGGCAAGATCGTCTATGCCGCGGGCGCCTTCAAGGCGAGCGACGAGAGCATCCCGCCGACGGCCATGCCCGACTGGTCGCCGGTGCGCACCTTCGGCGGCTACGGCGCCTGGGGTGATCGCCAGGACGGTGCGCCGATGCAGGCCGCATTGCATCGAGCGGCGATGGCCTGCGCCTGCGCGAACGACTGCAACGTGCACGGCCACCGGCACGCGACGGCGTGGAGCAGCCGGCTGCCCATCGCGGATCTGAAGAGCTTCTGGGGCGCGCTCGGTTGCGCGTGCTGGGCGGTCTGATGGAAGCGGTGCGCCGACTCATGACGTCGCCGTGGGTGCGATGGCTCGGCGCGCTCGGCCTCGCGGGCTTCACGCTGTTCGCGACCTTCGTCGCCAACCGCTTCTGGGAGATGGGCCCGCCCGAGCGCTTCATGGTCGCGAATTCCTTCTTCGAGCACTGGGGGCTGATCGGTGGCTTCGTGCTGGTGGCCTGGCACGACCTCCGGCGGGTGCGCGACGATGGCTGAACCCCAAGGCAGCTTCGCACCCTTGCGCCAGCCGGTGTTCGCCGTGCTGTGGGCGGCCACGGTGCTCGGCAACATCGGTAGCTTCATGCGCGACGTGGCGAGCTCGTGGATGGTCACGGAGCTGTCTGCCAGCCCGACCGCCGTGGCGCTCATCCAGACCGCGGCGACGCTGCCGATCTTCCTGCTCGCGATTCCCGCGGGCGTGCTCTCCGACATCCTCGACCGCAGGCGCTTCCTCATCTTCGTGCAGGTGCTGCTGGCCGCGGTCAGCGGCACGCTGCTGGTGCTGGCGCAGACGCACACGCTCACGGTCGAGTACCTGATCGTGCTCACCTTCATCGGCGGCATCGGCGCCGCGCTGATGGGCCCGACCTGGCAGTCGATCGTGCCGGAACTGGTGCCACGCGAAGAGCTGAAGAGCGCGGTGGCGCTCAACTCGCTCGGCATCAACATCTCGCGCGCCATTGGGCCGGCGGCCGGGGGGCTGCTTCTCGCGAGCTTCGGCGCGGCGCTGACGTACGGCGTCGACGTGCTGAGCTACGTCTTCGTCGTGGCGGCGCTCTTGTGGTGGCGCCGGCCTCCGGTGACCGAGAGCGGGCTGTCCGAGCATTTCCTGAGCGCCTTCCGCGCCGGTCTGCGCTACACGCGCGCCAGCCGAGAACTGCACGTGGTGTTGTTGCGTGCGCTGGTGTTCTTCCTTTTCGCGAGTTCGGTGTGGGCGCTGCTGCCGCTCGTAGCGCGGCAAATGCTGAACGGGACGGCCGGCTTCTACGGCATCCTGCTCGGCGCGGTGGGCGTCGGCGCGATCGCGGGCGCGGTGCTGATGCCGAAGATGCGCGCGCGGCTCGATGCCGACGGGCTGGTGCTGCTGGCTTCGCTGATCGCGGCCGGCGTGATGGCGGGCCTGTACTTCGCGCCGCCGCAGTGGGCCGCGGTCGTGCTGCTGCTCCTGCTCGGGGTGGGTTGGATCGTGGCGCTCACCACGCTCAATGGCGTCGCGCAGTCGATCCTGCCAAACTGGGTGCGCGGTCGCGGCCTCGCGGTCTACCTCACGGTCTTCAACGGGGCGATGGCCGCCGGCAGCCTCGGCTGGGGCCTCATCGCGCAGCAGATCGGCGTGCCGATGGCCCTGCTGGTGGGCGCCGTGGGGCTGGCGGTCGTTTCCATCGGTTTTCACCGGGTCAAGCTGCCGACCAGTGAGGCGGACCTGCAGCCCTCCAACCACTGGCCCGAGCCGCTGATGGCCGAGCCCGTCGCGAACGATCGCGGGCCGGTCCTGGTGCAGGTCGAATACCGCGTTCGCAAGGCTGACCGCGTGGCCTTCGTGCAGGCCATCCAGCGCCTGTCACTGGAGCGGCGCCGCGACGGCGCCTATGCCTGGGGCGTCACCGAGCACACGGGCGATCCCGAGCGCATCATGGAGTGGTTCCTTGTGGAATCGTGGGCGGAACACCTGCGCCAGCACCGCCGCGTATCCCATGCGGATGCGGATGTGCAGGCCGAGATTCTCAAGTTCCACACCGGACCGGGCCAACCTGAGGTACACCACTTCCTCGCGCTCGACGTGGAGAGCGCGGCAAGCAGTCAGGAAATCCAACAACCCAGGAGTGCATGAAATGGCAGATACGAAGAACGCCAAGAAGCGCCGCATGGCGCCGCTGAAGACGCCCAGTCCCCTCGGCGAAGAGGCCACCCGCGACATCTCGGCCGAGCTGAACGCGCTGCTCGCCGACACCTTCGCGCTGTACCTCAAGACCAAGAACTTCCACTGGCACATGTCGGGCCCGTACTTCCGCGACTACCACCTGCTGCTTGACGACCAGGCGGACCAGATCTACGCGACCGCCGACCCCATCGCCGAGAGAGTGCGCAAGATCGGCGGCACGACGCTGCGCTCCACCGGGCACATCACGCGCCTGCAACGCCTGTCGGACAACGATGCCGACTTCGTGACGCCGGCCGACATGCTCGCCGAGCTGCGCGAAGACAACCAGCGGTTGGCCGCCTTCATGCGCGAGACCCATTCGCTGTGCGACGAGAACGGCGACGTCGCCACCGCCAGCCTGCTCGAAGTGTGGATCGACGAGGCCGAGCGGCGGACCTGGTTCCTGTTCGAGTCGGGCCGGCAGACCTAGCGCGGCTCGCTGCCGTACCAGCGCGCCAGCAGGCTCGCCACGGCACGTACGCGCTGCGTGTCGCGACCCCAGCGCCGGCCCGAGGGCAGGTGCCGCAGCCACCGCATGCGGCGGGCCGCCACGGCGAGGCGCTCGCGCACCTCGTCGCTCGCGTCGGCCAGCACGCCGTGCCAGTGCGTGGCGGCCGCGTGCGGCGATGCGGCATCGACCAGCATCGCCGTGGAGTGCAGGTAGCTGAGCCAGTCGCGCGCCTGGCATTCGGCCAGCGGCAGCGTCTCGCCGGGGTCGTCCTCGAAATCGATGTAGCCGATGCTCCCGTCCGGGCACTGCACCATGTTGCGGTCGAAGGCCTGGCTCAGGTAGGCGTCGCGCGCATGCACGTTGGCGATGGCGTCGAGGCCCACATGCCATACCCCGAGCAGCGCTGCCGGTCCCACGGCGGCGGCCTGGTCGAGCCGCTCCTGCAGGACCACGGATGATCGGCCGCTTTCGCCGAGGTCGGAAATCAGCAGGCCGTCCGCCTGCTGCGCCAGCACCGCGGGCACGCGCAGTCCCGCATCGCCCAGCGCCTTCAGCCGGCGCGCCTCGATCTCGATCGCGGCCTCGCCGCCCGGATTGGGCACCGGCGACAGCACGTCGAGCCGCAAGGTGCCGGCGATCGCCGCCAGCAGGTGGTAGCGCATCTGGCCGTGGCGCGGGCCGGCCTTCTTGAGCCATACGCGCTCGTTGCCGAAACGATGGCTGGCCACCAGCTTCGTCTGCTGCGGCAGCGTGAGGCGCAGGAAATCCGCATAGTCCTCGGGCTGCGGCGGCGGCGCACCGGGTTCGAGCGGCGCGGGGGCGGAGGCCATGCCCTTGCGCATCTGCACGCGGGTGGAGGACCCGCCCCGTCTCGCTGGATTCATACGGACAGGTTGAGGGGCTGGAAACTCTGCGCGCTCGCAAGCGGCCAGTAGGTGCGGAACACGTTGTGCTGGTCGTCCAGCGGACCGAGCAGCGCACCGGGCTTCACTTGCATCACCAGGTTGCTCAGCAGTCGGACCTCGGTGTCGGAGATGCGGCGAACGATGTGGTGCGCGGTGATCTGCTGCGGATGGTCGAGCCCGGCGGCCTGCACCAGTTCCTGCAAGGCATGCAGCGTGCTGCGGTGGAAGTTGCGGACGCGATCCGCCTTGGTCGGCACCACCAGGGCCTGCTGGCGTACCGGGTCCTGCGTCGTGACGCCGGTCGGGCAATGGCCGGTGTGGCAGCTCTGTGCCTGGATGCAGCCCAGCGACATCATGAAGCCGCGCGCCGCGTTGCACCAGTCGGCGCCCAGCGCCATCATCCGCGCCAGGTCGAAGGCGGTGATCACCTTGCCCGCGCAGCCGATCTTGATGCGGTCGCGCAGGCCGACGCCGACCAGCGTGTTGTGCACCAGCAGCAGGCCTTCCTGCAGCGGCGCGCCGACGTGGTCGCTGAACTCGACCGGCGCCGCGCCGGTGCCGCCCTCGGCGCCGTCGACCACGATGAAGTCGGGCGTGAGGCCGGTTTCCTGCATCGCCTTGACGATCGCGAACCATTCCCATGGATGGCCGAGGCAGAACTTGAAGCCGCAGGGCTTGCCGCCCGACAGCACCCGCAGCCGGGCGATGAAATGCATCATCTCGATCGGCGTCGAGAAGGCGCTGTGCGACGAGGGCGAGATGCAGTCCACGCCCATCGGCACACCGCGCGCGGCGGCGATCTCGAGCGTGACCTTCGGCGCAGGCAGCACGCCGCCGTGGCCGGGCTTCGCGCCCTGGCTCAGCTTGACCTCGATCATCCTGACTTGCGGGTCGCGCGCGTTGGCGACAAAGCGCTCCTCGCTGAAGCTGCCGTCTTCATTGCGGCAGCCGAAGTAGCCTGAGCCGATTTCCCAGATCAGGTCGCCACCATGCACGCGATGGTGAACGGAGATCGAGCCCTCGCCCGTATCGTGCGCGAAGCCGCCGAGCTTGGCCCCCCGGTTGAGCGCCATGATCGCGTTGGCCGACAGGGCGCCGAAGCTCATCGCCGAAATGTTGAAGACGCTCGCGCTGTAGGGCTGGGTGCAGATCTCCCCGGCGGGCGAGGCAGGGTTTGGCGTGCCGCCGATGATGATGCGGAAGTCGTGGTCGGCGAGCTTGGTCGGCCGCATCGAGTGGTTGATCCACTCGTAGCCGGAAACCGTCACGTCGAGCTGCGTGCCGAAGGGCCGGTTGTCCGGGTCGCCCTTGCTGCGCTGGTAGACCAGCGAGCGCTGTGCACGGGAGAAAGGCGCGGCTTCGGAATCGCTCTCGATGAAGTACTGCCGCATCTCCGGGCGGATGAACTCGAACAGAAAGCGCAGGTGGCCGATCACCGGGTAGTTGCGCAGGATCGCGTGGCGGCCCTGCCGCAGGTCGTGCACGCCAGTGCCGCTGAGCACCGCGAACACGACGAGGGCGATCCACCCGGTCCAGACATGCGGCATGAACAGAATGGTGGCCAGACTGGCAGCCAGGCCGGCAACGCACAGCGCAAAGGCGGTGTAACGCGCCGGAAACGGCGGATTCATCAGGGTAGAAATAGGGGGTCTCCGGGAACCTTGCTGCATCATAGAGGGCTGCCCCTGCAATGCCATGACAACCCAAGCCGACACCCCGACCCCCGCCCAGCCCGACAACGCACCGCTCGGCCCTGACGATTTCGACGCCCTCGACCACGCGCTCGACGCCATGCGCGAGCATGACGACGAGATTCCGCAGTGGGAATTCTGCGAAGGCTTCATGGCCGCGCTGGTCTGCACGCGCCGGCCGATCGAAGCTTCCGAGTACTGGCCCGTGCTGCTGGGCGACGGCTTCAAGCCTGCGCAGCACATGGAATTCGTCTGGCGCTGGAAGCGGCGCTGGCGCGAGATCGAGACCGGTCTGGATGCCGACGTGCAGTCCCTGGACGACGAACGGACCTGGCAGCCCGAGGTGCTCGACACCCGCGGCGCGATCGCGGCCCTGCCCGAGGAAGAGCGCGGCGAGATGGAGGGCGAGGCGATCCCGTCCTTCGCGCAGATCTGGGCGCTGGGCTTCATGTTCGCGGTCGAGAACTGGCCCGAGGACTGGGCCGCCCCGCGCGACAAGGAAGCCTCGCAGATGCTCGACGAGGCCCTCGACGCCATCGTGACCCTCACCGAGGACGACAAGGACAAGCCCGTGCTGTCGATGTACGCCGAGGACGGTCCGCCCAGCGTGAGCCAGGAGCGGATCGATGATTTCGGCGCCGCGATCTGGGCGGTGTACGACCTGCGTCAGCTCTGGCGCAGCATGGGGCCGCGCGTGGAGACGATCCGCAAGGAAGCGACGCCCGGGCGCAACGATCCCTGTCCCTGCGGCTCGGGGAAGAAGTACAAGAAGTGCCATGGAGCCGGCTGAGCCCGGCTCGACCGTCGGTTACCAGCGCCGGAACCGGTCGTACTCCAGGTCGTCACCCACGTTGTAGTGGTCGACCCGGCCCGTCGGGTCGATGTAGATGTAGAGAAAGCGCCGGTTGTTGATCTGCAGGTAGCGCCACGACCACACCGCGCCGTTGAACGAGGTCACCTGCGTCTGCTGGTATGGTTGGCCGTAGGTGAAAAGCACGTCCTCCACACGCCATTCGCCCGGCTTGATCGTGCGGGCGAACAGGCCTTCGTCGAGTTCCTGCCGCACCGAGTAGACATGGCCCGAGCTGTCCAGGTCCACATTGCTCACCTGGAATCCCATGGGGCCGCGCGAGTACTGGAAGCGCTCGCCGGTGGGCGTGCGGTAGATGGCCGTCGGCCCACCCAGTTGCTGCAGGACCTGGTCGCGCCTCGCGCCCAGTTGCAAGTTGGATGGATCGCTCGCGCAGCCCGTCAGCAGTGCGCATGACAATGCGATGGCCGTTGCAGCCTTCATCGGAATGCCGAGGGGGTGTTCCATGTTGGTCTCACTGTGCGGGTCGGATCGTGTCGCGGCTGTCGGACGAGTGGCTCCCCTGGCGTCAGAAGCCACTCGTTGACGGATGCGACCCAGGTAAAGTCGCGGACCCCTCCTTTGTGGCTCGCTCCAACTCCCTTCCCGATGCGTCGATTCACTGCCCTGTCCATTTTGATCCTCGCGGCGCTTGCCGCAGGCTGCGCGTCGCGATCCGCCCCGCGCGTCACCTGGCTCGGCGACGGCGTCTTCAAGTCGCCGACCGCGCAGGACGCGGAGGCGTACTGCCGGAATTTTGGCGCGCCGCTGCGCTACCTGAACCACGCCGGCCCCGGCAATCCGACAGGAGAAGTCACCTACCGGTGCGACTAGGCGACGCGGGTGTCCAGCCCCACGCTTTCCCACGTCGCGAGATCCTTCAGCAATTGCTCTGCGTGTGCGCGGACCGCGGTCACCGAGTCGGCCCCGAGCTGAAGACGCAGGGGCGTGTCGCCGGACTGCAGGGCCTTGTCGATCGCGGCGGCCGCCTTGGCCGGGTCGCCCTCCTGGGTGCCGTTCATCCCTTGCGTGAATGCTCGCGTGCCGCCGACGACATCGCGGTAGGGCTCCATCACCGGCATGTGCTTGAGCGCATCCGCCGCGAACCCGGTGCGGAAGGCGCCCGGCTCGACGATCAGCACCTTGATGCCGAAGGGCGCGACTTCCTGTGCGAGCGCTTCGGACAGGCCTTCGAGCGCGAACTTGGATGCGGAGTAGGCGCTGTAGCCGCCGAAGGACAACTGCCCGCCGAGGCTGGAGATGTTGACGATGGCGCCCTCCCGCTGCGCGCGCAACTGAGGCAGTGCCGCCTGGATGACGCCGACGGCGCCGAAGAAATTGGTCTCCATCTGCGCGCGCAGCTCGGTGTCCAGCGTCTCTTCGAGCGCGCCCACGATGCCGTAGCCGGCATTGTTGAGCAGCACGTCGATGCGGCCGAAGCGGGCAACGGCGGCGGCCACGGCCTTCGCGGCATCGCCGGCCACCGTGACGTCGAGCGGCTGGACCAGGACATGATCGGGCGCGCTGGCCGCGAGTTCGGCGAGCTTGCCGGGCGAGCGCGCGGTGGCGACGACGTTGTAGCCCTGCGCGAGCGCGTAGCGCGCAAATGCCATCCCGAAGCCGGAAGAAGCGCCGGTGATGAACCAGGTGGGGCGGGTGCTGCTCATGGTTTTCTCCTGAAGATTGTGGATCCGGCGACGGTTCTCGCCGCCGTCGAAGCCAGTTTCTGAAAACCATCGAATGAGATAAAGTGGCCTGAATCGCAAGCGTTATGCGATCGGATGCATGAATGAACCGCGAACTGCTGGCCCATTTGCCCATTGTTGTCAGCGTGGCCGAGCATCGCGGCTTCGCGGCCGCTGCGGCGGCACTGAACATGAGTCCGTCCGCGGTGAGCCATGCGGTGCGCGCCGTCGAAGATCGACTCGGAGAGCCGTTGTTCGCACGCACGACGCGCAGCGTGTCGCTCACGGAAGCGGGCGAGCGGTTCATCGCGAGCGTGTCGCCGGCGCTCGATGACATCGGCAAGGCCGTCGAAGGGCTCACGGCGGATCGGGGCGAGGTCACGGGCCTGTTGCGCATCAACGCGCCGCGCGTGGCGGTCAAGATGGCGCTGACCCCGGTGCTCGCCAGGCTCGCCCGTGCGCATCCGCGACTCACCGTCGAAGTCCACACCAACGACGCCTTCGTGGACATCGTCGCGCAAGGCTTCGACGCCGGCATCCGGCTGGGCGAGGCCGTCCAGCAGGACATGGTCACCGTGCGGCTGACGCCGCCGTTCAAGGCCATCATGGTCGCTGCGCCGGACTACCTGCAGGCGCGGGGCACGCCCGGGTCCATCGCCGACCTGGCGGCCCACAACTGCATCGGCTTCAGGCTGCTGGCGTCGGGCAGCTTCTATGAATGGGATCTCTCGGAAGGCGGCAAGCCGGTGTCCTTCAGGACATCCGGCACGGCGGTCATCACCGACGCGACTTTCGCGCGTGACCTGGCGCTTGCCGGCGTGGGCATTGCCTACATCTTCGAGCCGCTGGTGCGCAGCGACATCCGCGAGAAGCGCCTGCATTGGGTGTTGCCCGAGACGGCGATCGAGGAGCCCGGCCTCTTTCTCTATTTTCCGCAGCGGGCGTCGCAGGCGCCGAAGCTGCGCGCTTTCATCGACGCAGCGCGTTCGGAATCGAATTGAGCGATCATCTGCGGATGGCAAGAGCAAGAAGTCCAGCAGAACGCGACGGCACCGACGGTGATTTCGTCAGGGGCCGATCGGTCGCGACCCTGGGGCGCGGCATGGCGCTGGTGAAGGTGGGCAAGTCCACCAAGGTCCCGGTGCGCCCCGAGGACGAGACCACCGTGCTGGTACAGAAGGCGGCGCGCGCACTCAACAAGCCCGGCATCGACCGCTCGGTCGTGTTCAGGGGCCCGAACGCCGCGAAGATCTACTCCTACGCCGCCTACTCGAAAGACCCGACCAAGGTCGTGCGCGAGGCCGCCGACGGCACGCGCGTGATCGGCCGGCTGGTCGACGGCAAGTTCCGCGCCGAAAAAGCGTGAGCCGCCGGCCTCCGAGGCTCGAAGCGCTCCTCCGGCAGACCCAAGGGCCGCGGCCCGTCGCCTTCGTGCTCGCCGGGCACAACGGGTCAGGGAAATCGACCATGTGGTACACGCGACTGGCGGGGTCGCTGCGGATCCCGCTCATCAATGCCGATCGCATGATGATGTCGATCCTTCCGGACCCGGACCCCGAGACCGGGCGCATTCCGGGCTGGGCGCAGCAACTGCGCGACGAAGACGAACGCTGGCAGATCCTCTCGCAGGAAGGCGTGCGCGTCTTCAAGCGGCTGGTCATGGATCAGCGCATGCCGTTCGCGTTCGAGACCGTCTTCTCGCACTGGAAACCCCTGCCGGGTGGGGGCCATGAGTCCAAGGCCGACGACATCCGCGACATGCAGAAGGCCGGCTACTACGTCGTGCTGTTGTTGGTGGGACTGACCTCCGCCGATTTCTCGGTGCTGCGCGTGAGCACCCGCAAGCAGCAGGGCGGGCATGACGTCGAGCGCGCCAAGCTCGTCTCGCGATTCCCGCGAACGCAGGCCGCCGTCGGCCATGCGGCGCCGCTGGCGGACATGACGCTCATGTTCGACAACAGCCGGGAAGAAGAGAACGCCTTCACGCTGGTGCGTGCCCAGAAGCGAAGATCGGTCCTCTTCGATGCACGGGACCCACAATTCAATGTCGACCCGGAATTGCGAGCGGTGAGCGATCCGTGGCTGGAGAAAGTGGTCGGACCGTTCAAGTCGAAGCGGATGGTCCGGGTAGGCGCCGCACCGCTCGCAGCGAAAGCGAAAGCGCAAATCCAGGAGCCGGCATCGATTCCGACACCCAAGCCGCGAAAGAAGCCTGCCTTCTACAGAGCACGCTCCAGGTAACTCTCGAACACCGCGACGTGCACCAGCGCCGCGTCCGCGGAGTTCGGCCAGAGGTCTTCGCTGCGGAAGCGCACGTCGTAGGTGGGCTCGTCCTGCGCCTCTACGCTGTGCGCATGGGCGTCGGGAAACGGATAGGCCGGGGACTCGCCCACGACGACGCCCGTCTTGCCACGGATATAGCCCGGCATCCGGACATGGCCCGGCACGTGGTCGTCTCTCACGCGCACGCGATCCCCGATCTTGAAGCGCTCGCGGCCTGGGACGTTGGTGCGCCCCGGCGCACTCGCCGTCGCCAACGGTACGCTCCCCTCCGCCCTCCGCTCCAGTTCTTCACGCGACACGATGCCCTTCTCGACACAAAGCGTCGCCAGGCTGGTGAACGATCGCTCGTAGTAGCTGGCCGTCAGATAGTGGCGCGGCTCCATGCGTTCGATCGCATGGCGGTACTCGTCCATGTTGAAGATGCCGAGCCGCACGGCATGCGCATACAGCGAATTCGCGCGCACCTCCCAATCCGCGTGGAACGCCTTCGCATCGAGCGTGTAGTGCACGCGCCCGAATCCCTGCTTGCCCCCCAGATCGTGCATGCCGTCCATGTGCCGCCTTCCTAGAGCCTTGCGACGCCGATCAGGGCGTCGCGTGTCACGATGCCGGCCAGTTGTGCCTCGGACCAGCCGTCGGTTCCCGGCGGGCGCGTGGGCAGCACCATGTAGCGCGTGTCGGCCGTCGTGTCCCAGACGCGGATCTCGGTGTCAGGCGGAAGATCGAGCCCCATCTCCTTGAGCACCGTGCGCGACTCGCGCACGACGCGCGCACGGTATTCCAGGTCCTTGTACCAGTCCGGCGGCAGGCCGATGACCGTGAAGGCCGTGCAGGAGCACAGCGTGCAGCAGATGACGTTCTGGACCGTCGGCGTGTTCTCAAGCACCACCAGGTGCCGGTGATGCTTCGGCATCGGAATGCGGAGCTCGGCGACCGCGGCACGGCCATTCGCGAGCAGGCGTTCGCGGAAGGCCGGATCGACCCAGGCCCTGGCCACGACGCGTGCGCCGTTCTGCGGCACCCATTCTTCCAGCGCGAGATGGCTCAGCTCATCCACAGCCTCGCTGGCTTTCATGCCGCGCTCGTCGAGCAGCGCCTGCATCGCATCGACTCTTTGCGCCATGGGCGCCGTGCGCCGAATCACCGGATCGTCATGGGCCATGATGAAGCTCCTCTCAGTCCACGAGGTCGGGATCGCTCACGACGATCTCGTCCCAGAGCGTCTGGAACGACAGCCAGCCGAAGGTCGGCGAGCCCAGCACGGATGCGAGCCAGCGGGCATCCTCCGTCTGCCAGACGGTCGGCTTGCCTGCCGCCTCCGCCATGAGCTGTGCTTCGCAGCATCGATTCATCAACACGAACCACCAGGCAGCCTCGTCGATGCTCTGCCCGGTCGTGAAGATGCCGTGCCCGCCATGGATTGCGACGCGCTTGTCGCCGAATGCCTCGGCGAAACGGGCCGCCGCTGCAGCGTCTCGCACCACGCGCGGCTCCAGAATGAGCGCCTGGTTCTCGAAGAAGATGCAGGAATCCTGGGTGATCGGGTCCAGCAGTCGCTCGAACGACGACCAGGTCGATGCATGCAAGGCATGCGCGTGGCAGACGGCCGTCACTTCCGGGCGAGCCCGATGGAGCGCGGTGTGCAGCAACAGCCCGACGGGATTGACCATCGCGTTGCCGCGCACCACCTTTCCCTCATGGACCTGCACCAGGTCCGAGACCTTGACCTGGTTCATGGCGACACCGACCGGGTTGACCCAGAAATGGTCCGGCAACTCGGGGTCGCGCAGCGTGATGTGGCCGAGGAGCCCTTCGGAAAACCCGCGCCGGCCGAAGATGCGACACGCGCCGGCGAGTCGCTGCAGCTGGTAGGTCCGCTCCGCTGCCTTGCTGTCGAATGTCGGTGGAACCCGGGAGGCAAAGCTCTGTACGCCAATCTGCACGATGGGTCTCCTGGAGTCCGGCGGACCGCCGGAGCGCGGCTGGCAACGTTAGCACCTGTGCGCAACACGGCGCAAGGGTCGCGGGTCAGGACATTGGAGCTACGGCGTCGCAGGGAGTGCGTTGATGGCGCGCAGGACGTTGCGCGTGATGCTCAGCCGCTTCGGAAGGTCCGCGAGCCTGTTCGGCGTGTCCATGTTCAGGGCGAAGAAAACGGGGCCGGTGGGCCACTCGACCCAGCCCACCCACCAGCCGATCTTTCCGGTCCATCCCGTCTTGGCCCGCAGGATCCAGTCGGCGCCCGCTTCGTTGACCATCACGTCCTTCACGAGCCGCTGGTGTTCGACCTTGAAGGGCAGCTGGTTGCGGTACAGCCGCTGCAGGAAAGCGATCTGCTCGAAGGATGAAATGGCGAGATCGCCCTCGACCCAGAAGGGCTTGTCACCTGTGGCGATCGCATTGCCGTAGCCGATCTTTCGCATGTACGCGGTCTCGCGCGCATTGCCTAGTTCCTTGGCGAAGCGCTCATACACCCACACCGTGGAGTTCCGCATCGCGGAGCGCAGGTTCTGGTCCTCGTTCCATGCGGGCTGCGACCGCTTCACGCCGTCCCAAGGGACGACCTGGAACTCGTCGCGCAGCAGCCCGGCATCGAGCGCGAACAGGCTGTGGGGGATCTTGAAGGTGGAAGCCGGCGAGTAGCGCCGTTCGGCGCGTGCCGTGTTATAGACCTGGGCCGTTCCGGACTTGCCTCGCGAGTCCAGCACCACGATGCTGCCTTGCGCGTCGGCCTCGGTGAAAAACCGGGACCAATCGACCATTTCCTGGTGCTGCGATTCGGCCAGCGCGAATTGAGAGAGCCCTGCAGCAAGGGCGGAAAGCATGAGATTTCTGCGAATCATCGCAGGGAGTCTAGACGACGCGGCAACCTCTTCAGATCTTGAACGCCCTCTGCACATCGGCTCGCACCAGGTCCGCATAGTCCCGGTGCTTGCGAATAAAGCCGGCAATGAACTGGCACACCGGAATCACGTGCTTGCCCTGTGCGCGTGCCTCGTCGAGTACGTGCCGCGCGATGGCCGATCCGACCCCTTTGCCCTCGTACGCGGGCAGCACTTCGGTGTGGGTGAACATGATGGCTTCGCTCAGCAGGTTGTATTCGCAGAAGCCCGCGAGCTGGCCGTCGATGGTGGCCTCGTAGCGATGCAGTTCGGGCTTGTTGGTGATTGTGATGTCGCTCATTGGGTTTTCGTGGGTGCGGTCAGGAGGTTCGGGCCAGAAAGGTCGCGAGGTTCGCCGCGGCGGTCGCGCGAACCTTCTTCTTGAGCATCGGCGACCAGCCTAGCAACAGGCCCGGCGTGCCCAACGCCTGACGCGACCAGCGCCAGAAATCGAAGCGGTCGCGCTGCGTGGCGATAAGCCCGTCGGGGTTGAAAGTGAAGCGCGAGTCGATCGCGTTGTCGACGATGCGGCCGGTGGCGCTGAACAGATAGTGCGCATCCCAGTGCGCCTGACCGGTCGTGGCGTCGGCCTGCACGTTGCGGTAGGTCAGTTTCCAGACGGCGGCGCCTTTCGCCTGGGTGCCGGAGCACAGCATCCTCCACATGCCGCCGATCTCGCGCGCGCCGCGCAGCGAGAAGGCCTCGTCATCGAAGCTCGCATCCGGTGCATAGCAGGCGGCCATGGTGTCGGCGTCGAGCCTGGCGAAGGCGTCGTAGAAGCGGCGGATGGTCTGTTCGTTGCGCATGAGGTCCTTCGCGATGCGGCATCGTAGCCGAGCATGCGGCGTCGCGCCTCAGGCCTTGACCAGTTCGAGCAAGGTCTGGAGGGCGTAGTGCACCGTCGCGGCCCGCACCGCCGCGCGGTCGCCGTCGAAGCGCCTGCGTTCGGTGCGCACCTGTCCATTCGCGGACCAGCCGAACCACACGGTGCCGACGGGCTTCTCGGGTGAGCCGCCGGTGGGCCCGGCAACGCCGGTGACGGCGACCGCGACCTGCGCCCTGGAGCGCGCGACGGCCCCTTCGGCCATGGCGCGCGCGACTTCTTCACTCACCGCGCCATGCGTCGCGATCAACGCCGCATCGACGCCGAGCAGTTCCGTCTTGGCCTCGTTCGAGTAGGTGACGAGGCCGCGCTCGAACCAGTTGCTGGAGCCCGAGAGATCGGTGCACGCCCCGGCGATCAGGCCGCCGGTGCAGCTCTCGGCAGTGGCCATCATCAGGCCCTTCTGCTGCAGCGCGTCGGCGAGCTGCAGAACGAGCGCCGGTGTGTCGTGTCCGGAAGTGGAAGTGAAAAGAGCGTCGTTCATTGTGTTCACCATGCGCGCCAGGCGGCGATCACGAGCAGCGTACAGAACGCCGCGACCAGGTCGTCGAAAAGGATGCCGAAGCCCGCCACCCGCCATCGCGCGGCCTCGCTGCCGGTGTCGGGCAGCTTGAACGCGCGGTCGGCCCAGCCCACCGGTCCCGGCTTGACGGCATCGAAGAAGCGGAAGAGTGCGAAGGCCAGGAGCTGCGCCAGCAGGCCGCCCGGCATCACGAGCCACAACACGATCCAGAAGGCGACCACTTCGTCCCAGACGATGCTGCCGGGGTCCGCGATTTTCATGTGACGCGCCGTGACGGTGCACGCCCACCAACCGACCGGAAGCGACACCAGGATCACCCATCCGATCGTCGAACTCGACAGCCAAAGCTGCATGACGAGGAAGGCGACCCAGGCCCACAGCGTGCCCACGGTGCCGGGCGCTCGGCGCGGAAGGCCCGAGCCGAAGCCCAGCGCAATCAGATGCGCCGGATGCGCGAACAGGAAACGCACCGTCGGGCGAAACGGCAAAGGCGGCGGCGTGGCGCCGGAAGAGGGAGCGACTGGCATGACGCGACAGTGTCGCGCATCCGGCACGATGCCGGCCAGTGTTCCGGCTGGCGTTCAGGCCGGCTGGAAATGCTGCTCGATGCGCTGCGCCACGGCCTTCGGGTTGCTGCGCAGCGTGTCGGTGGCACAGGCGCCCAGGAACATGCCTTCGAAGTTGATTTCGACGCGCGGAAAGTAGTGATCCAGCGATGCGCCCGCGTCGAACAGGCATTGCTCCAGCGAAGAGAAAGTGCAGCCCGGATCCTGCGTGTCGGCGCCCTTGGCATTGACGCGGTACACGTAGGCATCCGTTCCGATGCGTTGGATTTCGATCAGGGGCTTCATTCGGCGCGCGGGGAAGGGATTGGGGTCGAGAAAGCTTTGGCGATTGAATGGTCGGTGCAAGCGGCGAGCGCGTAAATAGTCCATTTGGACCGATCGGACTTCGCGCAGAATATTTGCCTGATGCTCCCCGCCAGAATTCTTCTCGTCGACGACCACGCGCTGTTCCGTTGCGGACTCCGCATGGTGCTCACTTCCGGCATTCCCGAACTGGAAGTGGCCGAGGCGGCGTCGCTGGAGGAGGCCATGCGCAGCCCCATGGCCAAGCCGGCGCTCGTGCTGCTGGACATCCAGCTCCACGGGCTCAATGGCCTCGAAGGCATCGCGCTGGTCAAGCGCAAGTGGCCTGATGCAGCGGTGGTCATCCTGTCGTCCGATGCCGGTCCCCACAACGTGCGGATGGCTCGGGAGCGCGGCGCGGCAGCCTTCGTTTCCAAGGCGGATTCGGCGGACAACATCCTGTCGGTCATCGAGCACTTGCGCCAGGGTCTGCCGATCGTGTCCGCCGACCATGCATCGGCGCCGGCCGGCGATGGCGACGGTTCCCGCCAACTCCTGACGCCACGTCAGTTCGAAGTGCTCGACCTGCTGTGCCAGGGCCTGCCCAACAAGGTGATCGGCCGGCGGCTCAACCTGTCGGAAAACACCGTGCGCGGCCACGTGCAGGCCGTGCTCGCGGCCCTGCAGGTGTCGAGCCGTTCGGAGGCCGGCTTCGCGGCCCGCCGCAGGGGTCTCGTCGGCTGATGAAGAACCCCTTGCGCCTCGCCGATGGGCGCACCCTTGTCGAACAATTGCGCCTGTTGCTCGGCAACACGGGCAGTTCGGTCGTCCCGACCATCCTGGTTGCGCTGCTGCTGGTGTGGGTGCTGTCCAACGAGCACAACGCGCTGGGCCTGCGCGCCTGGGCCGGGACGGTGATCCTGATCAAGCTCTACTGCGCACGGGAAGCGCGCCGCATTCTGAAGACGGAGATTTCGTTCGATCGCGCACGCACGCTCGTCTGGCGGCAGATCGCGTTGAACATCATCGACGCCGCAGCCTGGGGCGCACTCGCGTGGGCCACGCTGGGCACGACCACGGTGGCAGGCAGTATTCTGGTGGTGGCCGTGCTCGCGGGTGTCGCCGGCAGCTCGATGTCGTCGCTCGCGCCGGTGCTGCCGGTGTTCATCGCGTTCGGCGCGGTCGAGCTGGTCGTGCTGGCGACCAAGCTGTGGACCCTCGGCGATCCGGCCTACAACGCGCTGGGCGTGGCGGGCGCGCTGTACGTCGTCACGCTGCTCGGGCAGGCGCGCAACAGCGCGCGGGCGGCGCGCGCGGCCATTGACCTGCGCTTCGAGAACATCGAGCTGATCGAGCGCCTGCGCGTGGAGACCGAGCACGCGCAGGCCGCACAGCAGAAGGCCGACGAGGCCAACCTTGCCAAGTCCAAGTTCCTGGCCGCTGCCAGCCATGACTTGCGCCAGCCCATTCATGCGCAGGGGCTGTTCCTGGAAGTGCTGGCGCGCAGCAAGCTCTCCGCCGCGCAGTACGACGCACTGGCCAACGCGCGCGCCACGTGGCAGGCCTCCGCCGAGATGCTCGACACGCTGCTCGACTTCTCGCGCATCGAGGCCGGTGTGGTCGAGCCGCAGATGCAGGCCTTCCACCTGCAGCCGCTGCTCAACAAGATCGAGAACGAACTCGCGCCGCAGGCCGACGCCAAGGGCATCGTCTATCGCTCGCGCGAGACGCACGTGGCGGTGCGGTCGGACCCGGCGCTGGTAGCGCTGATCCTGCGCAACCTGGTCTCGAATGCGATCCGCTACACCGAGAACGGCGGCGTGCTCGTGGCCTGCCGCACGCGAGGCGGCCAGGTGCTGCTCGAAGTGTGGGATACGGGCATCGGCATCGAGCCGGCCCAGCACGACGACATCTTTCGCGAGTTTCATCAACTCGGCAATGCGGAGCGTGATCGCCGCAAGGGCCTTGGGCTTGGGCTGGCAATCGCGCAAGGGCTGGCGCGTGCGCTGGGCCATGAGCTGACCCTGGTCTCCCAACCGCGACGCGGCAGCGTCTTCAGGCTGAGCCTGCCCATAGCGCAGGTGGGTGTCGCGACAGGCGGGCACGAGCCCGTGCCCGGCCATGCGCGCGTCTTCGACGTGCGTGTGCTCGTGATCGACGATGACGAAGCCGTGCGTGCCGGCATGCGCCAGTTGCTCAGCGCCTGGGGGTGCGTGTGCGACGTGGCGGATTCCATCGAGGAGGCGCAGGCCCTGGCGCGTGCGAACCCGCCGGGGCTGGTCATCAGCGACTACCGGCTGCGCGAACTGCGCACCGGTGCGGAAGCCATCGCCACGCTGCGTGCCGAGTTCGGCGAGAACCTGCCCGCGCTGTTGATCACGGGAGACACCGCGCCGCAGCGCCTGCGCGAAGCCCGCGCGACTGGCGTGCCGCTGCTGCACAAGCCGGTGTCGCCGAACCAGCTCTATCACGGGCTGATGTGCGTGCTGAACGAGGTCGAGATCGATTCGGCGTTCGCGCTGCTGGATGCGGCGCCAGTCCCGACGAGCTGAAGTACGGACGAGTCCGCACTGCAAAAAGAGTCGTCTCGACAAAAATAGAGACGCAGCTCGCAGACGCGCCTGAGCCGCCCCCCTAAAGTCCGTGCCGACTTGAGGCAACAGACCTCAGGTCATCGCTTGCCGAACTCCTTCAGCGCAGGGTGTCCCCAGACTCCTGTTCACTGGCAAGGCAGCCCTTTACCGAAGGGCTTTGCAGGCTTCTTCGGAAGCCTTTTTTCTATCTCGCGAGACGCAGTCGCGTTGAATGAAACGGCGAAGGAAGTTCGAGCGGCGTCCATTTTTTCTGTTCATCAAGGTGCTTTGTGGCTAATAAGAAGACTACAGTTTTCATCAACAACGGTGGCAATGCGGAGAAGGCGATCGCCCTGGACGGTGCGAAGCCGTTCAAGACGAAGGCTTTGCCGAACGTCAAGTATGTGTTCAAGGGCGAGGGCGAAGGCGCCCCTGAAGACGCCACGCTGACGCGCGTTGGTCGTGATCGCATTGGTGGTGGCGATATCGTGTCGCTTGCGGACGGCGAGTCGTCGGCAATTGCGTGGTCTGGTGATGCGGGCTCGGTGGGCTCGATGACTGAGGGTGGTCCTGCGATCTCGCCGTGGTGGTTGGGCGGTGGTTTGGCGTTGGTTGGTGGTGCAGCTGCAGCTATGGGCGGTGGGGGCAGCTCGTCGAGCTCGGTGGCGGTCCCTGTCAGCGATGCGCCACCGGCCGCAAAGGACCTGCTCAGCGATGGCGGCAAGGGTGTGCCCGACGTCCAGGCCGACCCGGTCGACAAAACCAGCGAGTCCTCGGATCCGTTCGAATTCAAGGTTGACACGACCAAGCCGGACGCGAGCGAATTCGCGATCCTCGCGGTTGAAGGCGATACGGGCGAATCGACGGACGATAACCACCCGACGATCAACGGCATCGGCACGCCAGGTGATACGGTCATCGTGGTGGTGCGTGACAGTCGGGGTGACCACGAAGTGGGCCGCACTACGGTCGACGAAAGCGGCAACTGGTCGCTCTCGGTGACGACGCCGCTGGCGTCGGGCAACAACGAATTCACCGCAATCGCGATGGACGCTGCGGGCGTCAAGACCGAGAGCGCCCCGTACGCTATGGTGATAGACGTCACGGAGTCGTCGGTGCCCGTGGTCGAGATCCCACTAGCGATCATCGCCGTGGTGGACGACCGTGGCGTCACGGGCAACATCGAACATGGTGGCACGACAGACGACGTGCGTCCTGAAATCCAGGGTACGGCCGAGGCTGGCAGCATCATCACGTTGTACGACCGGAACCATGGATTCCCCACGCAACTTCTCGGCAGCGTGCAGGCGGACATGGACGGCAAGTGGAGCTTCACGCCGACCGAGGCGCTCATGCCGCGCGCGCACAGCATCTTGGCCATGGGCACCAACCCGGCGGGCGAGCCCATCAGTACCGTGGGCACCTGGAACTTCGTGGTCGACGCGGTACCGGAACCGAAACCGATCAGCGATGTGCCCGTGATCGACAACGTTCTGGGCGATTGGAACTACATGCAGAAGGGCGATGTGACTGCCGATGCCACGCCGACCCTGATCGGCACGGCGCCAGCGGGCAGCATCGTGAAGATCTATGACGGCGCGAGCCTGCTGGGCAGCGTGCAGGCGAGTGCGAGCGGTCGGTGGATCTTCACGCCGACCGAGGCGCTGAAGGACGGCGCACACGACATCACGGCGACAGCCACCAACTCGGCGGGCCAGACCAGCGCTGCGACGGGCATCTGGAACTTCGTGGTCGATACCGCGACATCGGCACCGGAGCCGCAACCAGAACCAACACCTGAACCGGTACCTCAACCCGAGCCGGAACCGGTCAGCGAAGTGCCGGTGATCGAAAGCGCGTTGGACGACACGGGTTCATGGCATTACACGCAGAAGGGCGAGGTGATCACCGACGATAAGCCGACCTTCGGCGGCACGGCGCCAGCGGGCAGCATCGTGAAGATCTATGACGGCGCGACCCTGCTGGGCAGCGTGCAGGCGGATGCGGGCAATCGGTGGAGCTTCACGCCCAGCGATGCGCTCGAGGACGGTGCGCACGAAATCGCGGCGACGGCCACCAACTCGGCGGGCCAGACCAGCGCTGCGGCGGACAGCTGGAACTTCGTGGTCGACACCAAGGCACCGGACGCAGTCAGCGACTTGGTGGTGACGGACGATGTCGGTGCCACGACAGGCTTGCTGTTCAGCGGCGACACCACGGATGACAACACGCCGACCTTCGCGGGCAAGGCCGAGCCGGGCGGCAGGGTGTCGGTGTACGACAACGGCATCATCATCGGCGAAGTGATGACCGACGAAAACGGCGATTGGTCGTTTACGCCGGATCTCGCGCTGCTGGCGGACGGCGACCACGCCTTCTTCACGACGGCGACCGACGACTGGGGCAACGTCAGCGAGCCGAGCGAGGTGGTGAATGTGAAGATCGACACCCGGGATGTGCCCGTGGTGATCGACTACCTGTGGGACGACCAAGGTGCCCAGGGCCACATCGAGCGGAACGGCGTGACGGACGACGCGCGCCCTGAACTCCATGGCAGGGGCAAGGCCGGCAGCATCGTCACGGTGTACGACGGCGCGGACGTGCTGGGCACCACGCAAGTGAATGGCGATGGCACCTGGAGCTTCACGCCGGCTGCTGACCTGGACGCGGGTGACCACAGCATCACCGTGGTCGACAATGCGGGCCTCTCGGCGCCTTCACAGCCGTTCGAATTCGTGGTTGACACGACCACTCCAAGTGGGCCATTGAGGATCAGCGCCGTGGTGGACGACCAGGGTGCCCTCAAGTACGACGTCGCCAATGGCGGCGTGACGGACGACGTGTATCCTGAAATCCAGGGCACGGCACCGGCCCGCAGCATCATCAAGGTGTACGAGGGGAATGGATCCCCCGGGTCCCCCCCCCAACTTCTCGGCAGCGTGCAGGCGGACGGCGACGGCAAGTGGAGCTTCACGCCGACCGAGGCGCTCGAGCCCGGAGAACACCGCATCATGGCCATCCCCACCAACTCGGCGGGCGAGGCCATTGGTACGGGGGACGTCCGGAACTTCCTGATCGATCTCATCGAATCGGGATGGATCAACGATCCGGTGGTCAGCGACCTTGTGCTGACGGACTACGTCGGCGCCATTGCGGGCAAGGCCGAACCTGGCAGCAAGGTGCAGCCACCTCTACCAGTGATCCAAAAAGTTCGGGACGACCTGGGCATCCCTCGCGATCTGCAGACGGGCGAAACGACGGACGACGCCAGGCCGACCATCAGCGGCAGGGCGCCAGTAGGCACCATCGTCAGTATTTATGACGGCGACATCCTGCTGGGCAGCGTGCAGACGCGCCTGGATGCTTCGTGGACCTTCACGCCCGCTGACGCGCTCGAGGACGGCGCGCACAGCATCACGGTCACGGCCACCAACTCCCTGGGCCAGACCAGCGATGCGACGGGCAGTTGGGACTTCGTGGTCGATACCAAGGCCCCGGGCGCGGTCGGTGCCGCGCCAGTGATCGAGAGCGTTCTGGACGACGTGGGCGTGGCGCACTTCATGGAGAAGGGCGAGGTGACAGACGACGCCAGGCCAACCTTCATCGGTACAGCGGCGGGCGGCAGCATCGTCAAGATCTATGAGACGGCAGGTTTCATCCATCTCCTCGGCAGCGTGCAGGCGGATGCGGATGGCGATTGGAGCTTCACGCCCACCGACGCGCTCGCGAACGGCAGGCACAACTTTACGGTCATGGTCATCGACCCGGAGACCCAAGCCAACGAAGCGACGGACGTCTGGGATTTCGTGGTCGATACCAGGGCGCTGGACGCGGCCAGCGCAGCGGACGTTGGTGGCATCGACACGCTGGTGATGGACGCCAAGGACATGCACATCGATCTGTCGTCACTGGGCCTGCAGGGCATCGAGAAGTTCGATCTCGGTACCGGCGGCAACACGCTGGCGCTCGGCGCGAAGGACGTGCTGGCCAATGGCCAAACCGATCTGGCGCTGGCGGACGGTAAGACGCAGATGATGATCAATGGCGCCAATGGCGAGGTCGACCTGCTCGGCGGCAACAGCGGTCCGGACGGCTGGGCCAGCGGCGGTGCGACCCAGGTGGACGGTGTGACCTACAACGTCTACACGAACCTGGCCTGCACCAGCGAACTGCTGGTCGAGGACAAGGTCCACGTCATGTTCTTGTAAGCCTCTTGTTGGGTGTGGCGGCCGGTCGGCTGCTACGCCCGACAGGGCGGTCTGTTCAATCCGTCGCTTCAGCGGAAATGGTCGAACGATGCAAGGCGCTGCGTCACGGTAGTGCCTTGCGCGTCGACGATGCGCAGACCGGCTTCGGCTTCGATGCGGCCAATCCGCGTGACCGGCGTGTTCGTCGTGCGGCCCGCCTGCTCCACGGCACCGCGCGCCGACTCGGGAGCCGTGAAGGCCAGTTCGTAGTCGTCGCCGCCTGCCAGCGTGCAGGCGCGTCGGGCATCCTGGTCCAGCGTCGCTGCTGCGCCTTGCGCGTGTGCTGCCAGCGCAAGCCGATCGGCAGCCGCGTCGGCGTCGAGCCGTGCTCCGACACCGCTCGCGCGCAGCACATGCCCCAGGTCGCCCACCAGCCCATCACTGATATCGACCGCTGCCGACGCAATGCCGCGCAGCGCCAGCCCCAGCGCGACGCGCGGCGTGGGCTGCTCCATGCGTGCGCGCGCCCGATCGAATAGCTCCGCGGGCAGCGCAAGCGTGCCGCGAAACACTTCTAGCGCCAGACGTGCATCGCCGAGCGTGCCGCTGACCCAGACGTCGTCGCCGGCCTTGGCGCCCGAGCGAAGCAAGGCCGCGCCGGCCGGCACTTCGCCAAAGACCGTGATGCAGATATTGAGCGGCCCGCGCGTGGTGTCGCCTCCAACCAGTTCGCAGCCATGCGCATCGGCCAGTGCGAACAGGCCGCGCGAGAAGCCCTCGAGCCAGCCTTCGTCAATCGTGGGCAGCGAGAGCGCCAGCGTGAACGCCAGAGGCTTGGCGCCACACGCCGCGAGGTCGCTGAGGTTGACTGCCAGCGCCTTGTGCCCGAGCTTTGCAGGATCGACCGTGGACAGAAAGTGCCGCCCCTCGACCAGCATGTCTGACGACACCGCGAGCTGCATCCCCGGCGCAGGCGCAAGCAAAGCGCAGTCATCGCCCACGCCCAGCGGCGAGCGTTTGGCGGGCCGCGTGAAGTAGCGCGCAATCAGGTCGAATTCGCCGGCGACGCTCATGGTGTCTTCACACCTCCGAACTGCGGAAGCGCAGCGCGGCCTGCCTCACGACTTCGGCCAGCAGGCGCTCCTTGCCCTGCTTCTCGCGCAGCCAGCGCGCGTCGTTGCGATTGGCCTCGACGCTGGTGCGCAATTCGCCGAGTGCCTCCGTGGCATTGAGTGCCTCGCTGTGCCATTCGAGCTGCGTCATCGTCATCAGGATGTGGTCGCGCAGCGGCATGTGCTCGCCACTCGCAGGGTCGACATACACGGCGTCGAGGCCGAAGCGACAGGCCTGGAAGCGGTTGTACGTGTAGACCAGGTAGTCGTCCTCCGTCGGCGTGAAGGGCTGCTCCTGCAGGAACCAGGCCGCGAGCGACTGCACGTAGCCGGCCAGCGCGGCTGCGCGCTCCACGGTGAGCGGCGTGTCGAACACGCGGATCTCGATAGTTCCGAACTCGGGCTTTGGCCGGATGTCCCAGTAGAAGTCCTTCATGCTGCGGACCACGCCCGTGCGGGTCATGCGCATGAAGTAGTTCTCGAACTCCTTCCACGACAAGGTGAAAGGCGCGCGTCCCGACAGCGGGAAAGCAAACACCGAGTTGAGCCGCGCCGAGTCGAACTGCGTGTCCTGACCCTGGACGAAGGGTGACGAGGCCGAGAGCGCAATGAAGTGCGGGATGTAGCGCGACATGCGGTGCAGCATCAGCAACGCCGCGTCCGCGTCGGGGCAGCCGATGTGCACGTGCTGCCCGAAGATGGTGAACTGCTTCGACAGGTAGCCATAGAGCTCCGACAGCTCCCGGAAACGCGGCTTGTCGTAGATGCGCCGCTCGTGCCACTGCTGGAAGGCATGTGTGCCGCCGCCGACCACCGCGATGTTGAGCTTGTCGGCGTTCTTCACCAGCGCGTCGCGGATCGGCGTGAGCTGCGCGATGACGTCCTGCGCCGAATGGCACACGTCGGTCGAGATCTCGATCATGCTCGACGTCATCTCGGGCACCACGGAGCCGGGCAGGGGCGTCTGCGCCATCAGCCGCAGCATGTCCTCGGCATAGGGCGCGAGGTCGTAGTCGTGGGTGTTGACAAGTTGCAGTTCGAGCTCGACGCCGAGCGAGAGCGCGACGGACTTGTTGAAGCGCTCCAGCGGCACGATGCGGCTCGCCGGCGTCGAGGGCGAGCCGTCGGCTTGCAGGTCAGGCGGGCGTGTGCTCATGTTGACCCCCACTCTCGGCACTTCGTGTCCTCGCTGCCCCCCAAGGGGGTGCGAGCTTGCTTGGGGCGGCCCGGCGCTGTGCTCATCTTTGCGTGTCCTCCACGGAACCAAATGCCTCGGGCAGCCACGGCTTGGAACTCTCGCCGGCGGCATGGATGGCGACGGTGGCGATCACCGCGCCGAGCACTTCCATCAGCAGGATGGCCGGCAGCGCGATCTGCGTGATCATCGCACCCAACAGCGGCGATGCGCTGACGAAGGCGGAGGTGATCAGCATCGCGATCGACGACAGCGGCGACATCGCGCAGCCGACCCAGAAAGCCTGCTTCCAGCTCGCGCCGCTCCCCGGATTGGCGATGGCGACGCCTGCGACCTTGGTGACGGCGCGCACGCCGATCATTGTCAGCACCACGCTGGCCACCGGCAGGCTCCAGTCGGCCTGCGCGGCCACGATGGAAACGAGCACGAACATCAGCATCGTCAGCAGCGAGGCGGCAGTGCCAAGCTGGCGCGGCCAGGTCCAGGGCTTGGGGTTGAGCGCCTTGAGCAGCACGCCCCCGATCAGCGCTGCGAGCGGTGCCGACCCACCGAAGTGCGCCGCGAGCGCCGCGCCCGCCGCAATGATCGCCAGCAACAGGATGGAGGTGTTCTCGCTGGTGGGACTCATCACGCGCAATGCCGAACGCAGCGACAGCGCCATCAACGCGCCGACCACGAAAGACATGCCCAGCACCACGCCCACCGGATACAACTTCTCGAACAGGCCCTGCGGCGCGCGCTCGATCAGCCCGGCCTGCGCGTAGCCTAGCGCCAGCGCATAGAAAGTGTTGAGTGTCGCGAGCGTCATCGCACGTTCGGTCACCGGACCCGAGGCGCGCGTGTCGATCACGACGCGGCTCAACACCGCGGGAGACGCGACGATCGCCATCAGCGCGATCGGATTGGCCACCGGATCGGGAATCCCCAGCCAATGCAACGCCCAGAACACGCCGAAATAGGTCAACGTGGATTCGAGCAGGCTTTGCACCAGCACCATCGGGTTGTGGCGGAACCAGCGCAGCGGCAGCCGTCCGCCCGCCTCGAAGAGCACGATCGCCACGCCCAGTTCGAGCAGGAAAAGGCTGATGCCCTGCAAGGGCCAGATCGCACCCTCGAAGCCGGCGAAGCCCACCACGGTGCCGACCAGCGAATAGCCGATCACCTTGGGCAGCCCCATGTAGCGCCGCGCCAGGTGGCCGGCGGCAGCGGCGGCGGCCAGCAACAGCGACCACAGCACGGTCGGCAATCCGGCCGAGGGTCGTACCCACTCGGCCCAGAAGCCCAGCAGATCATTGGAAAAGAAAGACGTCATCAATCAGCAGAATTCGAACAAATAAGGGCCTGCCGAAACTTCCAGAGCGCGCAAGGCGTTCATGGCTCCGGGAGAAAAGGCGGACTCAGTGCAGCACGCGCGAGGAGGGCATGCCTCCCGCATCGGCTTCCAGGACGAACATGGGAACCGGCACGTCGAAGCGCTCGCCCTGTTCGGTCACGATGAAGAAGCTCCCGTGCATGGTACCGCTCGGCGCCTTGAGGCGGCAGCCGCTGGTGTAGCGGAAGGATTCGCCGGGGGCGATCAGGGGCTGTTGCCCGATCACGCCGAGGCCCTTGACTTCCTGCGTCTGCCCGGCGCCATCGTTGATGAACCAGTGCCGGGCGATCAGTTGCGCCGCCACCTTGCTGTGGTTGGTGACTGTGACTGCGTAAGCAAAGGTATAGACGCGGTCTTCGGGGAAAGACTGGTCAGGCAGGAATCGAGGCTCGACCTGCACGGTCATCGGGATGCTGGTCATCGGCGGGATGGTAGTCCATTCCTCCTGCGACAATTCAGCCCCATGAGCAGCCCATTCCGCATTGCCCCCTCCATCCTTTCGGCCGACTTCGCGCGCCTTGGCGCCGAAGTGAGCGACGTGATCGCGGCCGGCGCCGACTGGATCCACTTCGACGTCATGGACAACCATTACGTGCCGAACCTGACATTCGGTCCCATGGTCTGCCAGGCGCTCAAGCCGCACGCGCAGAAGCCCGATGGCACGCCCGTGCCCATCGACGTGCACCTGATGATCCAGCCGGTCGACGCGCTGGCGGCCGCCTTTGCGCAGGCGGGCGCCGACTTCATCAGCTTTCACCCCGACGCGTCGCCGCACATGCACCGCAGCATCCAGGCCATCAAGGCCGCGGGCTGCAAGGCGGGGCTGGTCTTCAACCCCGGGCTGGGGCTCGAAGCGCTCGACTGGGCGATCGACGAGATCGACCTCATCCTCATCATGAGCGTGAACCCGGGATTCGGCGGCCAGAGCTTCATCGATTCGGCGCTGCGCAAGATCGAACTCGCGCGCAAGCGCATCGACGACACCGGACGCGACATCCGGCTCGAAGTCGATGGCGGCATCAAGGTCGACAACATCGCGCGAGTGGCCAGCGCGGGCGCCGACACCTTCGTGGCCGGCAGCGCGATCTTCAATGCCCCGGATTACGCAAGCGTCGTGACCGCGATGCGCGAGCAACTCGACGCCTCGCTCAAGGCTTGACCTTGTCGTTGTAGACCCGGTCGGCCTCCGGGCCGCGGTCGGTGTCGACCACGCCGCGCTCGACGTCGTCGAAGGCCTGCTTGCCCACGCGCGGGGCGCCGCCGCCCTGGCTCTCCTGGCTGTCCGAAGACTGGTCGTGCTCGTGCGGAAGACGGGGGGCGGCCTCGCCGCCCTGCTCAACCTTCGTCTTGCCGCCGCCGGCGTCCTTCAGCGGGTCATTCTTCGCAGGATCTGGGGTCTTCCGGGTGGCCATGGCTTGCTCCTGTTTCATGCACCATGTTGTCGCACGGCATGGCGGCAAACACGGTAGGACCGGCCTACGCCCCGTTGTAGGATGGCCGGCGAGATGACAGCCCCCCGCACCGAGCCCACCCCCAACGACACCCTTCGCATCCATGGTTTCTCGGCTCTCCAGCCCGGACCGCGATTGATCGTGCTGGGCGGGGTCCATGGGGACGAGACCTGCGGCACTGTGGGCATCGAACGCGTGGTCGCCGAACTGGATTCGGGGGCGCTGTCATTGCTGCGCGGGCAACTCACGATGGTGCCGGTGGCGAATCCGCTCGCGCGGCGCTTGCTGCGGCGCGAGGGGGAGCGGAATCTCAACAGGCTTTTTCGGCCGACGCAGGCGGGGGAGGCGCCGGCGGACTACGAAGCGCGCATCACCGATCTGCTGTGCCCGTTGCTCGATCGGCATGAGGTGCTGCTCGACCTGCACTCGTTTCAGAGTGCGGGTGATGCTTTCGCGATGATCGGGCCGCGGGACAACACGGGGACCCTTGAACCGTTTTCGCGTGCGTTCGAGGAAGGGCAGCTTGCACTGCATCTCGGGACTTCGCGCGTGGTTGAAGGTTGGCTCGATATCTATGCGGCGGGGCTTGCGCAGCGCGCCGGTGGTCGGCCGGCCGACGATGCGGAACTGGCCTTTGGGTGGGGCACCAACGAATACATGCGCAGTCGGGGCGGGTACGGGGTCACGCTCGAATGTGGGCAGCACGAGGATCCGGCCGCGCCCGGCGTGGCCTATGCGGCCATTCTTTCTGCGCTGCGCCTGCTGGGCATGATCGCGCCTGATCCCCATGCGCCGCCGCCATCGACGCCATCCCTGCTGCGCCTGGTCAGCGTGACCGACCGACAGCACGAGGAAGACCAGTTCGTGCGAGAGTGGGCGACCTTCGATCCGATCGCGCAGGGCGAGCCCATCGGCGTGCGCGAGGACGGGAGCGTGCTGCATGCGGAGCGCGATGGGTTCATCGTGTTTCCGAATGCCGAAGCGCTTCCGGGGACCGAGTGGTTTTACTTCGCGGTGGCCAGTGATCGGGATTTGACGCGGTCGATGCGTTGATACGGACGCCTGCGATCAAAATTCGCAGCCTCATGCCTTGCGCGCGCGCCGCGTCGGCCGCTTTGCGACCGGGGGCGCCTTGGGCGCAACCGGCGGTCGCCTCGCCGGCGCCTTCTTTCTCGCGGCCGCCGACGTGATGTGCAGGATGCCAAGTTCGGCCAGTGTCACGCGCAGTGCACTGCGCACCGCCTCGTTCACGGCCAGGAAGTAGACGCGCTCTACACAGGTGATGGCCGCCCGCGAGCGCAAGTAGGCAACCGCCGCGCCGATTTGCTGTCGCGCGCTGTGCATCATGTCGGCGCGGGCCGTGCCCGCGCCCAGCAGCGGGAAGAGGATGGATACCTTTGGCGGTGTGACCCTGCCGAGGTCCGGGGACGGCGCGGCTTTCGCCTGGAGGTCGACGGCGTCCGGAACCACCGCCTCGACCCAGCCCCGTGCCTCCAGGTCGGCACGCGCCAGCGCGTTGGTGATGCATTTCTCCACCGAGGCGATGCTGTGGTAGCCGGTGCCGACCACGCCGTAGACCGATGCGGCGTGGAAGATGCGCTTCACTTTGTGCGTCAGGGTGAGCGTCCCGGCGCCGGTCGACACCAACTCGCCGGGGTTGACGAGTTGCCGGCGACCCATCTTCTCTTTCAGTTCGTTGGCGATGGTGTCCTCGACCACCGTGCCGGTGTCGTCGCGGCGTGCACCGAGGTAGCGGATCAGGCCCGATATCGACGGGTCGTGCGGCCGCGCCATCTGCATGTTGATGTTCTCGGAGCTCACCCAGATATCGATCGGCCGGTCGACCAGCGCGGCGCCGAGATTCACATCACGCAGGTTGCCGCAGACGATGCCGATCCGCTTGCCCTCGGCACGTGGCACCTCGAAATCCTGCACGCTGCTCTCGGTGATGACCTTGGCATCGCGGCCCGCCTTCAGTCCCGGCAGCATGGCGTAGACGAGGCTGTCCCTGGCGCCCGACAACAGCCCGTTGGCAACGAAGTTCGCGATGCCTTCGCGGGCCTGCTCTGCGCTCGGTTCGTCGAGGTCGTACTCGATCGTCGTCATGCCGCCGATGTTGAACGGATTGCTTGTGCCCTTGCGGCGGATCAGGACGGTCACGCGGTCGCGCAGGGCGTGGCGCACGCCGAGCTCGTAGTAGACGTTGGGGTTGGCTGTCGTGATGTCGACAACCGCGATATCGGCGTCGGCGATGTACGCGATCATGCGCTCGTGAATCAGGCCGGCACGTTCGATTTTGTCGGAGCGCTCGCAACGGATGAACAGATCGCGCTCGGCCAGTCTGTCGATGGCGCGCTGGATGATTTCCTTGTAGACCCAGTCGAAGTCGACGCGGTCCTGGCGCTTCGGGTCGTGCTTCTCGTGAAAAGGCATGATCACGAAGCAGCTGCGAACGTCACTGTCGAAAGTCATCGGCGTTCCTCTTTTGCCAGGAGCCACTGCAAGCCGATGATGGTCTTGGCGTCGATCCAGCGACCGTCGCGAAGCGCGGCACGGGCCTGGTCGATCGTCATGCGCACGATGCGGATGTCTTCGTGTTCGGAAGCCAGACCGCCACCGGCAGAGACCCGGCCGCTGTCGCTGACTTCAACGTGGTACAGCCAGATGCGTTCGGATGAACCGCCCGGCGACAGAAAGAAAGTGGCGATCTTTTCGACCGACTCGGCCCGAAAACCGAACTCCTCTTCGAGCTCGCGGTGCAGCGCCTGTTCGGGCGATTCACCGTGGTCGATCATGCCGGCCATCACTTCGACGAGCCACCCCCCGGCCTTGTCGAGCGCGGGTGCACGCAGTTGCTCGGCGAACAGCAACTTGCCCGACTCGCGGTGCAACACAGTGGCGGCCACAGAATCACCGCGCTCGAAAACCAGCCGGCGCAACGGGGGCGCCAGCATGCCCTTGTCGTCTTCCACGCCGAGCATCAGCTCGTCGACCTTGAAGAAGTCGTCAAGCAGGCGTCGTCGGCTTTGCACGGCCACTCGTCTCATGACACGCCCCTATCGCGGCCAAGTCGCCGCGCTCAAACATACTAACAGCGAGGCTTCGAATCGATCCAGTTGCCCCCGAGGTCTGACATCGACGCATGCGATCAGGCGAATTCGTTCGCGTTGCATGACCTGCGGCGATGGGGAAATATGCGCGTCCCTGAAAACCGGAGCGCATATGCACATGACACTGCATCACCCTGAAGCCAGTCCCGAGCAACTGGCACGCGGCCTTGCAGCCGCCCTGGACGTGTTCCAGCGCGCGGGCGTCGACCCGCTTCGAGCGCTGGAAGCGATCGACAAGGAGGACGCATGGGACGGCAGCGGGTTCGACGACCAATACGCGCTGACGCCAGCCGAGCTGCACGTGCTCGAAGTGCTGGCCAGTGCCCAGGTGGCCGCCAACAACGCGTTGGGAAGCCTGCCCGGCAATCCCGCCCAGATCGAGTTCGAGTTTTAAGCCTACATGGCGGCGCGGGAAACGGCTTGGACTTCGCAGGCCGCGCTGTTCACAATCAGAGGCCGAAGACAACGGATTGCCCACATGAAAGCTCCCTCCGACAGCGCCGCGCTTGCGCTGCTGAACGAGCGCCGCGAACTGCTGCGCGGCATGGGGGCGTTTGCGGCGGTCAGCATGGCATCCGGAAGTGCGACGCTCACGTCCTGTGGCGGTGGAGGCGGAGGCGGAGGGGGAGGCGCTGGCGGACAGGCGACGCTGGCGGCTCTCGGCGCGGCTCCCGTGGGCGATCCAGCCGCAGGTCCCCCTCCCGCACCTTCGTCTTCACCTCCGCCGGCACCGCCTCCGGCGTCAGCGTCATCTGATGCGACGCCCGCGCCACCCTCTGCAGCAGCAACGCCGGCCCTCGGCGCCCACGCGCTCGCCTTCAACGCTGACGGCGTCACGTCTGCATCGCTGTCCACATCCGCCACGGCGACGCGTACGAGCGGAAGCACCCTGCTGGCTTGCGTCGGGCGAGGCTTGCTCGCTTCCGTCGCGCCGACGGACAACGCGGGCAATACCTTCGTCCAGCTCGGTGTGCCACACATCTACACGTTGTGGCCCAACTCCGGAACGAGCCTGTACGCCTGCGAGAAGGCGGTGGGCATGGTCGGCCACATGGTCACCGTGGCGAAGCCCAAGGTCACCGACGAAACGACCCTGAGCGTTGTCGAGATCACCAGCGGCGGGTCCTTGCGTGACGTCCAGTGGCGTGAGGTGTTGTCCGGTCAGGCCTTGACCAGCGCCGATGTCGCCACCACCGGCCCGGCGGTGCTCATCGCATGGTGGTGGGGTGATGCAGGCGTCGATCAGGACAAGACGGCCGTACCCAACAACGGCTTCGCGGTGATCGATTCGGTGCTGAGTTCGGGTGCGTTGGTGCAGGGCGCCGTTGCCGTCAGGCAGGTGGATGCGGCCGGCACCTACAACGTGACCTGGGTGTCGACGCCACAGCAGGGCGCACAGCTCTGGATTGTTGCAGTTCAGGCTGCCTGAACTGCTGCGCATCCGGCAAATCAGCCGTTGCGAAAGAGAAAGCTGTATGCGTTGAGCGCCGGCACTCCGCCCAGATGCGCATACAGCACCTTCGAGCCCGCGGGAAATTCGCCGAGCCTCACCTTTTCGATCATCCCGTGCATCGACTTGCCCTCGTACACCGGATCGGTGAGCATCGCCTCCATGCGCGCGCTCAGGCGAATCGCTTCGAGGGTTCCTTCGTTCGGCAGCCCATACTCGGGCCCGCCGAAACGGGTGTCGAGCACCACGTCCTTGGCGGTGATGTCGCGGCCGAGTTCGACCATCTCGGCCGTGTGCCGCGAGATGCGCAGAATCTGATCGAAGGTCTGCTGTGGCTTGGCCGATGCGTCGATGCCGATCACGCGATCGGCGCGCCCGTCGGCCGCGAAGCCGACCACCATGCCGGCCTGCGTGCTGCCGGTGACGGAGCAGGTGACGATGTAGTCGAACTTGAAGCCCAGCGCCGCTTCCTGCTGTCGCACTTCTTCCGCGAAGCCCACGAAGCCGAGGCCGCCCTTCGGATGCTCGGAGCAGCCCGCGGGAATCGGGAAGGGCTTGCCGCCGTCCCGGCGCACGCTGTCCATGGCGTCTTCCCAGCTCTTGCGGATGCCGATGTCGAAGCCGGCGGCGTCGAGCCGCACGTCCGCGCCCATGATGCGCGACATCTCGATGTTGCCCACGCGGTCGTACACCGCGTCGGAATAGTTGACCCAGTTTTCCTGCACCAGCACGCACTTCATGCCGAGGTGCGCGGCCACCGCCGCGACCTGCCGCGTCTGGTTCGACTGGATGCCGCCGATGGACACGAGCGTGTCGTAGCCGCCTTCGATGGCTTCGGGGATGAGGTATTCGAGCTTGCGCGTCTTGTTGCCGCCGAAGGCGAGGCCGCTGTTGCAGTCCTCGCGCTTGGCATAGAGCTCGACCTTGCCGCCCAGGTGTGCGCTGAGACGCCGCAACGGCTGGATGGGCGTCGGCCCGAAGGTGAGTGAATGGCGCGGAAATTTTTGCAGGTTCATGGAGCGATTCCTTGTTCAGGCGATGAAGCGAATCGTAGGAAGAATCGCGTGTTCGAGGGTTGCGAATTCGAGGCATTTCGCGACACTAAGGATCGAGCATCTAAAAAATTGGCAGGATTAATTTTGAGAAAGCCGCCATGAGCACAACAAAATTGCAAGCTAAGGATGAGCTGGATCGAATCGATCGGGCCATCCTGCGCGCGTTGCAGCGCGATGCGTCGGAGTCGAACGTGGCGCTCGCCGCCAAGGTCAACCTGAGTGCGCCGGCCTGCCTGCGACGGGTCGAGCGACTCAAGTCGATGGGGCTCATCAGGAAGGTGGTGGCGCTGCTCGATCCGGTGGCGCTGGACTTCGGCACGCTGGTGATGATCGGCGTCGTGCTCGACCGCTCCACGCCCGAGTCCTTCGCAAGCTTCGAAAAGGCCGTGCAGAAGGTGTCGGGCTGCCTGGAGTGTCACGTGGTCACGGGCGAATTCGACTACTTCATGCTGGTGCGCACGCGCGACAACGACAGCTACAACCGCCTGCACGCCGAGCAGTTGCTGTACCTGCCCGGCGTGCGGCAGATACGGACCTTCATGGTGCTCAAGCAGGTGCTGTCGACGACGCAGTTGCCGCTGCAGGCTTGAAACACATCATTTGGAGAATGGTCAGCGCGACACCGAAATGCTATGGTCATTGGCCGAACTGGCGCTGAAATCCTCACGCGCGATCGCAGTCTCGGATCCCCCGACCAGATTCCTGAAGGAGGAACACTGATGACTTCCAAGCCGATTTCCGAGCAGGATGCGCACGAGATTGCAGTCGATGCGTACATCTACTGCTACCCCCTCGTGACCATGGACCTCACGCGATTGCAGTCGACCAACATCGAGCCCGGCAAGGAATTCGGCAAGGGCCCGATGAACATGTTCGTGAACATCCCGGCCTATCCGCCCGCGGACATGAAGGTGGTGGTGCGGGTCAATTTCGACACCCTCTATTCCGTTGCATGGCTCGATCTCACCAAGGAGCCGCAGATCGTCTCCGCGCCGGACACGGCCGGTCGTTTCTATCTGCTGCCGATGCTGGACATGTGGTCCGACGTGTTCGCATCGCCGGGCTGGCGGACGACGGGCACCGAGGCCAGTGAATTCCTCGTCACGCCACCTGGCTGGAGCGGAAAGGTGCCGGAGGGCGTCACGCAGATCGCAGCGCCAACGTCCTATGTCTGGATCATCGGCCGCACCAGGACAGACGGTCCGGGGGACTACGACGCGGTCAGGGCTATCCAGGCGGGCTACCGCGTCACGCCGCTCTCGGGCCTCGGCAAGCCACCCGTCGCTTCGGCGGTGAAGATCGACCCCGGCGTCGACATGAAGACGCCGCCCAAGACCCAGGCCGACACCATGCCGGCCGCAAAGTACTTCGGCTATGCGGCGGAATTGCTCAAGCTGCATCCGCCGCATCTCACCGACCAGCCGATCGTCGCGCGGATGAAGCGCATCGGCCTCGAGCCGGGCAAGAGCTTCGACTTCGACAAGCTCGATCCGACGGTGCAGAAAGCGCTCGGCGGCGCGCCCGAGAGCGCGCAGAAGTTGATGGCCTGGAAGGTGGCGACGCTGGCGCGGGTCGCCAATGGATGGTCCATGAACACCGACACCATGGGCGTGTACGGCACCTACTACCTCAAGCGTGCGATCGTCGCCCAGTTGGGCCTCGGCGCCAACCTGCCCGAGGACGCGATCTATCCGCTGAACCTCGCGGACGAATCCGGCAAACCGCTTGCCGGGGCCAGCAAGTACGTCATCCACTTCGACAAGGGTGCGACACCGCCTGTGAATGCCTTCTGGTCCATCACGCTCTACGATGACGAAGGCTTCCAGGTGGCGAACACGCTGGACCGGTTCGCGCTGAGCAGCTGGATGCCCTTCGTGACGAATGCGGATGGATCGATGGACCTGTACTTTCAGAACGAGAGTCCCGGCAAGGACAAGGAAGCCAACTGGTTGCCTGCACCCAAGGGATCGTTCAACCTCACGATGAGGCTGTACTCGCCCAAGCCTGATGCGCTCACCGGGAAATGGAACCCTCCGGTCGTGAAGATGGTGTGAGCCTGCGGCCGGTGCGGGTTGCTCCGCCGCGAAGGCAGATTGCTCCTACATCGCGCGTCCCTCCGGCCTGACATTCTTGTTGTGCCTGGCCTCCATGCTTCATGGAAACGCAGTCAATCCATGCAGAAGGAGTTCAGATGAACGTATACGGTTCTGGGGCGACGCCGACTGTCGCCGATGAAGTGAGTGCGGTCGTGGACGACGCGCAAGTCATTGCAAAAACGCTCCCGGCGAAGGCGGCATGCTCGCCCGCACAGGCCCTGAAGGGTGGCTTCGATCATGCGCTCGACGAGACACGGGACTTCGTGAGCAGACAGCCCATGCAATCCATGGTGATCGCCGCTGCAGCGAGTTCGTTGCTGACCATGCTGCTGACGCGGCGCCCCCGCAGCAGGAATGACTGGCCGGGCAGCAGGTCGGGTGCCGACGCCGACTATTGAATCGAAATGGTCTTGTGTGTCGGCGACGCGTCGAAGATGAGCGTCGAAGGCCAGGGCTGCCAAGTCACACCGAGCGCTGACGGCGCATTCGGATCGCCACGCTTGGCGAACGCGCCAAGGCTCTTCATCATCGCGTGGGACAGTTCCAGCCGACCGGGCTTGTTCGCTGTCGAGTTGGCGACGTTCGCGAAGAGCGATGGTCCGAACGTGCCGAAGATGAACGGCAAGTCGAACGCGTGAGCGGCGCCGTAGATGTCGTTCCACGGTGCTGGCTCTTCATCCCAGTCGAAGCGGTAGTACCAGACCTCGTTCTGCTGCGCCTTGAGCGCGTTGAGGACGTTGTCGCGGCTCGCGATGAAGAAAAGTTGATTGAGCAGGTCCGTGCGCGCATTGAAGCCGGTGACCGGCGTCGCCACCGGGAGGTACTGCGCCGGGATCCACTGGTCGACACTTATCGTGGGCGGTGCATCGGGTTGATAGCTGAACTGTGTCGAGAACAGGACCGCATCGCTCACCAGCCGGCCGCTGACGCCGCCAAGCGCAGGTGACAGCGCAAGGAAGGTGGGGAACAGCTTGGCCTCGTCGCGGGTGTTCCCCGCGAGAACGGGAACCTGCAGGTAGTTGCCGGCCTGGATGGCGGCGACCGGGTCGACCGGCACCACGATGCCGTCGGGGATCGGCCCGGAGCCCGCCAATCCGAGTAGCGAGAGCTTGGTGAGCAGCGTCGTGAAGAGGGCCGCCGGACTCTTCGAGCGCAGATACGCCGCGATCTGCTGCGGTGTCTGGCTTGCCGCGTAGGCCGCAGCGGATGCGGCATCGGTCGCGAGGCCGTCGGCGATCAGTTGGTTGGTGAGAAGCGCGTTGCCCTGAGCGACGTACGTCGATTGCGGACTGAGCGTCGGGATACGGCCAGGCGCCAGGTTCGTTGCGAGCGATATGCCGCCGCTGAGCGGCACCGCGCGATGGAAGAGGGGGCGGCGGGCGTTTGTGATCACCGGCGACGTCTGGAGCGCGTAGACATTGATCGCGCCTGCCGATTGGCCCATCAACGTGACGTTGCGCGGATCGCCGCCGAAAGCGTCGATGTCGCTGCGAACGAACTCGAGCGCCTTGACGATGTCGAGCAGGGCGAAGTTCCCGGAGTCGCCCACGCCATTCGAGCCGGACTTGAGCTGCGGCAGATCCAGGAAGCCGAAGATGCCGAGGCGGTAGTTCACCGTCACGACGACGGCATTCGCCGTCCTGGCGAGCGCGGCGCCATCGTAGACCGGGTCCGCCGTATAGCCCGACACGTCGCTGCCGCCGTGGACGAAGACGATCACGGGCAGCTTGTCGTCGTCCCTGTCGTTGCCCCGTCGATCGTCCTTCGCCGGGCGCCAGATGTTCAGGTACAGGCAATCTTCGCTGCCGACAGCCTGGTTCAAGGTGGTGCCGATGGTCGCGTCATAGCGGTTGTTGGCACCGGGGCCATAGATGCGGCCGTACTGTGCGCACGCGTTGGCGAATGCCTGCGTGGCCCTCGGTCGATTCCAACGGTCGGGGTCGACAGGGGCTTTCCAGCGGAGGCTATCCACGGGGGGCTTTGCGAACGGGATGCCCTTCCATGCGTAGGTCCCCGTGGCGTCCGAATCGTCGATGCCGACGACCTTCCCGAAGTGCGTGTCCCGCTCGACGTCCGCAGAGCGTCCGTGCGCGCAGCACGGCGTCTGAGAAAGAAGCGCTGCACACGCGGCCACCAACCAGGCTGTACGCATCATGGTCTTGTCTCCTCCAGAAGGCCGCAACGGTAAGGGGCGCTGGTGGGGGTGCCTACGGGGTAAACCCGACGGACTGCCAGGAGCGAAGGCTGGGTCCCGACGGGCCCAGGGAGGATGACGATCGACAGACGCTTGAGGCCAGAATAGGCTGTCATTGCCGAACCCGATGCCCATCCAATGATCATCCGCCCCCGCCCCAACTGGCTGCACATGCTGTTTGTCTGGCGCGGTTCGGTCCTGCCCGTCATCGCGCCACAGTTGCTGGCGACCACTGCCTTCGCCGTCGTCGTCACGGTGCTGCATGGCCGCCTGTTCGCGTGGAAGATCCCGCTCAACTTCGTGCCGTTCTCGCTCATCGGACTGACGCTGGCCATCTTCCTGGGATTTCGCAATGGCACGAGCTATGCGCGATTCTGGGAGGCGCGCACGCTGTGGGGCACGTTGCTCAACGAGACACGCGCGCTGGTTCGGCAAGCGCTCACGCTGGCCGACGGTCCTGCCTCGGACGTCGCCACATTGACGGCGCGCCTGATCGCGTTCGTCCATGGCTTGCGTCATCAGTTGCGCACGACGGATCCGACCGCCGACTTCGAGCGCCTGCTGTCGGCGGAGGAATGTTCACGCTTGCAGCTTGCGCGCTACAAGCCCGCGATGCTGCTGCTCATGGCGGGCGAGTGGTTGCGAGACCGGCGCCGGGCGGGACAGTTGTCGCCGGCGCTGGTCCAGGCCATGGAAGGGCCGCTTGGCCGCCTGACTGAAACCCTCGGCGGTTGCGAGCGCATCGCGAGCACGCCGATCCCGTTCACGTACGCGGTGATCATCCATCGCACGATCTACCTCTACTGCGTGCTGCTGCCCTTCGGCCTGGTCGATGCGATCGGGCCGATGACGCCGGTGATCGTCGCCTTCATCGCCTACACCTTCTTCGCGCTGGAGGCGCTGGGCGCGGAGATCGAGGAGCCCTTCGGCACCCAACCCAATGACCTCGCACTCGACGCGATGTCGGCCATGATCGAGGCGACGCTGCGCGAAATGATGGGCGAAACCCTGCCGCCGCCCGAGGTCGCGCGGACCGGGTTCATTCAGACCTGAAGGCCCGCGAAGAATTCCTCAGCCGCGCTTCGTCGCGATCAGCGGCTTCACATCGGGCGCCTGCACGCGCGGGCGATCCGTCTCGACCTCCGACAAAGGCTCGACCTTCCGCATGCTCGCGAGACTGCGGCGCGTCAGGTCGTGGTACGTGCGCGTGCCTTCCAGCTTCCATGCCACTTCCTGATCGCTGAGTTCGCGCATCACCTTGGCCGGCATGCCGGCGGCCAGCGATCGCGCGGGGATCTTCTTGCCGGCGGGCACGAAGGCACAGGCGGCAACGATGGCGGCTTCGCCGACCTCGGCGTCGTCCATGACGACCGCATTCATGCCGACCAGTGCATTGCGCCGAATGATGCAGCTGTGCAGCACCGCGCCGTGGCCGATGTGGCCGTTTTCCTCGACGACCGTGTCATGCGCGGGGAAGCCGTGCACCACGCAAGTGTCCTGAAGATTGGAGCCGCGCTCGAGCACGATGCGGCCGAAGTCGCCGCGCAGCACGGCGCACGGACCGACATAGCAGTCCGGCCCGACGATGACGTCACCGATCAGCACTGCTTCGGGATGCACATAGGCGCTCGGGTCGATGACCGGCACCACCCCTTCGATGGAATAACAAGGCACGGCTGTCTCCGTAGTCAGGTGAGTGGACGCCAAGGGTTTACCCCAGCGAAAGAGGACTTGCACCCCATTGAAGTCGATCCTAAGATAAACCGACCGGTCGGTCAACAATACAAACAACCCGCATCGACACGGCCAGCCCCCCATCCTGACACTGGAGACACAGCTTGTCCGATTCACTTGTCCTCGCCTCACGGGAAGGCCCTGTCCTGACCCTCACGCTGAACAGGCCCGCCGCGCTGAACAGCTTCACCGGTGCCATGCACGAGCAGCTTCGCGCCGCGCTCGATGCGGCGGCGGCCGATGCGGGAGTCCGCTGCCTCGTTCTCACCGGCGCCGGACGCGGCTTCTGTGCCGGCCAGGACCTGGCCGATCCGATGGTTGCGCCTTCGCCTCCCGGCGAGCCGCCGAAGGACCTCGGACGCACGATCGAACTGCTCTACAAGCCCCTGGTGCAGCGCCTGCGTTCGATGCCCATCCCGGTGATTGCGGCCGTGAACGGCGTCGCGGCCGGTGCGGGCGCGAACCTCGCCTTGAACTGCGATCTGGTGCTGGCCAGCCAGTCGGCCAGCTTCATCCAGGCCTTCGCCAAGATCGGCCTCGTTCCCGATACCGGCGGCACGTGGCTCCTGCCGCGCGTCGTGGGCCGCGCGCGGGCCATGGGCTTGGCGATGCTCGGCGACAAGCTGCCCGCCGCCGAGGCCGAGCGCATCGGCCTGATCTGGAAGTGTGTCGAAGACGCAGCCTTGGCCGAAGAGGCCAACAAACTCGCCCAGCGCCTCGCCGCCATGCCCGTGAAGGCGCTGGCCGCCACGCGCAGCGCCATCGACGGCGCACAGCACCTCACGCTCGATCAGGCCCTGGACATGGAGGCCACCGTGCAGGCCGACCTCGGCCGCGCGCACGACTACCTCGAAGGCGTCGCCGCGTTCTCCGCGAAGCGCGCACCCCAATTCACCGACCGCTGAACACGCCATGTCTGCACTGCCAATCGAACGCACCCCCCAGCAGACCGCCGAGATGGTCCGCGAGCGCATGTACGCCAACGACCGCGCCGTCCAGGGCCTCGGCATGGACGTCGTCGAGGTTTCGCCCGGCCACGCCACGGTCACGATGACCGTTCGCGACCACATGCTCAACGGCCATGAGACCTGCCATGGCGGTTACCTCGCGGCGCTCGCCGACACGGCCTTCGCCTACGCCTGCAACTCGTACAACGAGCTCACCGTCGCTTCCGGGTTCTCGATCGACCTCGTTGCCCCCGCGCGCCACGGCGACGTGCTCACCGCCCGCAGCATCGAAATCTCGAAGGCCGGCCGCACCGGCGTCTACGACAGCGAAATCACCAACCAGCGGGGCGAACGTGTCGCCGTGTTCCGCGGCCGTTCCTACACCATCAAAGGCAAGCCGGCCGTGGCCGAGTGAGCGATCCAGGAGACATACACATGCCCACGAAGCAACCCGCCCCCGGCGAACTCGATGCGATCGAGACCGCCAGCCGAGACGAAGTACAGGCCCTGCAGCTGCAACGCCTGCGCTGGTCCCTGAAGCACGCATACGACAACGTGCCCCACTATCGCAAGGCCTTCGACGACAAGGGCGTCCATCCCGACGACCTCAAGCAGTTGAGCGACCTCGCGAAGTTCCCCTTCACGACGAAGAAGGACCTGCGCGACAACTATCCCTTCGGCCTCTTCGCCGTGCCGCGCGAACAGGTGTCGCGCGTCCATGCCTCCTCGGGCACGACGGGCAAGCCCACCGTCGTCGGCTACACGAAGAACGACATCGACACCTGGGCATCGCTGGTGGCCCGCTCCATCCGCGCAGCCGGTGGCCGTGCGGGCGACATCATCCACATCGCGTACGGCTACGGCCTGTTCACCGGCGGCCTGGGCGCGCACTACGGTGCCGAAAAGCTGGGTTGCACCGTCATCCCCATGTCCGGCGGCCAGACGGAAAAGCAGGTGCAGCTCATCCGCGACTTCCAGCCGGACCTCATCATGGTCACGCCGAGCTACATGCAGGTCATCATCGAGGAGTTCGTGCGCCAGGGCCTCGACCCGCGCGAAAGTTCGCTGAAGGTCGGCATCTTCGGCGCCGAGCCGTGGACCGAGGCGATGCGCCACGAGATCGAAGGCAAGGCCGGCATCGACGCGGTCGACATCTACGGCCTCTCCGAAGTGATGGGCCCCGGCGTGGCAAGCGAGTGCATCGAGTCCAAGGACGGTCCGGTCGTGTGGGAGGACCATTTCTATCCCGAAATCATCGACCCGGAGACGGGCGAAGTCCTGCCCGACGGCTCCGAGGGCGAGCTTGTCTTCACCTCGCTATCCAAGGAAGCGCTGCCGATCATTCGCTACCGCACGCGCGACCTCACGCGGCTGCTGGCTCCAACCTCGCGTTCGTTTCGCCGCATGGGCAAGATCGTCGGCCGCTCGGACGACATGCTCATCATCCGCGGCGTCAACGTGTTCCCGACGCAGATCGAGGAGATCGTGCTGCAGCACGCCAAGCTCTCGGGCCAGTACCAGATCAACGTGAGCCGCGACGGGCTGCTCGACACCGTCGAAGTCCAGTGCGAGCTGCAACCGCTGGCGGCATCGTCCACCGACGCTGCCGAAGTGCGCGAGATCACGCAGTGGCTGCAGGCGCGGATCAAGACGCTGGTCGGCATCACCACCAGCGTGACGGTGCTGGCACCCGATTCCATAGAACGCACGCTGACCGGGAAGGCCCGCCGCGTGATCGACAAGCGACCGAAATAGGCCACCACGCCTGAAAGGATCACGATGTACACGCAAGCCATGGACACGATGGGCAAGGAAGACGGCGGCAAGAAGGCCGTGCGTTCCGCCGAGGAAATGCAGCTCGAACAGCGCTTCGATGCTCGTATCGACGAAGGCGACTTCATCGAGGCGAAGGACTGGATGCCCGAACACTACCGCAAGACGCTGGTGCGCCAGATCAGTCAGCACGCGCACTCCGAAATTGTCGGCATGCTGCCCGAGGGCAACTGGATCACCCGCGCCCCCACCTTGAAGCGCAAGGCGATCCTGCTGGCCAAGGTGCAGGACGAGGCAGGGCACGGGCTCTACCTGTACTCCGCAGCCGAGACGCTGGGCACCTCGCGCGACCAGATGGTCGACGCGCTGCACACGGGCCGCGCCAAGTACAGCTCGATCTTCAACTACCCCACGCTGACCTGGGCCGACATGGGCACCATCGGCTGGCTGGTCGACGGTGCCGCGATCATGAACCAGGTGCCGATCTGCCGCTGCTCGTACGCACCGTATGCGCGCGCCATGATCCGCATCTGCCGCGAGGAAAGCTTCCACCAGCGCCAGGGCTTCGAGGCGCTGCTGACCATGATGCAGCACGGCACCGATGCGCAGAAGGCGATGGTGCAGGACGCGGTCAACCGCTGGTGGTGGCCGTCGATCATGATGTTCGGTCCACCGGACGACCAGTCGCCCAACTCCGCGCAGTCGATGCGCTGGGGCATCAAGCGCTTCTCCAACGACGACCTGCGCGCCAAGTTCATCGATGCCGCCGTCGACCAGGCGAAGGTGCTCGGCGTGACGCTGCCCGACCCCGACCTGAAGTGGAACGAGGAGCGCGAGCACCACGACCACGGACCGATCGACTGGAGCGAGTTCTGGCGCGTCGTCGGCGGCGACGGCCCCTGCAATCGCGAACGCCTCGGTGCCCGCGTGAAGGCGTGGGAAGACGGAGCCTGGGTGCGCGATGCCGCACTGGCCCACGCCGCCAAGCGCGCCGCCCCTCAACCTCTTGCCGCCTAGGAACCATCCAAATGAGCACCCCCGATACCTCCACCGCCGCCGAATGGCCCCTCTGGGAAGTCTTCGTGCGCAGCAAGTCCGGCCTGGACCACAAGCACTGCGGCAGCCTGCACGCGGCCGACCCGAAGATGGCCATCCAGATGGCGCGCGACGTCTACACGCGCCGCCAGGAAGGCACCAGCGTGTGGGTCGTGCGCTCGGACCAGATCGTCGCGAGCGATCCGGGCGACAAGGACATGTACTTCGACCCGATGGAAGACAAGGTCTACCGGCACCCCACCTTCTACCAGCTGCCCGGCTCGGTGGATCACATGTGAGGCCGTGATGCAAGGTTCCATCGCCATCGACCAGAGCCCGAGTGTGCAGTACCTGCTGCGCATCGGCGACACCTGCCTGATCCTCGGCCAGCGCATTGCCGAGTGGAGCGGACAAGCGCCCATCCTCGAGGAAGACATCGCCATGTCCAACATGGCGCTCGACCTCATCGGCCAGGCCCGTGCCGTGCTCACGCATGCGGGCAAGCTCGAAGGGCTCGGCCACGACGAAGACCAGCTCGCCTTCCTGCGCGACGAGAAGGACTACCGCAATCTCACGCTCGTCGAGCTGCCGCGCGGCGATTTCGCCTTCACCGTCCTGCGCAACGCGATGGCCGCCACCTTGATGAAGCTGCTCTGGGAGCACCTGCGCGATTCCAGCGACAGCGAACTCGCCGGCATTGCCGGCAAGGCGGTCAAGGAGGCGCGCTATCACCAGCAGCATGCGGCCGACTGGGTCGTGCGGCTGGGCGACGGCACCGACGAATCGCGCCAGCGCATCGAGAAGGCCCTGCGCGAACTCTGGCTCTACGTCCCCGAGCTCTTCGAATCCGATGCGGTGGAGGAGGCCGCGCATGCACAGGGCCTCGGCCCACGCTGGTCCGATCTGCGCGAGCCGTGGATGGCCGAGATGAAGACCATCCTCGACGAAGCGACGCTGAGCCGTCCCGACGAGGCTGCCTTCCGCAGCACCGGCAAGCGCGGCGTGCACACCGAGCACATGGGCTACATCCTCGCCGAGATGCAGCATCTTCAGCGCTCGTTCCCCGGAGGCGTGTGGTGAGCGCACTCGCAGCCGTCGCCACCACGCGCTCCGAGCAGGCGTGGGACGTGCTCGGCACCGTGCTCGACCCGGAAGTGCCGGCGCTGTCGGTGCGCGACCTCGGCATCGTGCGCGACGTCGTCGACCACGGCGAAGCGCTCGAAATCGTGCTGACGCCGACCTACTCGGGCTGCCCCGCCACGGAAGTGATCGAGCACGATGTGCTGCAGGCCATCGCGAAGGCAGGCCTCGGGCCCGCCAGCGTCACTCTCCAGCGCGCACCAGCGTGGACGACGGACTGGATCAGCGCCGAAGGCCGCCGCAAGCTCTTCGAGTACGGCATTGCGCCCCCTGGCCCGGCCGCACCGGATGGAGCCGTGCCCATCCGCATCTTCGGCCGAAGGGCCGAAGCGGTTGCCTGCCCGCGCTGCGGCAGCAGCAACACCGAGCGCCTCTCCGCCTTCGGTTCCACCGCCTGCAAATCGATGTACCGCTGCGTGTCGTGCCGTGAACCTTTCGAGCACTTCAAGCCGATCTGAAGAAAAAGAGAACTCCCCATGAGCGTCATCTTTCATCCACTGCAGGTGCGCGCGGTTGAACCCGACACCGATGAGGCCGTCGTCGTCTCCTTCGACGTCCCTACCGAACTGCGCGACGTCTTCGGCTTCACCCAGGGCCAGTACCTCACCTTGCGCAAGGACATCGACGGCCAGGACCTGCGCCGCTCGTATTCCATCTGCGCAGGTGTCGACGACGGCGAACTGCGCGTCGGCGTGCGCAAGGTCAAGGGCGGCACCTTCTCCAACTGGATCAACGAGCAGCTCCAGCCGGGCGACACCATCAACGTGATGGCGCCGCAGGGCCGCTTCTTCGTGCCGATCGAACCCGCGTCGCGCCGCCAGCACGTGGGCATCGTGGGCGGCAGCGGCATCACGCCGATCCTGTCGATCATGAAGACGGTCCTGGCGCGTGAGCCGCATTCGCGCTTCACGTTGATCTATGCCAACCGCAAGCTGCAATCCACGATGTTCAAGGAAGAACTCGAGGACCTGAAGAACCGCTACATGTCCCGGCTCGTGCTGCATCACGTGTTCTCCGGCGAGCCGACGGACGCGCCGCTGAACATGGGCCGCATGAACCGCGAGAAGCTCGGCGAGTTCCTGTCGACGGTCGTGCCGGCCAAGAGCATCGACCACGTCTACATCTGCGGCCCCTTCCAGATGAACGACGAAGCCGAGGCCGCGCTGCTGGCAGCCGGCGTGCCCGAGGAACACATCCACATCGAGCGCTTCGGCGTCGCCGCGCCGGAAGGCGCGCCTGTCGGTGCGGTCATCCACGAAGCGCGCCCCGGCGATGCCGAGCTGGCGAAGATCGTCATCATCCGCGACGGCCTGCAGCGCGAGATCGAGTTCCGCAAGGACCAGCCGAGCATCCTCGACTGCGCCTCGGCGGCCGGCATGGAAGTGCCGTTCTCGTGCACCTCCGGCGTGTGCGGCACCTGCCGCGCCAAGCTGGTCGAAGGCCAGGTCCGGATGGAGCGAAACTTCGCGCTCGACAAGAACGAGGTCGCAGCCGGCTTCGTGCTGACCTGCCAGGCCCATCCGCTCACCGAGCGCGTGGTGCTTTCATTCGACGAAAGATAAAGGCCATGAAGCACCCCCGAAGCGCCTGCGGCGCCTCCCCCTCCAGGGGGCGATACCAGCGGCCCGGCGAAGCCGGTTCCGCGGTATCCCTGGGATTTGGCTGCGCCCGGTTTATCCGTCGCGGGCCACTCGGTGGCGTGTTGGAGCGTTGATATGGCCCGAGGACGCTCAGCCGGATACGACGATCAGCGGGAGATGATCCTGGATCATGCCGCGCAGCTCTTCGCCAACCGCGGGTATTCGGCGACCTCGATGAACCAGGTGGCGGAGGCCTGCGGCGTCTCGAAGGCGCTGCTCTACCACTACTACCGCGACAAATACAGCCTGCTGGTGAGCATCGCCGAGAACCATGTGTCCCGCCTCGAAGCCCTCGTGGCCGACGTCGACAGCCAGAAGCTTGCGCCCGAGGCGAAGCTGCGCGAGCTGATCCGGCGCTTCGTCGAGGAATACGCCGGTGCCAAGCACGCGCACCGCGTGCTGACCGAGGACGTCAAGTTCATGGAAGACGCGGACCGCGAGCGTGTTCTCGGCACGCAGCGCACCGTCGTCAACGGATTCGCGCGTGCCGTGATCGAACTGCGGCCGGACCTGGAGAAGGCCGCGCTCGCCAAGCCGCTGACCATGCTGCTGTTCGGGATGATCAACTGGATGTTCATCTGGATGCGTCCCGACGGCGAGCTCGACTACGACGCGATGGCGCCCGTGGTCGCCGACCTGTTCCTCGGCGGGCTGCCGGCCGTGAAGGTGCCCCAGCGCATCGAGCCTATCGACGTCTGATTCCGATTTCGCCCCATCCCCTTCCACTTTCAATCAACCACCACGGAGACAACCGCATGAAATTCCTCAAACCTCTGGCCCTGGCCGCGATGCTGCTCGCCTCGGCGCTTGCGCAGGCAGACATCAATGTCGGCGTGACGGTCTCGGCGACCGGCCCCGCTGCCTCGCTCGGCATTCCCGAGAAGAACACGATCGCGCTGATGCCCAAGACCATCGGCGGGCAGAAGATCAACTACATCGTGCTCGACGATGCGAGCGACACCACGGCCGCGGTGAACAACACGCGCAAGCTGATCTCCGAGAACAAGGTCGACGTGATCCTCGGATCGACCACGACGCCGAACTCGCTGGCGATGATCGACGTGGCCTCCGAAAGCCAGACGCCGATGATCTCGATGGCCGCCTCGGCACGCATCGTCGAGCCGGTCGATGCCAAGAAGCGCTGGGTCTTCAAGACGCCGCAGAACGACATCATGATGTCGCTCGCCATTGCCGAGCACATGGCCGCCAACGGCGTGAAGACCGTGGGCTTCGTCGGGTTCTCCGACGCCTATGGCGAAGGGTGGTTCCAGGAATTCACCAAGGCCGCCGAACTCAAGAAGCTGCAGATCGTCGCCAACGAGCGCTACGCGCGCACCGACACCTCCGTCACCGGCCAGACCCTCAAGCTGATGTCGGCCAAGCCGGACGCGATCCTGGTTGCCGGTTCCGGCACGCCGGCCGCACTGCCGCAGAAGAGCCTCAAGGAACGCGGCTACACCGGAAAGGTCTACCAGACGCACGGCGTGGCCAATGCCGACTTCCTGCGCGTGGGTGGCAAGGACGTCGAAGGCACCTTCCTGCCGGCCGGCCCGGTGCTCGTCGCGGAACAGCTGCCCGCCAGCAATCCGGTGAAGAAGTCCGCGCTTGCCTATGTGACGGCCTACGAGGCCGCGAACGGCAAGGGCACGGTCTCGACTTTCGGCGCGCATGCGTGGGACACCGGCCTGCTGATGGCCGCCGCGGTGCCTGTCGCGCTCAAGAAGGCGCAACCCGGCACGCCCGAGTTCCGTGCTGCGCTGCGTGATGCCCTTGAGCAAGTCAAGGAACTGCCCGGCGCACACGGCGTGTTCAACATGACCGCCAACGACCACCTCGGCCTCGACCAGCGCGCCCGCGTGATGGTCAAGATCGAGAACGGCGCCTGGAAATACCTGCCCTCGACGAGCCCCTGAAATAGGCACACCCCCAGGCTTCGCGCACTTCGTGTCGCTGCGCCTACCCCCTTGCAGGGGGCGATACCAGCGGCCCGGCGGAGCCGGTTCCGCGGTATCCCCGGCGTCGCGCTTGACGGCGCTTGGCTTGATGGACTGATTGGAACGGACATGGATTTTCAGATTGCCTTGTTGCTGGGGCAGGACGGCATCGTCAATGGCGCGGTCTACGGACTGATGGCCTTGGCCCTGGTGCTGGTGTTTTCCGTCACGCGGGTGATCTTCATCCCGCAGGGCGAACTGGTGGCCTTCGGCGCGTTGTCGATGGCTGCGCTGACCGCCGGGCGTGTGCCGGCCACGCTGTGGCTGCTGATCGCGCTCGCTGTGGCGACCCTTGCGGTCGAAGGTTGGCGCTGGAAGCGCGGCGCCACGGTGGAGTGGAAGGCAACGCTCGTGTGGACGGTCGCGTTCCCCGTGCTGGCCTGCGCGATGGTGCTGGGCTTGCGGCCATCGTCGCTGGCGCTCCAGGCCGTCACGACGCTGCTGCTGATCACGCCGCTGGGGCCGCTGCTGTACCGGCTGACCTATCGGCCCCTTGCCGATGCCTCGGTACTGATCCTGCTGATCGTCTCTGTCGCGCTGCATGGCGTGCTCGTGGGGCTGGGGCTGCTCTTCTTCGGCGCCGAAGGCTCGCGCACGCCGGCCTTCTCGGAGGCGCGTCTCGATATCGGCGGCGTTCCGCTCACCGGCCAGTCGATGGTGGTGGTGGGTGTCGCTTTCGCACTGGTGGTGTTGATGTTCCTGTTCTTCGAACGCTCGATCGTCGGCAAGGCGCTGCGCGCCACGGCGATGAACCGCGTCGGTGCGCGGCTCATGGGCATCCCGACGGATCTGTCGGGTGACCTGAGCTTTGCGCTCGCGGCTTTGATCGGTGCAGTTTCCGGCCTCCTGATCGCGCCGTTGACCACCGTGTACTACGACACCGGTTTTCTCATCGGCCTCAAGGGCTTCGTCGCGGCAATCGTCGGGGGGCTTGCAAGCTATCCGATGGCGCTCCTGGGCGCCTTGCTTGTCGGTCAACTCGAAGCCTTCTCTTCCTTCTGGGCCAGCGCCTTCAAGGAGGTGCTGGTCTTCACGCTGATCATCCCGGTGCTCTGGTGGCGATCACTCCGCAGCCGTCACGTGGAGGATGAGGAATGACGCGACGCCACCTCACACTGCTCTTCGTCGCGGCGCTGGCACTCAGTTGGGCCTGGCTGCCCGAGTTCACCGTGACGATGTTCAGCTACATCGGCCTCTATTCGATGGTCGCCGCGGGGCTGGTCATGCTCACCGGCGTCGGTGGCATGACGTCCTTCGGGCAGGCGGCCTTCGTCGCCATTGGCGCCTATGCGACGGCATGGGTCTGCACCTCGCCGGCCGCTGCGGCAGCGCTGGGCGGCGTGGTCTCGCCGGGCCTGTTGCCGTGGGTCGGGCTCGTGCTGGGCCTCGTGCTCACCTTCCTCGTCGCATGGGGTCTGGGCGCGATCACCCTGAAGCTCTCCGGTCACTACCTGCCGCTGTGCACGATCGCCTGGGGCCTGAGCCTCTACTTCCTGTTCGGCAACCTGGAGTTCCTCGGCGGCCAGACCGGCATCACCGGCCTGCCGGCGCTGACCATCGCCGGCTTCTCGCTCGCGTCCCCGCGCGCGCTGGGCCCGCTGATCTGGGCCGCGCTGCTGCTGTCGCTGTGGGCGCTGCACAACCTGCTGGATTCGCGCGAAGGCCGCGCCATTCGCGCGCTCAAGTCCGGCCGGGTGATGGCCGAGTCGATGGGCGTCGACACCGCGCGCTACCGGGTCAAGGTGTTCGTGCTGGCGGCGCTGCTGGCGGCGTTGTCGGGATGGCTCTACGCGCACATGCAGCGCTTCGTGAATCCGACGCCCTTCAACCTCAACATCGGCATCGAGTACCTCTTCATGGCGGTGGTCGGCGGTGCGGGCCACCTGTGGGGTGCCGTGCTCGGCGCGACACTCATCACGCTGGTCAAGGAGCAGTTGCAGGACATCCTGCCAAAGCTGCTGGGCGCGAGCGGCAATTTCGAGGTGATCGTGTTCGGCTTGCTGATGCTCTTCGTGCTGCAGCGCTTCGCCGAAGGCCTGTGGCCGACGCTGGCGCGCGTGTCCGGCCGATTCCTGAAGCCGCATCCCGTCCCACCGGCCAGGGCGATGGCGCCGCTCGCGAGCCGCATGCTGCCCACCGCGGGCGAAATGCTGCTCGAAGCCGACAAGGTTACAAAGCGCTTCGGCGGCCTGGTCGCCAACAACGCGGTCGCGATGACGCTGAAGGCCGGCGAGGTGCACGCGCTCATCGGCCCGAACGGTGCCGGCAAGAGCACCTTCTTCAACATGATCTCCGGCGTCGACGACCCGACCGAAGGCGAAGTGCGCCTGATGGGCGCGTCGATGAACGGCAAGCCGTCGCGCGACTATGCCGCGCGCGGCCTGGGACGCACCTTTCAGCACGTGCGTCTGCTCGGCACGCGCAGCGTGCTGGAGAACGTGGCGCTCGGCGCGCACCGGCGTGGACACCGCGGCTGGCTTTCCGCGATGCTGCGGCTGGACCGTGCCGAGGAAGCCGCGCTGCTCGCCGAGGCGCGCCGGCAGATCGAGCGCTGCGGCCTGGCCGAGCATGCCGACGCGCCTGCAGCCTCGCTGGCGCTCGGCCAGCAACGCGTGGTGGAGATTGCACGCGCGCTGGCGGGCCAACCCGCCGCGCTGCTGCTCGACGAACCCGCCGCCGGCCTGCGCCATCTGGAGAAGCAGGCGCTCGCGACCCTGCTGTCGCAACTGCGCGCCGAAGGTCTCGGCATCCTCGTCGTCGAGCACGACATGGAGTTCGTCATGAACCTGGCAGATCGCATCACGGTGCTGGAATTCGGCACCGTCATCGCCGAAGGAACACCTGCCCAGGTGCAATGCAACCCCCGTGTGCTCGACGCCTATCTGGGCGGCAGCGACGAACCGATCGCGATGGCCGCATAGCATGGAACTCACCCCCAGCCTCGCCCACTTCGTGTGGCTCTGCACCCCTCTCCGGGGGCGCATCCGGCGGCCCGGCAAAGCCGGTTCCGCGGGTGCTCGTGCCTGCGAACGGTGCGACTCACGGTGGAATTGACATGAACACACTCCTCGAACTCCAGGATTTCAGCGTCTCGTACGGTGCCGTAGAGGCCGTGCACGGCATCGCGTTGCGCGTGGACGAGGGCGAGATCGTCACCGTCATCGGTCCCAACGGCGCCGGCAAGACCACCCTGCTGTGCGCGGCGATGGGCCTGCTGCCTTCGACCGGCAGCCTCACGCTCGCTGGCGAGCGTATCGCGAGGCCCAGCGTCGAGGCGATGGTCGCGCGCGGCGTGGCACTCGTGCCCGAGCGCCGCGAACTCTTCGGCGAGATGTCGGTCGAGGACAACCTGCTGCTCGGCGGCTTCTACCGATGGCGCACCGGCAAGCGTGACCAGCGCGAGCGCATGGAGGAGGTCTTCGCGATCTTCCCGCGCCTGAAGGAACGCCGCGCGCAACTCGCCAGCACGCTGTCCGGCGGCGAGCGGCAGATGCTGGCGATCGGCCGCGCGCTGATGGCGCGGCCGCGCCTGCTGATGTTGGACGAACCCTCGCTCGGCCTCGCGCCGCTGATCGTGCGCGAAGTGCTGCACGTGGTGTCGTCGCTCCGCTCGCACGGCGTCTCGATGCTCCTGGTGGAGCAGAACGCGCGCGCCGCCCTGCAGGTGGCCGATCGCGGCTACGTGCTGGAGACTGGTGCCGTCGCACTCACCGGTGAAGCGCAGGCGCTGCTGCACGACCGCCGGATCATCGATACCTACCTCGGCCTCGGCAACAAGAACGCTGTTGCGGCCTGATCAACCTCCGGAGATTCTCATGACCCAGATCCTTCAAAGCTTCATCGGCGGCCGCTGGTTCGGCGAGCAGGGAGCGCAAGTGCTCCGCAGTGCCGTCAATGGCCGTCCGGTCGCCAGTACGCATTCCGAGTCGATCGACTTCGGCGAAGCGCTCCACCATGCGCGCACTGTCGGCCTGCCCAATCTGCTGGCCATGGATTTCCAGCAGCGCGCGCAGCGCCTTCGCGCTATCTCGAAGTACCTCGCGGAGCACAAGGAAGAGCTCTACGCGATCTCGGCCCATACAGGCGCCACGCGCGCCGATAGCTGGATCGACATCGAAGGCGGCGCAGGCACCCTGGCGGCCTACGCAGGCATCGGTGCGGGCGAACTGCCCTCGGGCAACCTCGTGCACGAAGGCCCCGCCATGCCGCTCGGCAAGAAGGGCGGCTTCGCCGGCACGCACATCCTCGTGCCGCGTCGTGGCGTGGCGGTGCACATCAACGCCTTCAACTTCCCGGTGTGGGGCCTGCTGGAAAAGTGGGCGCCCAGCTTCCTCGCGGGCATGCCCTGCATCGGCAAGCCGGCGACTTCCACCAGCTACCTGACCGAAGCGCTGGTGCGGCTGATGCACCGTTCGGGCCTGCTGCCGGAAGGCAGCCTTCAGCTCGTGATCGGCAGCACCGGCGATCTGCTCGACCGTCTCGACGGCGCCGACGTCGTCACCTTCACCGGCTCGGCGGACACCGCGGCCAAGCTGCGTGTGCATCCGAACATCGTGCGCCAGTCGATCCCGTTCAACGCCGAGGCCGATTCGCTGAACTGCGCGATCCTCGCCCCCGATGTGTCGCCCGACGACGAGGAGTTCGATCTCTTCGTCAAGGAAGTGGCGCGCGAGATGACGGTCAAGTCGGGCCAGAAGTGCACCGCGATCCGCAGGGCCATCGTGCCGCGCCAGCATGTGGATGCGGTCGCCGAGAAGCTGCGGGCGCGTCTTGCGAAGACGGTCGTGGGCGATCCTTCGCGCGAGGACGTGCGCATGGGTGCGCTGGCATCGCACGCGCAGCAGGCCGACGTGGCCGAGCGCGTGCGCATGCTGATGGAGGGCGCGGAACTGGTCTATGGCGCGCGCGACGGCTTCTCGCCGCAGGGCGAGGGCGTGGCCGAAGGCGCGTTCTTCTCGCCGACGCTGCTGCTGTCTCGCGATCCGCTGCGTCATGACGCCGTGCACGATGTGGAAGCCTTCGGCCCCGTGAGCACGCTGATGGCCTATGACGGCCTGGACGAAGCGCTGGCGCTTGCCGCGCGCGGTCGTGGAAGTCTTGTCGGCACGCTGGTCACCAAGGACCCTGCAACGGCCGCCAAGGCCGTTCCGGTGGTCGCTGCGTACCATGGCCGCCTGCTCGTGCTGGACCGCGAGGCCGCGGTCGAATCGACGGGCCATGGCTCACCGCTGCCCTTCCTCAAGCACGGCGGCCCCGGTCGCGCGGGTGGTGGCGAGGAGCTCGGCGGCCTGCGCGCGGTCAAGCACTACCTGCAGCGCGCAGCGGTGCAGGGCTCGCCAACCATGCTCGCAGCGGTCACCGGCGAGTACATGCGCGGCGCGAAGCTCAACGAGTCGGAAGTGCATCCCTTCCGCAAGCACTTCGAAGACCTGGCCATCGGCGATTCGCTGCTGACGCATCGCCGCACCGTCGGCGAGGCCGACATCGTTGCCTTCGGTGGCATCTCCGGCGACTACTTCTACATGCACTTCGACGAGGTGGCGGCGAAGGAGAGCCCCTTCGGCAAGCGCATCGCGCACGGCTACTTCGTGCTGTCCGCGGCGGCAGGCCTGTTCGTCTCGCCGGCGCCCGGCCCGGTGCTGGCCAACTACGGGCTCGACACGCTGCGCTTCGTCAAGCCGGTCGGCATCGGCGACACGATCCGCGCGCGCCTCACCTGCAAGCGCAAGATCGACCGCCAGAAGAAGGACGCCAACGGTGTCGGTCAGGGCGTGGTGGCGTGGGACGTGGAAGTGACCAACCAGGACGGCGAACTCGTCGCAAGCTACGACATCCTGACGCTGGTCGCGAAGCGCGGCTGACAGGGCGCGTCCGGACCTGACGCGCACCGCCGCCGACTTCCTACAGCGGCGCGCGGCGGTGCAAACTACGGTGCCAGCCTGGAGATCCACGCCATGCCCGCATCCAAGACCCCTGCGCCGCGCGTCCTGTGGAAGGGCGCGATCAGCTTCGGCCTCGTCCACATCCCGATCGCTCTGTATTCGGCCACGGTCGATCACGCCATCGACTTCAACTGGCTCGACAAGCGCACCATGGACCCGGTGGGCTACAAGCGCATCAACAAGAAGACCGGCAAGGAGATCGCGCGCGAGCAGATCGTGAAGGGCATCGAGTACGAGGACGACCAGTACGTGGTGCTCAGCGACGAGGAGATCTCGGCGGCCTACCCCAAGACCACGCAGACCGTCGAGATCGAGGCTTTCGTTCCGGCGGACAGCATCCCCTTCGTCTATCTGGAGCGGCCCTACTACGTGGCGCCGATCAACCGGGGCGGCAAGGTCTACGCGCTCCTGCGCGAGACACTGCAGCGCAGCGGCCGCATCGGGGTCGCGCGCGTCGTGATCCAGACCAAGCAGCACCTGGCGGTGCTCGTGCCCGCCGGCCCCGGGCTGGTGCTGAACCTGCTGCGCTGGGGGACGGACATCCGGCCCTGGAAGGATCTGCCGCTGCCCTCGGAAAGCATCAGGAAGGTCGGCTTGACCGAGCGCGAACTCAAGATGGCGAAGGAACTGGTCGACGACATGAGCGCAGACTGGGATCCGGACGACTACAAGGATTCCTTCAAGGACGAGATCATGAAACTGGTCGACGAGAAGGTGGAAGCCGGGCAGACCGAGGAAGTGACCCAGCCCGAGGCCGAGGAAGAAGAAACAGGCAAGCGCAGCGCGAAGATCCTCGACCTCACCGACCTGCTGCAGCGCAGCTTGCGCAAGGGCGGCAAGGCAGATGCGGAGAAGGACAAGACGGAGCCTGAAGAGAAAACCGAGGCGAAGGCCAAGCTCCGGAAGCCAGCGGCCAAGAGCGCGGCGCGCAAGCGCACACCCGCCAAGACGGCAGCCCGTCGCAAGGCAGCCTGAGGCGCGACGTGAGCAGGCCGACTGCAAGCGAAGCGCTGGCCCCGTACCACCGCAAGCGCGACTTCAAGAAGACGCCCGAACCGCGCACGAGCGGCAAGTCGTCCGCCCAGGGCGCGCTGTCCTTCGTCGTGCAGAAGCACCATGCGAGCCGGCTGCACTATGACTTCCGACTCGAACTGGATGGCACGCTCAAGAGTTGGGCGGTGCCCAAGGGGCCCTGCCTCGACCCGACCGTCAAGCGCATGGCCGTGCACGTCGAAGACCATCCGATCTCGTATGCGAGCTTCGAGGGCACGATCCCGCCCAGGCAATACGGCGCGGGCACGGTCATCGTGTGGGATCGCGGCGAGTGGGCCGCCGAAGGCGATGCGCGCGCGGCCCTGGCCGAAGGCAAGCTGAAGTTCGAATTGCGCGGCGACAAGCTGCGCGGCCACTGGACGCTGGTGCGCATGCGCGGCAACGGCGAGAAGCAGGAGCCCTGGCTGCTGATCAAGGAGCGGGACGGCGAGGCGCGACCGCTGGCGGACTACGACATCGTCGAGGCCCTGCCCGACAGCGTGCTGAGCGGTCGGGATGTCGACGATCCTCCGCACATCACCTACGGCCGGGAGCCTGCACCCCAGAAAACCAAGGCGTCCACTGCCAGCAAGAAGGCGAGCGGGAAAGTCGCCGTCAAAAGCCCCGACACGCTCGGACGCAAGGCCGCGTTGCCCGCTTCGCTTTCGCCGCAACTCGCAACGCTGGCATCCGCGCCGCCGGCCGATCCTGACGCCTGGCTCTACGAACTCAAGTTCGATGGCTACCGACTGCTGACGCGCATCGACGGCAACAAGGTGCAGTGCATCACCCGCAATGGGCACGACTGGACCTCGAAGCTGCCAAAGCTCACGCAGGCGCTCGCCAGGCTGCCCACGCGCTCGGCATGGCTCGACGGCGAGATCGTCGTCGACGGCGAGAAGGGCGCGCCCGACTTCCAGGCGCTGCAGAACGCATTCGACAGCGGCGCGACCGCCTCTATCGTCTACTGGCTGTTCGATGTGCCCTTTCTCGACGGCCGCGATCTGCGCGACGTGCCGGTCGAGGCGCGTCGAGAGCAACTCGCCAAGCTGCTGGGCAGGAAGCCGCCCGCGTCGCTGCGCCTCAGCGAAGCCTTCGAGGCCTCGCCCCGCGACCTGCTCGCATCTTCGGGGCATCTCGGCTTCGAAGGCATCATCGGCAAGCTCAAGGGCTCGGGCTACGTGTCGCGCCGCTCGCCCAACTGGGTCAAGCTCAAGAACCAGCAGCGGCAGGAATTCGTGATCGGCGGGTACACCGCGCCCAAGGGCTCGCGCGCGGGCTTCGGCTCGCTGCTACTGGGCGTCTACGACGAGGACGGGGCGCTGCAGTACTGCGGCAACGTCGGCACGGGTTTCGATGCCAGCCGGTTGGCGGACATCAAGACCAGGCTCGACAGGCAACATGCCGACGACTGCCCCTTCGCCACCCGGCCCGCTGGTGTCAAGGCGCAATGGGTCAAGCCCGCGCTGGTGTGCGAAGTGTCTTTCGGCGAATGGACGCGCGAGGGGCGCATCCGTCATTCGGTCTTCCAGGGGCTGCGCGCCGACAAGCCGGCGCGCCAGATCCGCCGCGAGATGGCGAAGACGCCCAACCTCACGCCGGCGAGTGCTGCCGGCAAGGGAGCCACCAAGCCCATGACGCAACGCATCACCAACGCCGACCGCGTGATCGACGAGCAAAGCGGCACCACCAAGGGCGAGCTCGCCGCCTACTACGAGCAGGTGTCCGAGCTGATGCTGCCGCACCTCAAGGGCCGGCCCGTGTCGCTGGTGCGCGCGCCGGACGGTGTCGGCGGTGAACTGTTCTTCCAGAAGCACTTGAAGCTGAACGAACTCCCGGGCGTCAAGCTGCTCGATCCGGCGCTCGACCCCGGCCATGAACCGCTGCTGCAGATCGACACCGCCAAGGGGCTGCTGTCGGCCGCGCAGATGAACGTGATCGAACTCCACACCTGGAATGCGACTTCGAACGCCATCGGCAAGCCCGACCGCATGACCTTCGACCTCGACCCTGGCGAAGGCGTGCCCTGGGCGCGCATGCAGGATGCCGCGATGCTGGTGCAGACGCTGCTCACCGAACTCGGCCTGCCGGCTTTCCTCAAGACCAGCGGCGGCAAGGGCCTGCACGTGGTGGTGCCGATCCGGCGCCATTTCGAGTGGGACACGGTGAAGGGCTTCTCGCAGGCGGTGGTGCAGCACTTGGCCGACACCATTCCCGACCGCTTCGTCGCCAAGAGCGGGCCGCGCAACCGTGTCGGGAAGATCTTCGTCGACTACCTGCGCAACGGCTTCGGCGCGACCACGGTCAGCGCCTGGTCGGCACGCTCGCGCCCGGGCCTGGGCGTGTCGGTGCCGCTCGCCTGGGATGAACTTCCGACGCTGACGAGCGCATCGCAATGGACCGTCAGGAACATCGGGCGTCGCGCACCGACCGGCAATACGCCTTGGTCCGATATGGAGAAGAGCCGCAAGTCGATCGGCGCGGCGATGAAGATGCTGGGCTACACGGCGCCCTGAGGGCGCCGGGCCTCAGGCGGGAACGGGCAGCACTTCGTTGGTCGTCACCTCGAAGCGCTCCAGCGTGTTGACGCCGAACACCATCGTGATCGGCACATCGGCCGCGTCGCGCCCGCGCGCAATCACGACGCGGCCGACGCGCGGAGTGTTGTGGCGCGCATCGAAGGTGTGCCAGCGGTCGCCGAGGTAGACCTCGAACCACGCACTGAAATCCATCGGATAGGGCACCGGCGCGACGCCGATGTCGCCGAGGTAGCCCGTCACGTAGCGGGCGGGGATGTTCATGCAGCGGCAGAGCGTGATCGCGAGGTGCGTGAAGTCGCGGCAGACGCCGACCCGCTCCCGATAGCCGCCCAGCGCCGTGCGCGTGGCCCGCGCGGCCTGGTAGTCGAAGCGAAGGTGCCCGTGCACGAAGTCGCAGATCGCCTGTACACGCTGCCAACCGGGCGGAACGCCGCCGAACGTCGCCCATGCGAGCTGCAACAGCTCGCTATCGACTTCGCAATAGCGGCTCGGCAGAAGGAACTGGAGCGTTTCGACCGGCAGGTTGGCAGGCGCGTGCTCGATGGCCGTCGGCGTGACCGGATCGGGCCATCCAGTGTCGAACACAACGGCTTCGTTGCTCAAGTGCACCTTGCTCACGCCAAAAGGCACTTCCACTCGCGCGCAATGGTTGCTGAAGGCATCGGTGTAGTGATCGGTTCGCAGCGGCGGACTGATCGTCATTTTTTCACCCGCCTGGATATCCGCCGCGCGCGACGGATGCACACGCAGCATGTAGATCAGCGCCGTGGGCGCCGTGACGCCGAGTTCGATCTCGAAACCGATTTTGATGAGCATGGTTCGCTGACGTTGAGGGAGGTGAAAGGAAGATCAAGCATGTTTGGTGCCCGCGGCGGCTGCGATTGATCCTAGTCATACACGCCTGCGCGGGACGTCGACGATCGCGCGAAGCGGCGTAGTCCATATTCAACGGGAATGCGCGTCGGTGCGGTCCTACCGCGCGCGCCCGCCCGCGCCGACACACGGCAGCGAGCCGTCACTACGGAGCCAGGTGCCGACGGCTCCTAAGCTTGGCAGTCGGCCCGCAGCATGCGAAACCGATCTCCCACCAACCCCGCAAGCCTGGAGAAACCATGGAGCTGTCCTCGTTGTTTGGCCTGTTCGGTGAATCCTGGATCGACGAATTCCTCATCTGGGCCGTGGCGTCGGCGGCCGCCGTCGTTGCCGTGGTGGCCGTGGTGAATGCGCTGAACATGATTTTCGAAACGGAAGCGGGCTGACTCACTTGCGGCGCCCCGACGCGCCGCGTCTCGACAGAAACCGAAGGATCCCGATGACGCAACAGAACAAGGCGGCCGCAGGTCGTCGCCCGGCCAAGGCTGGCGACGCCAGCAGTGCCAAGCAGGAACAACTGGCCGCCTTCACCGCCGACAACACCCCGCAGCTCACCACCAACCAGGGCCTTCAGGTACCGGACAACCACAATTCGCTCCGCGCGGGCATGCGCGGGCCGACGCTGCTCGAGGATTTCATCCTTCGCGAGAAGATCACGCACTTCGACCACGAGCGCATTCCCGAACGGGCGGTGCATGCCAGGGGATCGGCGGCGCACGGGTACTTCGAGGTCTACAAGTCGATGTCGCAGTTCACCTGTGCCGAGTTCCTGCAGGATCCGGCGGTGAAGACGCCCGTTTTCGTGCGCTTCTCGACCGTGGCCGGTTCGCGGGGATCGGCCGACACGGTGCGCGACGTGCGGGGCTTTGCCGTCAAGTTCTATACCCAGCAGGGCAACTACGACCTGGTGGGCAACAACATCCCCGTGTTCTTCATCCAGGACGCGATCAAGTTCCCGGACCTCATCCACGCGGTCAAGCCAGAGCCGCACAACGAGATGCCGCAGGCCGCGAGCGCGCACGACACCTTCTGGGACTTCGCCTCGCTGATGCCGGAGACCACCCACATGCTGATGTGGGCCATGTCGGACCGCGCCATTCCGCGCAGCCTGCGCATGATGGAAGGCTTCGGCGTCCACACCTTCCGCTTCGTCAATGCGCGCGGCGAGAGCCATTTCGTGAAGTTCCACTGGAAGCCCAAGCTCGGCATCCACGGTCTGGCCTGGGACGAGGCACAGAAGATCGCAGGCAAGGATGCCGATTTCCACCGCCGCGACCTGTGGGAAGCCATCGAGAACGGCAACTTTCCCGAGTGGGAACTCGGCGTGCAGATGGTGCCGCAGGACAAGGAGCACGCCTTCGGCTTCGACCTGCTCGACCCCACCAAGCTCATTCCGGAAGAGATGGTGCCGGTGCAGCGCATCGGGCGGATGGTGCTCAACCGCAATCCGAATAACTTCTTCGCCGAGACGGAGCAGGTGGCCTTCCATCCGGGCCATGTCGTGCCGGGCATCGACTTCACGAACGACCCGCTGCTGCAGGGGCGTCTGTTCTCGTACACCGACACGCAGATCTCCCGCCTCGGCGGCGCCAACTTCCATGAGTTGCCGATCAACAAGGGCGTGTGCCCCTTTCACAACTTCCAGCGCGACGGCATGCACCGCCAGACCATCGCGCGCGGGCAGGTGGCCTATGAACCGCACTCGCTGATCGACGGCAAGGAATTCAGGATCGACGGCGGCAGCGGCGGCTTCCAGTCATTCCCCGAGGCGCTGGAGCCGCCCAAGGTGCGGCGGCGCAGCCCGTCCTTCGACGATCACTTCACGCAGGCGCGGCTGTTCTTCAACAGCCAGAGCGCCGCGGAGAAGGAGCACATCATCGCGGCCTTCCGTTTCGAGCTGTCGAAGGTCGAGGTGCCGGCCGTGCGCCAGCGCATGGTGGACAACCTGGCCCACGTCGACGAAAAGCTCGCGCGCCGCGTGGCGGAACCGCTGGGCATCAGTGCGCCCGATGCCAAGGCCGCGGCCGGCCGCGCAGGCTTCCGCGACCATCGCTTCACGATGCCGATCGACGAATCGCGCGCGCTCAGCATGGCGGGCACCGGCGACGGCTCGATCAAGACGCGCAAGGTGGCGATCCTGGTGGCCGACGGCATCGATTCGGCCTCGCTCAAGCCCATTCGCGAAGCCGTCGAACAGGCCGGCGCGCAATGCAAGGTGGTCGGCCCGCGGCTGGGCACGATCGCGAGCGCCTCCAAGCGGCAACTCGATGTGGATGCCACCTTCGTCAACATGCCTTCGGTGATGTTCGATGCGGTGCTCGTGCCGGCAGGCGCACAAGGGGTCGACGCGATGGCACGCAACGGCGATGCGGTGCACTTCGTGCTGGAAGCCTACAAGCACTGCAAGGCGATCTGCACGGTGGGCGAAGGCGTGCAGCTGCTCTCGTCGCTCGGCATCGGACCCGACGCGAAGGCCGCGCCCGCCGGCGTGGTGGTAGCGGCGACACCGGTGACGAACCTCGGCGACGACACGGCAGCCACGAAGATCGCGCACGATTTCATTGCGGCGATCGCGAAGCACCGGCACTGGGACCGCGCCAACGTGGAGGGCGTTCCGGCGTAGGCGCCGGCGCCCGGTCAGCGTCCGGGGTGCGCGCGCGAGGACCAGCGTGAGCGCGCGAGCGCGACCAGCTCGATCGCGCCCCACAGCAAGGCGATTCCGACACCCCTGAACGGGTGGTTGGGCGAGTGAGGGGAGGTGCGAGGCATGGTCTCGCCACCCTAGCGGGCATGTATGACGGCTTGATGGCACGGTATGCGGCTATCCTGCTGGCACTCCCCGTCCCTCCCAGACCCCGTGTGACTCCCTCCGATCTGCCCGAACTGGTCGAGCTGCAGAGGCTCTCCGAACTCGCCGGCGTCCACATGTCGCGGCGCGTCCTGTGCGAGGTGATGGCGGGCGATCGGCGCTTTCCCGTGGAGACTTTCATCCTGGGCAGTGCGAGCCCGCTCGCGCCGGCCGTCGGGTTCTTCGGCGGCGTGCATGGCCTCGAGCGCATCGGTGCCGAAGTGACGATCGCCTACCTGCGCAGTCTCGTGATGCGCCTGCAGTGGGACGACACGCTGCACCGCCTGCTGGAGACGGTGCGATTGGTCTTCATGCCCCTCGTCAACCCGGGCGGGCTGTGGCGCGGCACGCGCGCCAATCCGAACGGGGTCGACCTCATGCGCAATGCGCCGGTGGATTCCGTCGAGCGCGTGCCCTATCTCATCGGCGGCCAGCGCATCAGCGCGGCGCTGCCTTGGTATCGCGGAGCGCAGGGCGCGCCGATGGAGAGCGAGAGCGCAGCGCTGTGCGAACTGGTCGAAGCGGAGCTGACAGCGCGGCCCTTCAGCATCGCGGTGGATTGCCACTCCGGCTTCGGGCTTACCGACCGGATCTGGTTTCCCTTTGCGCACACCTCGCGTCCGATCACCCACCTGCCCGAGATGCATGCGTTCTGCGACATCGTCGATGGCTCGCTGCTCCACCATCGCTATGTGCTCGAGCCGCAAAGCCGCCAGTACATGGCGCACGGCGACCTGTGGGACCACCTCTACCTGCGTGCCTGCGACACCAAGCCCGGCTCGGTGTTCCTGCCGCTCACGCTGGAGATGGGTTCATGGCTGTGGGTCAAGAAGAATCCACGACAGATCTTTTCGCGTCACGGCATCTTCAATCCGATGATCGCGCATCGGCAGCAGCGTGTGCTGCGGCGCCATGTCGCATGGCTGGACGTCATCACGCGGGCGGCGTGCAGTCATGAGCGCTGGGTCCCGACAGGCACCGAAAGGGATCGGCATCGACAGCAGGCGCTGGTTCGCTGGTACGGAGGAACGGCCCGATGAGTACATGGGTCCTGTTGCGCGGACTCACGCGCGAGAGTGGTCACTGGGGTGAGTTTCCGGACATGCTGCGCGCGTGCATGCCCGGCGCGCGCATCCTGACGCTCGACCTGCCCGGGAACGGACGGCTGAACCACGCACAAAGCCCCGCGAGCATCGAGGCGACGATGGAAAGCTGCAGGCTGCAGCTCGCGGCGGATCGTCGTTCGCCGCCCTTCCACCTGCTCGCGATGTCGCTGGGCGCGATGGTGGCGGTGGAGTGGGCCCACGGCTACCCCGAGGAATTGGCAGGGTGCGTGCTGATCAACACGAGCCTGCGTCCCTTCAGCCCGTGGTACCGGCGCCTGCGCCCGTCCAACTACGCGTCGCTGCTCCGGGTCGTGGCCGGCTTCGGGACGAAGCGCCAGCGCGAGCAGACGATCTTGCGGCTGACGACTCGGCACCCGCAGAACGAAGCGCGGGTGATCGACGAGTGGACGGCCCTGCGCGAAGCGCGCCCGGTGTCAGGTGCCAATGCACTTCGGCAATTGCTGGCGGCCGCGCGCTATCGTGCGCCGGCCATGGCGCCGCCCGTGCCGCTTCTGGTGTTGTCGAGTCGTCACGATGGCCTCGTGAACGCGCAGTGCTCACGCCGACTCGCCCGGCAATGGAAGACGGCCATCCTGGAACATCCGACGGCCGGCCATGACCTGCCGCTCGACGATGGTCCGTGGGTCGTCCGGCAGGTCGCGCGGTGGGCCGGGTCGGCGTCGCGCAGACCGATCACTTCCGGCCATCCGCCGGACGCAGCACCTTTCCCTTGAGCGTGACCGGCTTGCCGATCGGCGGGGCGGTGCTGGTTTCCACCGTACGCAACGAGCCGTCCTGCATGCGCACGCTCACCTCGTAGGCCGTCACCGTGTGCGTGCGCTTTTCGATCTCGTTGCCTGCGAAGCCGCCGCCCACCGCGCCGAGCAATGTCGCCGCGGTACGCCCGTTGCCATGCCCGATCTGGTTGCCGACCACGCCACCGACGACGCCTCCGGCGACCGCGCCGACACCCGACGTCGGCACCGTGTGCTGCACGGTGCGGACTGACTCGACGTGGCCGCAGACGGAGCACACGCGTGCGGGCGCCGGAGCAGGAGCTGGTGCCCGGCCTGACTGCGCGACCTTCGGCGACAGGGTTTCAGGCGCCCTGACCGGTGGTGGCAACGGCGTGGCGGGCTCCGCCGCGCTGCTCACAGGGGGCGGAGCAGGCATGGCCGCTTGAGGCGCAACCGTCTTGAAGTCATCCGGCGCTGGTGCCTGCACTGCGGGTGCTGCCGCGATGGCTGCGGGTTCGGGCGCGCTGCTGCGGCCCTGCTGGTGGAGCAACACGCCGCCGAGCGCGGCCACGGCCACCGCGAGCGCGCCGATGGCCGTCCACAGCACCTTGGGCGACGACGAGTGCTTCGGCACGGGTTCGACCGAAGAGCGGTCGAGCGAAGTCGAGTTCATGAGGATCCCCTTTCATCCCCGTTGCGGGAAACAGCGGGGCCAGGGACCAGCATCGCCATCGATCGGCCGCTGTCAATGCGCCGTGGTCCTACAAAGGCTCAGGTGTCCCACGCGACCAGGCGTCGAGGCGAGTCCCACAAGAGCTTCCGACCTACCATGACCCATGGGCGGTACGCAATCGGCCAAGGGTCCAGGAGGGTCGCCTGTCGGGTTCGTATGATGCAGACGGCGGCAACGGGGCCGCGGGATCCAGCGAATCGAACATGACACTTGCAGACGATGGGGCTTCCGGTCACGAAGATGCAGAGCGTCCTGTTGTCCGGGTGGTCGATGACGACGGCACGTTCCGACGCGCGGTTTGCGACCAGCTCATGACCGCCGGTCACCGGGTCCGGGACTACGGCTCGATCAGCCAACTGCTGCACGAAGGCATCGGCGACGAGCCCGGCTGCCTGATCCTCGATCTCCACATGCCCGGGCCGGACTGGCTCGACCTGCAGGATGTCGTCACGCGCAGCGTCGAACCGCTCCCTGTCATCGTCGTCACCGCCAAGGCCAGCGCGCACGACACCTTGCGCGCCATGAAGGCCGGAGCGGCCGACTTCTTCCTCAAGCCGGTCGACCGGGAGACGCTCGTCGGCGCGGTAAGAAACGCCTTGGCGCACCACCTTGCCCGTCGGCGGACGCTCCGGCAGATCGCGGCGCTGAAGGCGCGCTACGCCACCCTCACCCCGCGCGAGCGGCAGGTCGCGGCCATGGTCGTGGCGGGCGCCTACAACAGGGAGATCGGCGCGGCCCTCGGCACTGCAGAGCGGACGGTGAAGCTGCACCGGGCGAACGCGATGGACAAGATGGGCGCGCGATCCTTGCCCGATCTCGTGCGCGCTTTCAGCGAGCTCGATGTCGGCCCGCGCGATGGCGCGACATGCGGTTGAAAGAGAGATGGATCTCGGTCACGGTGGACCGGTGCGGGGACACGGTGCAGATGACCGTGCGCGCCCACGGCATCGGCATTGCCGCGGAGGACCACGAGCGCGTCTTCGAGCAGTTCGAGCGCACTGACAAAGCCCCGGATGGGCAGAGTGCGAATGTGTCCTACATCGCGCAGGCGGCAAGCGGTTCGATACTCTGGACCTTTGCACCGGGGAGATTTGCAAGTGCACGTTCTGATCGTCGACGACAACGAGGCTGCGGCGGATCTGCTGCAGGAACTCCTCGTGCTGCAGGACCACACGGCGCGCTGTACCTACACCGGTCAGCAGGCCCTGGATGTTGCTGCCAGCGAAGTCTTCGATGCCGCGCTCGTGGACCTCACGCTGCCGGACTTCCCGGGGACCGAAGTCGCGCGGCAACTGCGTGCGAGCGCACGGGGCGAGGCGCCGCTGCTGGTGGCGATCTCGGGCTACTCGGCCGAGGAAGCGGATGGCGCGGCCGGACTGTTCGACCATCATCTGCAGAAGCCGATCGACTTCGATGTGCTCGACCGCATCCTGACGCGGGCGGCCGCCGGATGAAGGCTTCACCCGGCGCGCGCAGCTGGATGGCCGCCGGCGTGCGGCACGAACTGCTGACGCGCGCGCTTCCGGCGTTGCGGCACGAGATGACGGCGCCCGTGTCGGTCATCCGCATGGGCATCCTGCTGCTGAAGCGCCAGATGACTGCCGCCGCTTCCCCTGACGCGACGGCGTGGGCTGAACGGGTCGCCCTGATCGAGGAGCAGGTCACGGCGCTCGCCAATGGCGTGCGCTCGCTGCGCGATTGGGAACTCGCCACGCACGACGACGGCATCACGCGCAGCGAACTCGTCGCCCAGTGCACGGCGTTGATGCGCGTGGCTTTCGACCTGCACAGCATCGCGCTCCGCGTCGGCGAAGACCTTTCGCCCGAGGATGGCGAGCCGCGCTTTTCCTCGGGGGCGGCCTTGCGTTACATGGTGCTCGGCGCGCTGAGCTATCTGCACGACAGCGTGCCGCATGTCGGCGCGATCGACGTCGAGTCGGAAGGCGCCGATGCCCTGCGCTTCTCGGCGACGGTCGGCGATTCGACCGAGGCCGACCCCGTCGCCGGCGCGCACCGGGCGCCGCGTGCGCTGGCAATCGATGCCATCGCGCTGCAATCGCTGGCCGACGGATTGGGGTATGAGGTGTCGGTCACACCCGACGCCGTGCGCCTCTCTCTCGGAACCGCCCAGGCACCCGCCTGAGGCCGCGTTCGCGGATCTCGCGAACCTCACGCATCTCCCTGTTTCCTTTTGTTTGACTGGTGGAATTTTCTCCGCCATGGAGAGCTGTTTCCGGAATCAGTTCCGGATCGGCCTCGTATATCCGGGGAACGGTATTCCTGAGAATCCCCGCAGGCGTCGAGACGCCTGATTCAGGGGGCGGGGAAGAACAAAGGAGGCCCCCTGAATCTTCCTACAAGAAACCCAGGGAGCTTTAGTTGAACAGGATCTATCGGATCGTCCGCAATGCCGCGGGCAAATGGATTGTCACGTCCGAATTGACGAGGACCGGCCGTGCGTCGAGTGGCGGCTCATGTGCGAAGCACGTGCTTTCGGCCGGAATCGGCATGGCCGCCTTCTTCGGTGCGATCGATGTCGCGCAGGCGAGTTGCAGCGGGGTCAGTCCCATCGTCTGCTCCGGCGACATCACGACGGGGGGTGCGGTGCACGGCGTGCACGAGCTCACGGCAGGAGCGGACAACAGTGACATCAAGGTCAACGACGACGCCAGAATCGCCACCTCGGGCGATGCTGCGCATGCCGTCTACGGGCAGGCCACGGGCACAGGCAACGTCCGCATCGATGCCGCCGGCGATTTCAGGACCGGCGGGACCGGCAGCCATGCCATCAACGCCGAAGCAACGACGGGCAGCGTGTCCGTCATCAACAAGGGCCATGTCACCACGACCGGCGCCGGTGCGTACGGAATCATCGCGAACTCGACGGACGGTGCCATCGGCATCGTCAACACGGGCAATGTGCACGTCGAAGGATCGGGCAGCGGCGGCATCTTCGCCGCAACGAAGGGCGGAGCGATCACGATCGAGTCCACCGGCACCATCAATGCGAATGGCAGCGATGCGGGCGAAGGGCCGCACGGCATCTTCGCGAAAGTCGAAGGCGGTCCTGCTGGTGGCAGCATCGGCATCAAGGCCAGTGGGACCCTCGTGACGAAGGGCTACGACAGCAGTGCCCTGCGCGGCTCCATGTACGGCAGCACCAGCGCGGGCGACGTGGCGATCGACTACGGCGGCCCCGGCATCGAGACCAGCGGCGACTGGTCGCGCGCCGTCATGGGCAAGAGCGACGGCACGGGTTCGATCCGCATCGACACGCGCGGCAGCGGCTTCATCCGCACCCAGGGCGACAACGCCTACGCCGTGGGGGGCGACCACGCGGGAAGCGGCAATGTGGACATCAGCAACAGCATGACCCTCGAGACCACGGGCGCGGCTGCCAGCGGCATCGTTGCCTATGCGGCGGCAGGCGACATCTCGATCGACAACAGCGGCGATATCGCCACCCGCGGTGCAGGGAGTGACGCCATCGGCGCAAAGGCCCCCGCCGGGGACGTCGCCGTCGCCCACAGCGGCCGGATCACCACGCACGGCGACGGCAGCACGGGCATTCATGCAGAGGGACAGCGAAGCGTCGCTGTGATCGCGGCAGGGGCGATCAGCGCGGGTGGAGACGCGGCCCATGCGGTGGCAGTCAAGTCCGCCGGCACGCAGGCCGTGACCGTGGAGGCGGCCGGCGAACTGGACGGCGGTCGGGCCGGAGGATCGGCGATCTCCTTGCAAAGCCTCACCGACGCCGCGACGCCTGTCGCGACGGTGTCCAACGCCGGCCGCATCGGTGCGCTGAGCGACCGGGTCATCGCCACCGATTTCATCGAGGGGTCCACCCTGGCGATTCGCAATGAGGCAGGCGGCGAGATCACCGGCTTCATGACGCTTGGAAATGGTGCCAACACCCTGGACAACGCCGGCACCTGGAACCTGCGCAGCCTGGCGGACAGCACCGGCAGTGGCGTACGCGACACACTGCGCGTGGCGGTGACCGACTTCGGCAGCGGCGATCGCAATACCGTCGAGAACAGCGGCACGCTCGCCCTCCTGGGCGGCACGGCCGGCATCGTCGATCCGGCGGACCTGTACAACACGGGGCGTGCGGCCAACACGCTGGCTTCCAACGGCGCGGTGCAAGGCCACCTCCTGGGGGTCAGCCGCTTCACCAACAGCGGCGTCATCGACCTGGGCCGCAATGGCGCCGTGGGCGACGTGTTGCTCATCTCCGGCGGACGCGTCGCGGGGACGCCCGGCAGCGGCACCTACGTGTCGGGCGGCACCCTGAAGGTCGATACCGTCCTCAACGAAGGCGGCGCCAACAGCCAGAGCGACATGTTCGTGGTCGACCGCACGAGCGTGGGGACCGCAGCGACGGGAATCCAGGTGAACAACGTGGGCGGCAAGGGGGCAGTGACGCAGGGCAGGGGTATCGAGGTCGTGCGCGTGCTGGAGCACACCTACTCGGCCGACGGGGCGTTCGCCCTCGACGGCCGGGTGGTTGCCGGCGCTCACGAATACTTCCTCTACAAGAGCGACGGGGATGGCAGCTGGTACCTGCGCAACACGGTGGACAAGCCATCGCCGGAAGACGAAGCCGAGCTGAAAGTGGGCGAAGCCGTCGTCTCCGACGGAGGCACCGGCACGAGCGAGAGTCCGAGCGCAAGCGTTGCGGGCGGCGCCGCGAGCCCGTTGTACCGTCCTGAAGTGGGGGCCTACCTGGCCAACCAGTCCGCGGCGACGGGCATGTTCGTGCACACCTTGCACGATCGCCTGGGCGAGCTCGACTTTGCCGAGAGCGGCCGCGCGGGCAACGACAAGCCCATGGCCGGCTGGGCGCGCCTCCAGGGCCGCAAGGTCGACAGCGAGGCCGGCGACAACCAACTCGACCTGAGCACCCGGAGCTGGATGCTGCAAGGCGGGTTCGAACTGGGGCGCTGGAACTCGGGCGACAACCGCCTCAACGCGGGCCTGATGCTCGGCACCGGCAGCGCCACGACGGACGTCGATTCGAAGCTCACGGGCTACAGCGCCACCGGCCGCGTGGACGGCAACAGCGTCGGCGTGTACGGCACCTGGTACGCCGATGCGTCCAGGCCCACCGGCCTGTACGTCGACGGCTGGGCCCAGTACGGCCGATATCACAACGAGGTCCAGGGAGAAGGGCTGGTGCGCGAGAAATACACGTCGAGCACGCGGTCTGCGTCCATCGAAGCCGGCTATGCGTTCGAAGTCGGCAACGACGGGCGGCGCGTCGTCTATCTCGAGCCGCAGGTGCAGGCGATCTACACCGGTTACCGTGCCGACAGCCACGTCGAGGCCAACGGGACGGTGGTCCAGGCCGATGAGGCCGGAGGCTTCACGAGCCGTGTGGGCGCGCGCCTGTACGGTCGTTCCCTCGACACGCGGAAGTTCGTGATTCAGCCCTTCGTGGCGGTCAACTGGTGGCACGCCGACAAGGGCAACGCGGTGTGGTTCAACGACATCAGGATGGCGCAGGACCTGCCGAAGGACCGCTACGAGTTCAAGCTCGGCGCCCAGCTTGATTTCGGCAATGGCTGGACCGGCTGGGGCCAGGTCGGCCTGCAGACCGGTAGCAACTACCGGAACCTGGAAGGGCTCGTTGGCGCCAAGTACGTCTGGTGAGTGCCGCCCCGCCTGGCGCGTGGGCGGGGCTTTCCGGCGTTCCCTACGGCGACGGGCGCCCTGAGCGGCGCCGGCGCCACTCCGCCAATGGCCGATGCCGGGGCATCGACATCGCCGCCGTGGTGGCTGCAACGGGCCGGTCCTCGCATTCGGCCATCATGCGGATGCTCTGCGCCACGCGCCCTGTCATCTTCTCGTTCAGGTGATTCCAGCCTCTGTACATCGGCACCACGACCAGCCAGCCGATGCCAATCACCCCTCCGAGCGCGCCCATGTACTGCCAGTGCATCGGTTCCATCTGCCCCGTCCTTCCTCGCGCCGTGCGTTCGCCATTCAAAGAAGCGGCATCCTAGCAACGGGCGACCTTCCGCGCGGCTCTGGCACCTACGACTAAGGTACAGGTTGATACATGTCTGAATCTTTTTCGCGACATTTTCCGCGCCTGAGCCGGGCGCATGTCGCTCGGATGGGACACATCGACCACCGCGGCCGTCTATTCCTCAGGCCAGCACCGCGATGCGCCGGGTCGACAGCAGCGCCCGCAGCTTGGCCGGCGCGACCGGCTTGGTGAGCAGCATCACGCCCCCCTGGCGCAAGCGCTGCAGGACCTCGGGGCCGGTGGCGCCCGAAACCAGCACGGCCAGCGCGTCGGGCTGGAGACGGCGAGTGGCGTCGATGACTTCCATGCCGTCGTCGTCGCCGTCCAGTTGCAGGTCGCACAGCACCACGTCGAAATGCGCGCCGGGCTCCTCCAGCCGGACGAGCGCCGCCGCGCGGCTGGAGGCGCATTCGACCTGGCAGCCCCATTGCTCGAGCAGGTTGCGGCTGCCATGCAGGATGGCCGGATCGTCGTCCACCACCAGGCAGCGTACGCCGGCCAGCGGCGCCGACGCCACCGGCTCCGGCGCGGGGGGGTCCACTTCGCGCGGGTTGGCCGCCGGCAATTCGAGCGCGAAGGTGCTGCCGGCCTGAAGCGCCGAGCGCAGCGTGATCCGCGTACCGAGCAAGGCGGCGATCCGCGCGCAGATTGCGAGGCCGAGGCCGAAGCCCTGGCGGCGGTCGCGCTCGGTATTCGCGACCTGGTAGAACTCTTCGAAGATGCGCGCCTGGTGGATCGGCGCGATGCCGACCCCGTTGTCGCGCACTTCGATGCGGATGGCGCCGCCGCGTCGGCGCGCGGCCACCAGCACCGTGCCATCGAGCGGGGTGTGGCGGATCGCATTGCTGACCAGGTTGCCGATGATGCGCTGCAACAGCGCCGCGTCGCTGCGAATCGCCAGGCCCCGGTCCTCCCACAGCAGGCGCACGCGTGCGGCGGTGGCCGGCGCGGCGTGCTGTGCGTCGAGCTGGTCGAAGATCGTCGCCAGCGACACGCCGGCGATCGTGGGCGTCAGCACCTGCGCATCGAGCCGCGAGATTTCCAGCAGGTCGTCGAGCAGCAGGGTCATGAAGCCCGTGGCTTCCTGCAGCCGCAGCACGGCGGGGCGCTGCGCGGAGGTGGCCGTCGGCAGCAGTCCGTCAATGAAAAGGCCCATCGCATGCAGCGGCTGGCGCAGGTCGTGACTCGCCGCCGCGAGAAAGCGCGCGCGGGACAAGGCGGCCTGCTCGGCCTCGGCCATGCGCTGCAGGGCGACGGCGGTCGCTTCGCGCACCCGCTCTTCGCTAATCTGCTGGTTGCGCTGCAGGCGTTCGGCCAGGCGATTGATGTCATGCGCGAGGTTGGCGAGTTCGTGCTGGGCGCGCCGTGCGCCCAGTTCGGCGTCGCCGTCGTCCCGGTCCGGCGTGACCACGTTGCAGCGCGCGTCGAACTGGCCCGCCTGCAGCGCCGCCACGGCGCGCGAGATGCGGCGCAGCGGCTGGGCGACGGCGCGCGCCGTGTGGCGGACCCAGGCCCACGCGATCAGCAGCGCGATCATGGCGATGCCGATGCCCGCCATCAGCGAGCGCGTGCGCTCACGGTCGTAGGCCGTGGTGTCGCGGAAGGTCTGCACCAGGCCGATCGGCGTCTCGCCCGCGGCGGTCGAACCGGGCGGCGCAAAGGCTGTCGCGCGCGAGGCTTCGCGCAGCGTGACCGGGGCGGTGAACATGCGAAGCTGCGCGAGCGGCGCCGTCTTCGGGCCGGCCGTCACGTAGACGCCGGCGCTGTTGCTGATCTCGACGCGCGTGACCTGCCCGCCCCTCAGCGCGGCATTGGCGACGTTCTGCAGCGCGGGCACGTCGCCGGCATAGAGGCTCAGGTCGGACATCGCCGCGACCTGGCGGGCAACGGCCCGGCCTTCGGCGTCGAAGGCGGCTTCGAGCGTGTCGAGCCGGCTGTTCGTGAACCATCCGGTGAGCGCGATCGCCACCGCCGCGCATGGCACCACGCCGAGGCGGAACAGGTCGCGCTGCAGGCTTCCCTCGACCACGAGGGCGCGATCGTCGGTGGCCGGCGGATCGGTGGGCCGCGCCGCGGGAGCGGGTGCGATCAGGCGGTGAGCGGGTGCGGTCATGGGGTTCTGCGCGGCGGTCATCGGATGGCGGTGACCCGTTCCGTGAGTTCGCGCTCTTCCGGCAGGCGCATGCCCAGGCCGCGCGCGACCGTGGGATTGACGCGAACGGTGGCCGGCGTGGCGGCTTCGACCAGCACGCCGCACGTCCCGGTACTGGATGCCAGCTTCAGCCCCATCAGGCGCGCCTGCTGGGCCAGCTGTGCCGGGGTGGAGACTGCCGCCGCGAGCCCGCCGGAGCGCACCAGCCCTTCGCTCGTGCCGAACACCGGCAGGCCGGCGCTGGCGCCTGCGCGCAACACAGCCAGGGTCGCGGGCTGGCTGTCGCCGATCAGGTCGGGGAGCACCATCAGCGCGTCGCTGCGCGGGACGAGCTGCCGCAGCACCGAGGCCAGCGCCTTCGCATCGGGTGCGTACTCGATCTGCAGGTTCCAGCCGTTCGCGGCGCGCTGGAGTTCGCGCACCATGGGCTCCGATTCGGCGGTCGCCACCACGCCCAGCCGGCGTTTCTGCGGCATCACGGCATCGATCAGCGTCAGCTGGTCGGCCATGGACGGCTCGCGCAGGAGCACGCCGATCCAGCGGTCCGGCCGCCGCAGGGCGGGGTTGTCCTTGAGGCTCTCGTAGTCGAGCCGGCTCAGCATCGCGAGGATCAGCGGATCCTGCCCCGGGCGCTCGATGGCGGTCCGTGCGGCATTGACGCCGACCGCCATGGTGATCGGGACGTCCGCCGGCGCGGGCGGGCGGGCACCGCGCGAGCGAGCGCCGATGGCCGGATGGTCTTCTTCGAGGTTTTCGCCGGCCGGCCGGCCGGCGGCAACGTTGATCAGTTCGAGACGGCTGCCCACCTCCTGCGTCTCCCGCAACTGGCGTACGAATTCCGCGTGGGGGGCGGTGTCGTCCGCCATGAGTACCGTGATCACCGCCGCCGCCCCGCTGGTCACGGGCACCACCGCGCATGCGCAGGCGATGGCCGCAATGGCGCATCGCATTCCGAGCGGCTGGTGAAATCGATTCGCAAACATGGACTGCATCCGCAGTAGGTGATGGAGCCAATGTACGGACGGGGCTCTTTCGGCGCGATAAGGCAGAGGGCTTATGTCGGTACACAGGCGGTCGGCTTCTGGCGGGGGAAGGCCCGGCGCCGCAGCCTGTCGGCCTATGTCAGACGTCGTATCCCTACATCGCCGGCTCGCGGGCGGCCGCCAACTGCGCCTGGATCGCCTGCCGAAGCACTCTCGGCGAGACCGGCTTGTAAAGCACCGACACCCCGGCGCTCGCCACTTCGCGGAGGCGGTCGGGCTTGGTCTCCCCGGTCACGAGCAGGCGCGCGGTGCCGGGCCCGATGCCGTTCGGATGCCGCTCGAGCGCGGCGAGCACGTCGAGGCCGTTGTCGCCGCCCTGCAGCAGCAGGTCGCTGACGACCACGTCCGGCGGGCGACTCCAGGCGTCGGCGAGGGCCAGGGCCTCGCTGCGCGTCTGCGCCGCCATCACCTCGGCGCCCCAGTTCGAGAGCACGACCTGCAGCCCTTCGAGGATGGTGCGCTCGTCGTCGATCACCAGTACCCGGACGTTGCGCAGTCCGGCGTCGTCGTCGGCCGCTGTGCCCGGCGTGGGCAGGGGTGGCGGCGTCAGCCCGATCACGGGCTCCGTGCCGCGCACCATCACGCGCACGCAGGTCCCCTCGTGGAGCCGCGAAATGAGGTCGACCCGCGTGTTCAGCAGCGCCGCCAGCCGTTGCACCGTCGCCAGCCCGAGGCCCATGCCGCGGACGGTGCGGCCACCCGCGTGGCCGTGCGGCTCGACCTGGTAGAACTCCTCGAAGACCCGTGCCTGGTGATGGGCCGCGATGCCGACGCCGGTGTCCCAGACGTCGATGCGGATGCCCTTGCCGCGTCGCCGGGCGCCGACCAGCACGCCGCCTTCGACGGTGTGGCGCAGCGAGTTCGACACCAGGTTGTTCAGGATGCGCGACAGCATCACGTAGTCGCAGCGCACCCACGCGTCGGTCTTGCGCACCACCAGGCGCAGGTTCTGCTGCTCTGCCACGGCGCGGAAGTTGCGGCTGATCTCGTCGAAAAGGGTGTCGAGCGCGAAATCTGCCCAATGCGGCTGCAGCACGCCCGCGTCGAGTTGCGAGAGGTTGAGCAGCTCGGTGAACAACCGGTCCAGCGATTCGACGCACTCCCGGATGTGGCCGATGCGCTGGAGGCGCGCCGGATCGGTCTCGCCGTTGGCCAGGCCGTCGGAGAACAGCGTGAGCGCATGCAGGGGCTGTCGCAGGTCATGGCTGGCAGCGGCCAGGAGCCGGGTCTTGGCCTGGCTCGCGACCTCGAGCTGCTGGTTCTTGCTGGCCAGTTCCGCCGTCGCGTGGACGATGCGGCTTTCCAGCTGGTTGCGGCTTTCCGTCAGCGCCCGTGCGGCCTGGTTGAACCCGTCCTGCAGGCGACGCACCTCGGCCGTGCCCTGGATCTCGACCTGGGCATCCTCGCCGGCGCCCAGGCGATCGACGGCCTCGCCGAGCGCGCGGATGGGCGCGCTGATGCGCCGCGCCGCCCACCACCCGGCCAGCCCGACACCCACGAGACTGGCGACCAGGACCAGCACCACGTTGAGCCAGACCGCCTTCTTGGCGTTGCCCACGGCGTCGAGACTCATCTCCACCATCACCTTGCCCGCGTGCTTGCCGTCGTCGCCGATGATCGGCGCCACCACTTGCAGCCCTTCGCCGCGCTGCCGGTCGTTGGTTTCGGAGTTGGCGACGATCTCGCCGTCCTCCGACCAGATCTGCACCTGCTGCACGTGCGGCTGGTAACTGCCGGATTGGGCGGTGCGCTGCAGCGCCCGGCGGTCCATGTGCTGGATCTGGGACTGCGCCACCGTCGCCACCTGGAGCGCCACGGTCTGCGCGTTGGCGCGCATGAGCTCTGTGACGTTGGCCAGATGCTGTTGCGTGAGCACGGCGATCGCGCCCAGGGTGGCGACGGTCGCCGGCAACAGGGCCAGCAGGACGAGCTGTTGCGCCAGCGTGGGATGCACCAGCAGGCGGAGAGAGCGAAAGGACCAGCTCATGAGCGGGAAACGACGCGTCGGCGGATCCGCCGCTCCGTTACCGACCAAAGTACATGGGTAGAGAAAAACGACACGACGAAGGTTGAAGTTGGTTTCTAATTGTGTTCTCGACAGTACACGTTTGACCAGCCCGGGAAATCGGACCCTCTGGCCGATGCGTTTCCAAAGGATGCAGGCTTCTGTCCATCGCGCTTCAGGCGCTTCCCAAGTTCCCCTCATGATCCAGCCCTGGCGTTGGCGGGTGATGGCGCGGCGCGCCGGTGCGCTGCTGCTGCGCGGCGCGCTGGCGATGGTCCTCGGTTGCCAGCTCGCCGCCACGGCGCAGACCGCCGGTCCCGGGAGCACGGTCGGCGCCGGTACGCTGCGCTTCGGCATTCTTCCGCTGGGTGGCGCTTTCGAATCGCGCAACGACTGGGAGCCGCTGCTCGCGGACATGAGCCGCGCCCTCGGGCGCCCGGTCACCATGCTGTCGGTCACGTCCTATGACGCGCTCGAGCAGGCGATCCAGCGCGACCAGGTCGACATGGCCTTCCTGTCCGGCAAGATGGCCCTCGATGCCGTGACCCTGCGCCGCATGATCGTGGTGGCGCAGGTCACGCGCCACGACGGGCTGCCGGGCTACCGCGCCCTGCTGTTGGCGCGCAAGACGGGGCCGTACACCTCCCTGAAGGGCCTGCTCGCCGAGCCGGAAAACTGGCGCCTCGCGCGCGGCGAGAGCCGTTCGGTGTCGGGCTTCATCGTGCCGCAGTTGCAGCTTTTCCTGCCCAACCACATTGCGATGGAGACGCGGTTCCGCAGCGAGATCATCGGCACGCACCAGGCGACTGCGTTGGCCGTCGCCAACGGCGAGGCGGATGTGGCGACCAACAACACCGCCGACTTCGAACGCTTCAAGCTCCAGTTCCCGGCCGAGGCGGATCGCCTGCAGGTCATCTGGGAGTCCGAACTGATCCCGCATGCGCAGATCGTCATGCGACAGGACTACGGCCCGGCGTTCCAGAAGCAGGTCCAGGGCTTTCTCGTCGAGTACGCGCGAGGCCGGGGACCGCGCGGCGATTCCGAGCGTGCCGTGCTGAAATCACTGCATGACCTGGCCGGCTTCGTCGCCGCCGACAACAGTTCGCTGATGCCGGCGGCCAAGCTGGCCTACCAGCTGGCGCGGCAGAGCGCGATGACCTCGCAATGGGTGAACGAAGCCGCACGTCAGGCCCGCCTGCAGCGCATCGAGACGACCTATGCCGAGCAGCAGTCGGTGCTGCGCGAAGTCAGGCCTTGAAGTCATGGTGAGGCGGCGGTTGCTCGCGCTCGCGGGCCATTGCGCGGTGACGGGGGCGCTGGGCTGGCACGTCGCCGCACATGCACAGGCCGGACGCGCCACCGCGCCGACCCCGCTGCGCTTCGGCGTGTTGCCAATCGGCGGCGCAGTCGAGTCGCGCGACAAGTGGGCGCCACTGTTGGCCGACCTGGGTCGCGAGTTGCGTCATCCTGTGACGGCGCTTTCCGTGACCAACTACGAATCCCTCGAGCAGGCCATCCAGCGCAATGAGGTCGACCTGGCCCTGCTGTCCGCCAAGATGGCGCTCGACGCCGTGTCCAGGCAGCGGATGCGCGTGCTGGCACAGGTCAAGCGCCATTCCGGCGAGCCTGACCATCGGGCCATTCTTCTCGTGCGCAAGACCGGCCCGATCGACAGCCTCGATGCCTTGCTTTCCAGGCCGGAGCGATGGCGCCTGGCTCGCGGCGACAGCCGCTCGGTGTCGGGCTACATCCTGCCGCAAGTGCAGCTCTTCCTTCCCAACCGCATCGAGATGGAAACGCGGTTCCACAGCGAAATCATCGGCACCCATCAGACCACGGCGCTGGCGGTGGCGAATGGCGATGCGGATGTGGCCACCAACAACACCACCGACTTCGACCGGTTCAGGCAGCAGTTTCCGGCCGAAGCGGAACGCCTGCAGGTCATATGGCAGTCCGCGCCCACGCCACCGGCTCAAATGGTGGTGCGGCACGGGCTTTCGCCCGCCGTCCAGAAGAAGGTCCAGGTCTTCCTGGTGCGCTACGGCCAGGGTGCGGGTTCGCGCGCCGATAGCGAGCGCGACACATTGAAGACCTTGCGTGCGGGCCTGGGTTATGTTGCCGCCACCAACGAGGCGTTGCTGCCGGCCGCCCATCTCGAATACCAGTTGGCCCGTCAGAGCGCCCTGAACGCACGGTGGGTGAATGAAGCCGCGCGGGAGGCGCGACTGCAGCGGATCGAGAGTCTTTATGCAAAACAGGTTGCTGCGCTGCGCAATGAGGCGCGATGATCCACTCGCAAACCTGCCGGCGGGTTCGAAGGCAAACGCCCTACACCTTTGATTCGCGCTACGTCCCGCACTAGGCCGTTCGCCAGATTTGCGCTCGCAGCCGTACGCGCGGAAACTGGATGTTTCATTCAGGCTTGTTCGGAGGTCTTGTGGGCAGCGAGTCCTCTCCTGTCGTTTCAGGCGCGGCGCCGGGCTGGTTCGGCAAGCTGCCCGGTATGGGCGACTTCGCGCATCGCCGCCTGCCCGAGGAATTTCGCGATGCCTGGGCGCGCTGGCTGAATGCCGGCCTGGCGCGCCTGCGCGTACTTCACCAGAACTGGACCGAGCGCTATCTCGAGGCGCCGCTCTGGTGCTTTGTTCTGGGCAACGGCGTCGTCGGCGGGCAAAGCTGGATCGGCGTGATGATGCCTTCGGTCGATGAGTCGGGACGGTACTTTCCCTTCACCGTGACGCAGGAACTCGTGTCCCCGCGCAGCGAACTCACCGGCGAGGCCCTGGCCGAGGTGCGGCGCTGGTGGGCTCTGGCGCGCCAGGGCGCACATGAAGGACTCGACCGGGATCTCGACGCCGTCGGATTCGAGGTGCTGCTGCATCGTCTTTTCGCGGACGATGCACCGGTCGGGAGCGAGGGGGGCGAATCCGCGCTGGCATTGCCGGTCGTCGGCCAGTCCCTCTGGTTCACCGACCCGACGGCCGAAGACGGCGTCGGCATGGCCAGCCAGGGCCTGCCGGAGGACGACCAGTTCGAAGCGCTCTTCGGCTACGCGGCCGGCGCGTCGACGCAGGGCCCGGAGCCGCCGTGACCTCCGGTGCCAGCGACGCGCCCACCGTCGCACCCAGTGTCCGGACGGCGGTCGACAACGCGGAAGCCGGCCGGCTTCCGGTGGGCAGCCGGCTGGCCGAGTTCGAGGTGACCCGCATCGTCGGACAAGGCGGCTTCGGGGTGGTCTACGAGGCCTGGGACCCCAGGCTGGAACGTGTGGTCGCGATCAAGGAATACCTGCCCTCGCTGCTGTCGACGCGCCAGGTGGACGGCGCGGTCATGCCGCTGTCCGAGCGGCACCGCGAGACCTTCGACCTCGGCATGCGCAGTTTCATCAACGAGGCAAGGCTCCTGGCCCGCTTCGACCATCCGTCGCTGCTGAAGGTCTACCGGTCGTGGCAGGAGCGCGGCACTTCCTACATGGTGATGCCCTTCTATCGAGGCGACACGCTGCGGCAGGCGCTGGCCGCCAGGCCGGGCGGTGTCGACGAGGGCTGGCTCCTGCGCGTCATGGACGGCGTGACGCAGGCGCTCGCGGTGATGCATGCTGCCCAGTGCTATCACCGCGACATCGCGCCGGACAACATCATCCTGCTCGAAGGCTCGGAGCGTCCGGTCGTGCTGGACTTCGGCGCCGCGCGGCGCGTGATCAGCGACAAGACGCAGACCATCACGGTCATCCTGAAGCCGGGCTACGCGCCCATCGAGCAGTACGCCGACATGCCGGGCATGACGCAGGGCGCGTGGACCGACGTGTATGCGCTGGCGGCGCTGATGCACGTCGCGGTGTGTGGCCATGCGCCGCCGCCGTCCGTGGCGCGCCTGCTGTCCGACGCCTACGTGCCGCTCGCGAACAACGAGGCCTTGCAGCAGCGCTACAGCGCGCGACTGCTTTCGGCCATCGACGCGGGACTCGCCGTGCGGCCCGAATCCCGGCCGCAGTCGATGACGGCACTGCGCGAGGCCCTGGGCCTGGTTGGGAACCCGGCAGCGTACCGACCGGCGAAGGCGGTCGCGGCGGTGCGGGTTGCGGCGCCGACGGTGGCACCGCCTCCACCATCCGGAGGCAAGGGCCGCCTCGTCGCGGCCGCGGCCGTCGCGGCCCTGATCGCGATCGCGGCCGGGTGGTGGCTGCTGCAGAGCGGGATCGTTTGACGTGAGGGGGTTGCTGTGCACATGAAGATGAAGATCGTCACCTTGTCGAAGAAGGGCGGCCGGGCCTACAACGAAGACGTTTTCGGGGAATGGAGCGACGGTCGCTTCGTCGCCTGCCTGGTGGCCGATGGTGCCGGCGGCCACGGCGGCGGCGATGTGGCCGCGGCGACCGCGCGCACCAGCATGCTGGACGGCTTCGCAGCGGCGCCCGCGCTCGACAGCGCCAGCCTGCGACGGCTGCTGGAGCAGGCCAATCGCGACGTGGTGGCCCGCCAGGCCGAAGGTGGCCTGCTGGCCGACATGCGTTCGACGGCCGTGATGGCGGCCATCGACCTGCACGAGCGCGAACTCGCCTGGGCCCACAGCGGCGACAGTCGCGCCTACCTGTTCCGCGCCGGCGTGCTGCTGGCGCGCACCGTCGACCACAGCCTGGTGCAGCAGATGGTGGCGGGCGGCATGATCGACGAGGAAGGCGCACGCATGCATCCGCAGCGCAATCTGCTGCTGTCGGCGCTGGGTGCGGCGGACGGGGCGCTGGACATCGCCGTCTCCGAGCGCATGCCCCTCGCCGTCGGCGACGCATTGCTGCTGTGTAGCGACGGCATCTGGGAGGTGCTGGGCGACGCATTCCTGGGCGCGGCCCTGTTGGCTTCACGGAGCCCGGGACAATGGATCGAACAGATCGACGCCGAGATCAAGGCGAGGGCCAAGCCGGGCCACGACAACTACACGGCCGTCGGGCTGTGGCTCACGTAGGTCTCCGCAGGCGCCGCCACCGCGATCGGGCCCGCGCAGCCGCTTGCGCCGGAACGGTCAATCCCGTACCCTGAATCGCCGTCAAGGCGGAGCGCGTCCCGTTCGGGCAACACGACTTCGCGGACAGGGCGCCGAGGAGACCCACTCATGCCAAGCCGATCGAACGGCCTCGCGGCCGAAATGGAAGCGGTGCGAACGCTGGCGCTCGTCGGAGCGTCCGCCTCCGGCAAGACCACCCTTGCCGAAGCGCTGCTGCACAAATCGGGCGCCATCGGTGCGCCGGGCAGCATCGAACGCGGCAGCACCGTGAGCGACCATGACCCGCTCGAGCGACGCATGCAGCATTCGCTCAATGCATCGGTGATGCACTTCACGCATGCGGGCACGCGGATTCACTTCATCGACACCCCGGGCGGCCCCGATTTCCTCGGCCAGAGCCTGCCCGCGCTGGAAGCGGTGGAGACAGCGGCCATCGTCATCAATGCCAGCACCGGCATCGAGCCGATGGCCGTGCGCATGATGGAATACGCGGCTTCGCGGCATCTCACCCGCATGATCATCGTCAACAAGATCGACGCGCAGGGCGTCGACGTCGCGAGGCTGCTTGAGCAGCTCCAGGCGACCTTCGGCCGCGAATGCCTGCCGCTGAACCTGCCCGGAAGCGCAGGTTCGCGCGTGGTCGATTGCTTCTTCAACCGCGAGGGCGATTGCGACGCGGGCAGCGTCGACGCGGCGCACCGAGCGCTCGTCGAGCAGGTGGTCGAGGTCGATGCCGCCTTCGTCGACCGCTACCTCAACGACGGCGATATCGACGCGAGCGAACTGCATGCGCCGCTCGAACAGGCGCTGCGGGAAGGGCACCTGATCCCCGTCTGCTTCGTTTCGGCGCGCAGTGGGGCCGGCGTGTCCGAGTTGCTCGACGTGTTCGTCAAGCTGCTGCCGGACCCCACCGAAGCCAATCCGCCGGACTTCCTGGTCGGCGAAGGCGCGGCTGCAAAGCCGATGCAGGCCACGCCCGATCCGTCGCTGCATGTGCTGGCGCACGTCTTCAAGGTGACGGTGGACCCGTATGTCGGCAAGCTGGGGATCTTTCGGGTGCACCAGGGCACGGTCACGACGAACAGCCAGCTCTACGTCGGCGACGGTCGCAAGCCCTTCAAGGTGGGCCACCTGTTCATGCTGCAGGGCAAGGACCATGTGGAGGTCTCGCGTGCCCTGCCGGGCGACATCGTGGCGGTGGCCAAGGTGGAGGACATCCGCTTCGATTCCGTGCTGCACGATGCGGCCGAGGACGACCACGTGCATCTCGCGCCGCTCGACTTTCCGATCCCGGTGCACGGGCTGGCCATCGAGCCGAAGCGGCACGGCGACGAGCAGCGCATGTGGGAGATCCTCGGCAAGCTGGTGGGCGAGGACCCCTGCCTGCGTGTCGAGCACGTGGCCGCGACCAACGAGTCGGTGGTCTACGGGCTGGGCGAACTGCATTTGCGCGTGCTGCTCGAGAGGTTGCGCGAGGTCTACCGCTTCGAGGTCAACACACGCCCGCCGCGCATCGCCTACCGCGAGACGGTGACCATGCCGGCGGAGGGTCACCACCGGCACAAGAAACAGACGGGCGGGGCCGGCCAGTTCGGCGAAGTGTTCCTGCGCATCGAGCCGCTGGCGCGTGGCGCGGGCTTCGAGTTCGTCGACCAGGTCAAGGGCGGCACGATTCCCGGCCAGTTCATCCCGGCGGTCGAGAAAGGCGTGCGCGAGGTGCTGGTGACGGGTGCGATCGCCGGCTACCCGGTGGTCGATGTGCGCGTGGTCGTGCACGACGGCAAGCACCACAGCGTGGACAGCAAGGACATCGCTTTCGCCACGGCCGGCCGCAAGGCCTTCATGGCGGCCATCCGCGAGGCGCGCGCGATCGTTCTGGAGCCGATCGTGCAGATCGAGATCGCCGCGCCGGACGGGTCGATCGGCGATGTCACCGGCGATCTCTCGTCCCGGCGGGGACTCGTCACCGGGACGTCGAACATGGCGGCGGGCACTGTCGTCATCAAGGGCCAGGTACCGATGTCGGAGCTGTCGAGCTACCAGTCGCGTCTCAACGCGATGACAAGCGGGCAGGGGCGCTACACGATTTCGCTCTCTCACTACGAAGCGGTGCCGCCGACCGTGCAGCAGACATTGATGGGGCAGCACCGCGTACGCGACGACGAATGACGGCGGCCCGCATCGGGCGTCGCTTCACGCCTCACATCTGCGTGGAGCCGAAGTAGCTGTCGCTGGCGCCGTCCGGATTTCGGGATCGCGCGAGCGGCTGATCCGCCGGCAGGAAGCGTGCGAACAGGTCCTGGACGAAAGCGCCGCCGCGACCGTCGTGCGGCACGGCGGTGAGATAGAGCCCGCGCCAGCGCGGCGAATGCGGGCCATGGCCGTTGCCGAAGATGCGGTCCGCCATGGTGCGCAAGCCCGGCTGCAACGAGCGGACCTCCTCGACGAACCCGTGGATGGCCTGGCGCTGAACAGGGTCCTGCGCGCCGCGAAGCAACGCCATGCGCAGCGCATGCAGGCGCTGCGTGATCTCGTCGAACAGGAGGTCGAGCTCGACGCCGGCCTCGATGCGCGGGGCCGTTTCGTTGGCCAGCCGGTGGCCGAGGGCCTGGGCGGTCACCTCGTCCGGCAGGGCTGCGCGCACGATGTCGTAGCCGCGCAGCTGTTCCAGCCCGGTCACGAACAGGTAGACCGGCAGGACCAGGCGCAGGTGCTCCGTCGCCTCGTGGATCAGGGTTCGTACCCTCGCCGCCGCAGCCTCCCGTGCGGAAGCCTCGCCGAGCAGGCAGGACACGCCTACGCACACCACGACGCCGTTGAGCGGGAGGCGCTCCCGGCGTTCCGCGAGCTCCAGCAGGGCGCGATACCAGAGGCTGCGTTCGTGCGGGTCCGCGGGATCGCCCAGCGCCGCGGGCGTGGTCTCGATCGCGATCATCGACGGCAGGCTGCGCCAGTGCCAGAAGGCGTCGCCGTCCCCGGCATGCGGTGCCGGGGGCGAAGTCTGCGCATCGGAGGCGGCATCCAGCAGGCCGGCCACGTTGGCCGATGCGTCGCCGATGAAGACGAACCAGGGAATCGCGTACAGGGGATTGCGCAGCGCCGGCGGGGCCGGCGACTGTTGGAGCGCCCGCCGCGCATTCGCCAGGGATTGCTCGAGTTCGCCGGGCTTCGACGGCGCCTCTTTCTCCTGACCCAGCGCCGCGATGCGAAGGCGCAGCATTCGCCGTCTTGCCGAGCGACCCGACCCGAGGACGATCCACCACAAGCTCAGGAAGGCGAGCAGGCACAGCCCCAGCAGGGGCCAGAAGAGGGTGGGGAGCTGGGACATGGAACTTGCTCGTCGTCACCGCGGAACGGTTTCGAGGAACACGAAGTCGGCGATGACCTTTGCGCCGAATTCGCCCGCTGCCAGCGAAGCCCGCAGTCGCTGGAGATAGGCGGACGCGAGCTCGAACGGCGGCCTGTCCGCGGTGTCGCTGAAGGGCGTCGGCGACGACAGCGCGGTGAGCAGCACCGTGCCGAAGGGCGGCGCCACCAGCCAGCTAGACGGGATGTCGCGGCCCAGCTCGATGGTTTCGCCGGCGCGCACGCGCGGTTGCCCTCGCCCCGCGTTCAGGTGCATCACGGCGCCGTCGGCGGTGTAGTAGTCGACCCACAGGTAGCCTTCGTAGTCGGCGTTCCGGACCTGGAACAGCACCATGTCGCCCTCGCGCAACTGCCCATGCCGTGCGGTGGAGGCGGCGACCTTCAGCCCGAGCTTGAGGTCCAGATTGCGGGCCTGATAGGGCTTGAGGATGGCCACGACCTCGCAGTGCGGCCACACGCGCAACTGGAGGTCGAAGCGCACGGTGCCGACGCCCGGCACGGCGCGCACGTCGCGTTCCAGGCGGGCCACTTCCTCGGGGCGCGAGACGAAGCCGGTCACGCGCATTCCACCGTCCTTCGCCTGGCTCACGGCGAGATCCGCGCAGGCGTAGGTCTGGAATTGCTGCTCAACCCGCTGCACCAGCGTGGGCGACGATTCGTGGGGTCCCGTCAGCAGGAACCACAGCAGATAGGCGAGCGGGACCAGGAGTGCCAGCGCACCGCCGGTGCGCAGCAAGGCGCGCTGCCGCCATTGCGGATCGCGCGGTCCCGGCGGGTCGGGCACGGCGTAGGGCTGGGGCGTGATGCGGTCCTGCGCCAGAGTCTCGATCGCGGCCGGACGGATCGGGAGCTGCTGTCCGTGCAGGTCCTTGAGCTTGCCGAGTTCGCCCCCTTCGCCGCTCTCGAAGTAGTACTGGCCCTTGAATCCGAGCACCAGCGCATGCCAGTACACCTCGCGGACTTCGTCGTCGCCGGACTGCAGGGCAGACAGGTGATGAAAGAACTCGGTGTGCGCGTTCTGCGAGTTGAAGAGCGCGACCTGCAAGGGCGCCACCGACTCCGTGCAGTCGGGGTGGCGCGCCAGGATCTCGTCCAGCCAAGCGACCATCGCGAAGAGCGCCGACTCGACCTTCTCGGCGGGACTGCCCAGCTTGCGGGCAGCGACACGCGCTTCGTCGATGAGGGCCCGGGCCTTGCGCTGCGCCGCGTCGCAGGTGTCGCTCACCCGGCCGACAGCGATCGATGCGTCCAGCGAGAGGCCGAACGAAAGCAGCGCTGAGAATGAGTCGAGCAGGCGAGCCATGCATCGCTCGCGGCTATGCTTCAGTTGCGACGGGAGCCTCGCGTTTGCGCCTGCTTCGATGGCACATGCCGATGTCCCCTGTCGTTTCTGGTATGGAATCGATTCTTTCCACGCGCGTGCGCGCGCGCCATACCGCTTGGGAGCTATGTCGTTCGGGGAGCAAATCCGCCTTGATGTGCGGTGCGTTCACCGGTATCTTCAGCCTGCTGAGTTCACATCTGACGCTGGGGTAAGCCATGAAAATCCTGATCGCCGACGACCACCGGCTCGTCATCGAGGCGGTCAAGGCCAAATTGTCGGAGCTCGAGGCCGACATCGAGTTCGTCCTGGCAATGAGCGTCGACGAACTGCTCGCCGGTGCATCCGACGACATCGACCTGGCCGTGATCGACCTGAACATGCCGGGCGCCGAGGGACAGGCCCACATCGACGAAATCCGTCGCCGCCATCCCGCGGTGCCGGTCATCGTGCTCTCGGGCTACGAAGACCCTGCCGTGATGCGCAGCGCGCTGGAGCGCGGCGTACTTGGCTTCATCCCCAAGGCGTACTCGCCCGAGGTGATGCTGTCCGCGGTACGGCTGGTGCTGGCGGGCGGCGTCTACGTGCCGCCGATGATGCTGGCGGCTTTGCCTCCAGGCGTCATCGCCGGCATTCCCAATGCAAGCGCGGCGATCGATGCGGCGCAGCGCGGCTCTGCCGCGGCCTCGGCGCAGACGCTGGAGCACTTGCGCAACGTGCTGACCGAGCGACAGGTCGAGGTGCTGCAACTGCTGTCGCAAGGCAAGCCCAACAAGCTGATCGGGCGCGCGCTCGGCATCAGCGAGGGCACGGTCAAGATTCACCTGGCCGCGATCTTCCGGGCGCTCAACGTGCGCAACCGCACCGAGGCGGTGGTTGCGGCGCAGTCGCTCACCGAAGCCTGACGCCCCGGGAGCCCGGGCGCCTCTCGGGCTTCGCCGCTTATCCTCGGGGGCATGTCCCTGGATCTCTCAAACTTCGACGCGGCGATCGTCGATCTCGACGGAACGATGATCGACACCATCGGAGATTTCGTCGTCGCCCTCAACCGCATGCTCGATGAACTCGCCTTGCCGCACATCGATGGGCCGACGGTCGAGGTCATGGTGGGCAAGGGCTCGGAGCATCTCATTCACTCGGTGCTTCGGCACGTGCGGGGCACTTCGGTGGACGACGCTGCCTGGTTCGAACGCGCGTGGCCGCGCTACCAGCACCATTACCTGGCCGTCAACGGACAGCATGCGAAGGTCTATGCCGGCGTCGAGGAAGGCCTGTCCGCGTTGCGGACCCGGGGCTTGCGTCTGGCCTGCCTGACCAACAAGCCCACTGCTTTCGCGAAGCCGCTGCTCGCGTCGAAGGGCCTCGCCGGCTTTTTCGACGTGATGTTCGGTGGCGATGCCTTCGACAGGAAGAAGCCCGATCCGCTGCCCCTGATCAAGGCCTGCGAAGCACTCGGCACCAAGCCCGCACGAACCCTGATGATCGGCGATTCAAGCAACGACGCGAAAGCCGCGCGCGCCGCAGGCTGCCCCGTCATCCTCGTCAGCTACGGCTACAACCACGGCAAACCTGTCCGTGAGGTGGACGCCGACGGCTTCGTCGACTCCCTGGCCGACCTGACAGCCCCGAAGCAAGCGGCGTAAACGATCAAGGCCGGCGCAGCCAGGCCCCTTCGCGAAACACCGCGGAACCGGCTCCGCCGGGCCGCCGGTGTTGCCCCCGGCCGGGGGTAGGCGAAGCGACACGAAGTGCGCGCAGCCTGGGGGCGAGTGTCATCTCCCCAAGAGAGCATCCTTGAGTTTCCAGTCGGCCGGATTTGGCCCGAGCCAGATACGCATCAGGGCATTGAAGAACGCTTGTTCCTTGATCGGGTCGCCCTGCGGAACACCCCTTACCGCGATCGCCGTGCCGGTGCCGGGCAACCAATCGACCGTGAACGAGTCGCCGGCCTTCAACTGCTTCTGATCGGAGAAGACCTGGCTCATGCGCAGCAGCCCCGGGATCAGCTGTGACATTTCGCCCTTGGGGGAGTTGTCTTCCACGCCGCGCGTGAAGAGCTTGCCCAGTTCGTTGGCGTCGATGTCACGCAGCATCGTGATGGCTATCCGCTTGGGACCCGACGCCGCCAGCACCTCTTCGGGCGTGCCCGCCTTGGTGCCCAGGTACAGGCCAGCCGTGTAGACCTTGAAGACGGCCTTGTAGCGCACACCCGCGCCGTTGAGCTGCAGCTTGCTCCCCTTGAGGTCGATGGCCTCGTCCAGCTTGACACCGGCGACGTCGATCTGGGCGGCAGACGCAGCGAGCGACGCGAGGGCGAGGGTGGACAGCGCGATCACGCGCCGCAAGGCAAACTGGGGCATCAAAATAGTCTCCGTGGGCTCCAAAAGGTCCGAATGTATCTTTTGGTACAAGCTTTGTCCCTCGGCTAAACTCCCCATCCCATGTTCATTCATCACGTCATTCAGACAGGTCAAGGCAGCCGGGGAGCCTGGCCTTGGCGCACGCCATCGACGTTGCCTGCTTGATTGCACGGCGCACGCCGTGCGCCCGCGGCCCTCAGCATCCTGACGGCCAGACCTGAATGACCCCGCCAGCGACCCACACGCGTCTGCTGGCCGACGGAGACCCCACCCGTGATCACTGAACTCGAATTCAAAAGCCTCAGCGCGCAGGGCTACAACCGCATCCCGCTGATGGTCGAGGCCTTTGCCGACCTCGAAACACCTCTTTCCCTGTATCTCAAACTCGCCTACACCAAGGACAGCGGCAAGCACAGCTTCCTGCTCGAATCGGTGGTGGGCGGCGAACGCTTCGGCCGATACAGCTTCATCGGACTTCCCGCGCGCACGCTTTTGCGCGCCAGCGGCTTCGGATCCGAGGCCGTCACAGAGGTCGTAACAGACGGCAAAGTCGTGGAAAAAGTCCAGGGCAACCCCCTCGATTTCGTCGCGGCTTACCAACAGCGCTTCAAGGTCGCCCTGCGGCCGGGCCTGCCCCGCTTCTGTGGCGGTCTGGCGGGCTACTTCGGCTACGACACGGTGCGTCACATCGAGAAGAAGCTCGAGAAGACTTGCCCGCCCGACGCCCTGGGCTGCCCCGACATCCTTTTGCTGCAGTGCGAGGAACTGGCGGTCATCGACAACCTCTCGGGCAAGCTCTACCTGATCGTCTATGCCGATCCGGGCCAGTCCGAGGCCTACGCCAACGCCAAGCGCCGCCTGCGCGAGCTGCGCGACCAGCTCAAGTATTCGGTGAGTGCGCCGCGCGTGATGCCGACGCAGGCGCATCCGGCGCAGCGCAGCTTTGCCAAGGCCGACTACCTCGCGGCGGTCGAGCGCGCCAAGGAACTGATCGCGGCCGGTGACTTCATGCAGGTGCAGGTCGGCCAGCGCATCAGCAAGCGTTATACGGAGTCGCCGCTGTCGCTGTATCGCGCGCTGCGTTCGCTCAATCCGTCGCCGTACATGTACTACTACCACCTGGGCGATTTTCACGTGGTCGGTGCTTCGCCCGAAATCCTCGTGCGGCAGGAGCACACCGGCGAGGGTGAGCAGAAGATCACCATCCGGCCGCTGGCCGGCACCCGTCCGCGCGGCGCCTCGCCCGAACTCGACAAGGCGGCGGAAGTCGAGCTGATCAACGACCCCAAGGAGCGCGCCGAGCACGTGATGCTGATCGACCTGGCGCGCAACGACATCGGCCGCATCGCGAAGACCGGCAGCGTCAAGGTGACGGAAGCCTTCGCGGTCGAGCGCTACAGCCACGTCATGCACATCGTGAGCAACGTCGAGGGGACGCTGAAGGACGGCATGACCGCGATCGACGTGCTCAAGGCCACCTTTCCGGCGGGCACGCTGACGGGCGCACCCAAGGTGCATGCGATGGAGCTGATCGACCAGCTCGAGCCGACCAAGCGCGGCATCTATGGCGGCGCCTGCGGCTACATCAGCTACGCCGGCGACATGGACGTGGCCATCGCGATCCGGACCGGCATCGTGAAGGACCAGATGCTGCACGTGCAGGCCGCGGCTGGCGTGGTTGCCGACTCGGTGCCCGAACTCGAATGGAAAGAGACCGAGGCCAAGGCGCGCGCGTTGCTGCGCGCCGCGGAACTGGTCGAGGAGGGACTGGAATGATGGCCGACGACACCCAGAACAACGACTTCTCCCACGAGATCATCGGCGCGGCCGTCGAGGTGCAGCGCGTGCTCGGCACCGGTCTGGCCCAGGAGGTCTATGCCGCCGCGCTGGAGATCGAACTGGCCGAGCGCGAGATCGGTTTCGTGCGCGACGTGCCGATGTCGGCCAGCTACAGGGGCCGGTCGCTCGGCGAGGTCTGCCGTGCGGACTTCGTGGTGGAGCAATTGGTCGTGGTCGACGTCAGGGCGGTCGACGCCCTCACCGACCTGCATCGCGCCCGAACGCAGGCGGCTGTGCGGCTGTCGGGGCTCAAGCTGGGCCTGCTCATCAATTTCAACGTATTCCCCGTGGTCAAGGGCGTGCACCGGATCGGAGTCAAGCCATGAAGCTCTTGATGATCGACAACTACGACAGCTTCACCTACAACCTGGTGCAGTATTTCGGCGAGCTCGGGGCGGAGGTCGAGGTGCATCGCAATGACGAGATCACGCTTGAAGGGCTCCGGGAGCGCATCGCCGACGGATTTGGCCGGCTCGTGATTTCGCCGGGACCGTGCTCGCCGGCGGAGGCGGGTATCTCGGTCGCGGCGATCCAGGAATTTGCTGGGCGCCTGCCCATCCTCGGCGTGTGCCTCGGGCACCAGGCGATCGGCGCGGCCTTCGGTGGAAAGATCATTCGCGCGCAGCAGTTGATGCACGGCAAGACCAGCGAGATCATGACCACGCGCGAAGGTGTGTTCGCGGGACTGCCGGAGAAATTCAGCGTCAACCGCTATCACTCGCTGGCGATCGAGCGCGACTCCTGCCCAAGCGATCTGCGCATCACCGCGTGGACCTACGACGGCGAGATCATGGGCGTGCGTCACACTGGTTTCGAGCACTCGGTGCGCATCGAGGGCGTGCAGTTCCATCCCGAATCCATCCTCACCGAGCACGGCCACGCCATGCTTCGCAACTTCCTGGAGTGAACCGAATGACGAACTCTTCATCGACCCTGGTCGACCTGCGCAGCGACACGGTCACGCAGCCCACGGACGCGATGCGCGCCGCCATGCTGGCCGCCCCGCTGGGCGACGACGTGTTCAGCGACGACCCGAGCGTCAATGCGCTCCAGGCGCAGATCGCCGGAATGCTGGGCTTCGAGGCGGCGCTGTTCGTGCCCACGGGCACCCAAAGCAACCTCTGCGCGATCCTTTCGCATTGCCAGCGGGGCGACGAATACATCGTCGGCCAGATGGCGCACTGCTATCGCTGGGAAGGCGGCGGCGCGGCTGTGTTCGGCAGCGTGCAGCCGCAGCCCCTGAACCATCAGCCGGACGGGACGCTGGCTCTGGACGAGATCGAAGCCGCCATCAAGCCCGACGATGCGCATTTCGCGCGCACACGGCTGCTCGCGCTCGAGAACACGCTGGGCGGCAAGGTGCTGCCCTTCGCCTACGTCGAGCAGGCCACGCAACTGGCGCAGCGCAAGGGGCTGAATCGTCACCTCGACGGCGCGCGGCTTTTCAACGCCGCCGTGGCGCAGGCTGCGCAACGTGGTTCCGATGCGCGCACCGAGGCTCGCCGCATTGCAGGCTGCTTCGACAGCGTGTCGGTGTGCTTCAGCAAGGGCCTGGGCGCACCTGTAGGGTCCGCGCTGTGCGGGACGCGCGAGTTCATCGCCCGCGCGCACCGCATTCGCAAGATGGCCGGCGGCGGTATGCGGCAGGCGGGCATGTTGGCGGCGGCGGCATCCCATGCGCTGGAGCACCATGTCGAGCGACTTGCGCAGGATCATGCCCTCGCCCGCCAACTGGCGGAGGGACTGGCAGGCATCGACGAGCTTCAGGTCGAGGCGCCTCAGACGAATCTGCTATTCGTCGACCTGATGGGCGCGGCGCGCACGCGTTCCGTTGAACTTCTGGCGCACCTGAAGCAGCACGGCGTTCTTGCGACGGGGCTCTACCGGTTGCGCTTCGCGACCCACCTCGATGTCGATGCCGACGGCGTCGACCGCGCGACAAGGGCCATCCGGAGCTTCTTCCATGCCTGAGCCTCATTCCCTGCTGCTCTTCATCGCGGCCGGGCTTCTGCTGAATCTCACGCCGGGCCCGGATGTGCTTTACATCGTGACCCGTTCGTTGCGATCAGGCACTCGGGCCGGAATCGTTGCCGGTTTCGGCATCACGGCTGGCTGCTTCGTCCACATCACTGCCGCAGCCCTGGGCGTGAGTGCGCTGATGGCGGCATCGACGACCGCATTCACCGCCCTGAAATGGGTGGGCGCTGCGTACTTGCTGTGGGTCGGCGCGCGGATGCTGTTGTCGCGACCTTCGGCGACCGGACAGGCGGCGGCATCGGGTAGCGACCCGGTGGGTCCGGCCGACATGAAGAGCGTCTTTCTCGGCGGCTTCTGGACGAATGCACTGAACCCCAAGGTGGCGCTGTTCTTCCTGGCCTTCGTCCCGCAGTTCATCGCGCCCGGTACGGACAACAAGCCGCTCGCCTTCTTCCTGCTGGGCGTGCTGTTCAACTTCAACGCGATCTTCGTCAATGTGGCGTGGGCGCTGCTCGCCGGCTGGACTGCGCGCCGCGTCGGCGTTGTCCAACGCGGCATGCACTGGCTGCAGCGCGGCGCGGGCGTGCTGTTCGTCGGCTTCGGCTTCAGGCTCGCGCTTTCCGACAATCCCCTCGCCCCGACTTCCACTCATTGATTCAAGGGAGACAAACACCATGCCCATCACCCCCCAGGAAGCGCTCCAGCGCACCATCGAGCACCGCGAAGTCTTCCACGACGAGATGCTGCACATCGTGCGCATGATCATGAGCGGCGAGTGTTCGCCGGTGATGATGGCCGCGCTGATCACCGGCTTGCGCGTCAAGAAGGAAACCATCGGCGAAATCACCGCGGCTGCGCAAGTGATGCGGGAGGTTTCGACCAAGGTGCCGGTGGCCGACACGACGAACCTTGTCGACATCGTGGGCACCGGCGGCGACGGCTCGCACACCTTCAACATCTCGACCTGCTCGATGTTCGTCGTCGCGGCGGCGGGTGCCAAGGTCAGCAAGCACGGCGGGCGCAGTGTGAGCAGCAAATCCGGCAGCGCCGACGTGCTCGAGTCGCTCGGCATCAACATCAACCTGAAGCCGGAGCAGATCGCGAAATGCATCGCCGACGTGGGCATCGGCTTCATGTTCGCGCCGAACCATCATCCGGCGATGAAGAACGTCGCACCGATCCGCAAGGAACTCGGCATCAAGACGATCTTCAACATCCTGGGCCCGCTGACCAACCCGGCCGGGGCACCGAACATCCTGATGGGTGTGTTCCATGCCGACCTCGTCGGGATCCAGGTGCGGGCATTGCAGCGTCTGGGCGCAGAGCATGCGTTGGTCGTCTACGGCCGAGACGGCATGGACGAGATCTCGCTTGGCGCGGCCACCATGGTGGGCGAACTCAAGGATGGCGAAGTTCGGGAGTACGAGCTCCATCCGGAGGATTTCGGATTTGCGATGTCGAGCAATCGCACGCTGCGTGTCGAGACGCCGGAACAGTCGAAGGCCATGCTGCTCGATGTGCTCGACAACCAGCCGGGGCCGGCGCGTGACATCGTGCTGCTCAACGCCGGTGCTGGGCTGTATGCGGCCAATGTGTCCGACTCGATCGCGGCAGGCGTGGACCGGGCGCGCGCGGCGCTCGAATCCGGGGCGGCCAAGGCGAAGCTGGCTGAACTCATCGCCGCCACGGCGGTCTAGGAGGGCGGCGAAACCATGTCGGACATTCTCGAAAAAATCGTTGCCGTCAAACGCGAGGAAATCGCGGCGGCGAGGAAGAAGGCTCCCCTCGAAGCCGTCCGCTTCGATGCGGAAAGTCGCGTGCTCACGCGCGACTTCACGGGCGCCCTGCACGCAAAGATCGCGGCCGGCGCCGCGGCGGTCATCGCCGAGATCAAGAAGGCCAGCCCGAGCAAAGGCGTGTTGCGCGCCGACTTCATACCGGCGGACATCGCCCAGAGCTACGCCGAGGGCGACGGTATGGTGAGCGCGGCCTGCCTTTCGGTGTTGACCGATCGGCAATTCTTCCAGGGCGGCGTCGACTACCTGAAGCAGGCGCGCGCGTCGTGCGACCTGCCGGTGCTTCGCAAGGATTTCATCGTCGACGCGTACCAGGTGTACGAGTCGCGCGCGATGGGCGCGGACGCAATCCTGTTGATCGCAGCCTGCCTGGACGATGCCCAGATGCGCGAGTTCGAGGCGATCGCCATCGGTCTGGGCATGTCGGTGCTGGTCGAAGTGCACGATGGCGCCGAACTCGAGCGGGCGCTGAAGCTCAAGACGCCACTCATCGGCGTCAACAACCGCAATCTGCGGACCTTCGAGGTGTCGATCCAGACCACGATCGATCTGCGAGCTCAGGTGCCGCGCGACCGGTTGCTCGTGACCGAGTCGGGCATCGCGACACGCGACGACGTCGCCAGGCTGCGCGCGGCGGGCGTCCACGCGTTCCTGGTCGGCGAGGCCTTCATGCGTGCGGACGAACCGGGTGAAGCCCTCGCCACCTTGTTCCAATGAGCACGAGAGATCAGCTCGCAAGCAGCGATCCGGCCGACTGGCCGGTCGCGAACGGCTGGCGGCCTTTGACGGACCATTTCTTCGAGGGGCCGGTTGGCCAGAAACTGCTTGTCTTCTTGCGCGAGCGGCTGGACGCCGGCGCGGTGATCTTCCCGCCCCAACCGCTTCGAGCGCTTGAATTGACGCCGCCGGAGGAGGTTCGGGTTGTGATTCTTGGGCAAGACCCGTATCACGGGCGCGGCCAGGCCGAAGGGCTTGCCTTTTCGGTGGCGCCCGGCGTGGCGTTGCCCCCGTCGCTGCGCAACATCTTCAAGGAGCTGGAACGCGACCTCGGCACGCCGCCGCCGAAGTTTCCGAATCCCGGGGGGAGCCTGGCCAAGTGGGCGACGCACGGCGTGCTGCTGCTCAACACCTGCCTGACTGTGGAGGAGGGGCAGGCGGCCAGTCACGCCGGGCGAGGCTGGGAAGTGTTGACGGACGCCGTGATCCGGCATGTTGCAGATGGCGAGCGCCCGGTGGTCTTCATGCTTTGGGGCTCGCATGCGCAGAGCAAGCGCGCGCTGATCGACACAAATCGTCACAAGGTGCTGATGTCGAATCATCCTTCGCCCCTCTCGGCGTTGCGACCGCCGGTGCCATTCATCGGTTGCGGGCACTTCGGGCAAGCCCGGGCGTGGCGCGAAGCGGGACGGTGCTGAGTCGTGAGGCGCGGGAGTAAGTGCTTGATTTCATGCGAGAATCTTGGGCTCGGAGTAAATCGCATCGCCTGAGCGGCCGGCCGAACTTGCTGGCGGTGAAGTTGCTGCAATGCGGCACGCAGGCTGTCGGTGAGGTCGACGCACCTAGGCAATCGTGCTATATTCCGAGGTTCGCCGGAGAGGTGGCCGAGTGGTTAATGGCAGCAGACTGTAAATCTGCCCTCTTACGAGTACGCTGGTTCGAATCCAGCCCTCTCCACCAGCGATGAATGGATTTTTGAAGAGCGCTTGAATGTGATGAGCCCAGGCGAAAGTGAAGGCTCTGACCGTGCTGCGGCGCAACCCAACCTGGAGGCTCATTCAGATCGGTTTGTGTCGTATTGCGGGAGTAGTTCAATGGTAGAACCCTAGCCTTCCAAGCTAATGACGCGGGTTCGATTCCCGTCTCCCGCTCCACAGGTCCACGTCAGCGCAAGGCACGGTTGGTTATAGATATCGCCCATTTGGCTCAGTGGTAGAGCACTCCCTTGGTAAGGGAGAGGTCGCGGGTCCGATTCCCGCAATGGGCACCAGTTTTGGGGTTGCAGCCGGTGGGTTGCAACCCCATATCAGTGTGTTGATCTAGTTATTTTTCGGAGTCGAGAAAATGGCAAAAGGAAAATTCACCCGTACGAAGCCGCACGTGAACGTGGGCACGATTGGTCACGTTGACCATGGCAAGACGACGCTGACGGCGGCGATTGCGACGGTGCTGTCGAGCAAGTTCGGTGGCGAAGCCAAGGCCTACGACCAGATCGACGCGGCGCCGGAAGAGAAGGCGCGCGGCATCACGATCAACACCGCGCACGTCGAATACGAGAC
>NZ_JBFUKW010000010.1:0-295617 GCF_056400665.1 Variovorax sp. P5_A3 | reverse complement strand
CCTCTGCGCCGCCGAAGCGCGCAGCCTCAGGCGGAAAAAGGGCCGCGCGTGTTTGAGCGAAGCGAGTTTGCGCGGACCCCGCCTGAGGCGAGCACTGCAGGGCAGCCCGAAGGGCCGGCGCAGCGGGGTCACCCAGGCCGCACCGCCTGCCGGGCGGACCTCACCAGAGGGCACGAAGCATTTCAAGCCGCAGCCCTCCGCCCGAACCTCTGCCCCATCCGATCAAACGCCAGATAGATCACAGGCGTAGTAAACAGAGTCAACACCTGGCTGACAACAAGCCCCCCAAAGATCGCCAACCCAAGAGGACGCCGAAGCTCGGCCCCTTCACCCCACCCGAACATCAAAGGCAGCGCAGCAAACAAGGCCGCAAGCGTCGTCATCAGAATAGGCCGGAAGCGCAACAACGCAGCCTGGTGAATCGCCTCCAGCGGCCCCATCCCCTGATGTCGCTCTGCGTCGATCGCGAAGTCGATCATCATGATCGCGTTCTTCTTCACGATGCCGATCAACAGGATGATCCCGATGATCCCGATCACCCCCAAGTCATTCCCCGTCAGCATCAACGCCAGCAACGCGCCCACACCTGCCGAAGGCAAAGTCGACAGAATCGTCAGCGGATGGATGTAGCTCTCGTACAGCACCCCCAGCACGATGTACACGCACACCACCGCCGCCAGGATCAACCAGAGCTGATTCGTCAACGACTTCTCGTAAGCCCCCGCCGCGCCGAGGAAAGTCATGCTCACACTCGCCGGCATCGCGATCTCCTTCGCCGCCGCGCGAATCGCCGCGACCGACTTGCCCAGCGCCACATCCGGCGCCGTATCGAAGCCCACCGTCGCCGCCGGGTATTGCGCCACCCGCGTCACCTGCAACGGCGCGAACTGCTCCCGCACGGTCGCCAGCGAAGACAACGGCGTCGCCGTCCCCGCGCCCGTGCGCAACTGAAGATTGCCCAGCCCCTCCGGCGAAGCCAGCGACTCCCGCTGCGCCTCCAGGATCACCCGGTACTGGTTGGTCTCCGTGAAGATCGTCGAGACGATCCGCTGCCCGAACGCGCTGTACAGCGCATCGTCCACCGAACTCGCCGTCACCGACAGGCGCGACGCCGTGTTGCGATCGATGTCCACATAAGCCGCCAGCCCCTGCGCGCCCGCATCCGTCGTCGGGTTGCGCACCTGCGGCACGCTGCGCAGGCGCTCCACCAGCTTGCGCGCCCAATCATTCACCGTCGCGGTATCCACACCTTCGAGCGACACGCGAAACTCCGTCGGCCCGGTCTCGGCATCGATCGTCAGATCCTGCGTCGGCTGCAGATACAGCGTGACACCCGCCACATCGCCGCGCACCCGATCACGCAGCCGCTGCATCACCACGCTCTGCGCATCGTGGCTCTTGCGAAGGTTGATCAACATGCTGCCGGTATTCAGCGCCGTGTTGTTGGCTGCATCCACCCCCACCACCGAACTCAGGCTTTGCACATCCGGATCGGAAAGAATTGCATTGGCCGCCGACTGCTGCAACTCGGCCATGCGCACATACGAAACCTCCTGCGACGCCTCGATCCGCGCCTTGAGCTGACCCGTGTCCTGCGTCGGGAACAAGCCCTTGGGAATGAAGACGTAGAGCAGCACCGTCAACACCAGCGTCAGCAGCGCCACCAACAGCGTGAGCGACTGGTGGCGGAACACCCATTGCAGCCAGATGTCGTAGCGCGCGATCACGCGATCGAAGAAGCGCTGCACGCTCGCGCCGAAACGCCCACCCTCCTCGGCCTCCGGCTTGAGCCAGCGCGCCGACATCATCGGCACCAGCGTCAGCGAGACCACCGCGGAAATCAGGATCGTGATCGCCAGCGTCACCGCGAACTCGCGGAACAGGCGCCCCACCACATCGCCCATGAACAGCAGCGGAATCAGCACCGCGATCAGCGAAACCGTCAACGAGATGATGGTGAAGCCGATCTGCGTCGCGCCCTTCAGCGCGGCCTGGAACGGCGGCTCGCCCTTCTCCAGGTAGCGGGCGATGTTCTCGATCATCACGATCGCGTCGTCCACCACGAAGCCCGTGGCAATGGTCAGCGCCATCAGGCTCAGGTTGTTGAGGCTGTAGCCCAGCAGGTACATCAGCCCGAAGGTGCCGATCAGCGAGATCGGCACCGCAATGCTGGCGATGATGGTCGCGCGCACGCTGTGCAGGAAGAAGAAGATCACCAGCACCACCAGCACGACGGCAAGCGCCAGTTCCAGCTGAACGTGGCTCACCGATGCGCGGATGCCAGTCGTGCGGTCGCTCAGCACTTCGACCTTCAGCGAACCGGGCAGCGAGGCTTCCAGTTCGGGCAACTGCTTCTTGATGGCATCGACGGTGCCGATCACGTTCGCACCGGGCTGGCGCTGCACGTTCAGGATGATCGCCGGGTACAGCTTGCCATCCTGCTCACCGGTCGTCGCGATCGAATTCACCGCCGCCCAGGCGCCGAGCTGCGTGTTCTCCGCGCCGTCGATGACGCGTGCCACGTCGGTCATGCGCACGGGTGCGCCGCTCTTCCACGCGACGATCAGGTTCTTGTAGTCGGCCGCCGTGACGAGCTGGTCGTTGGCGTTGATGGTGTAGGCGCGCTTCGGCCCATCAAAGCTGCCCTTCGCGCTGTTGGCGTTGGCCGCGGCGATCGCGGTGCGCAGAGTGTCGAGCCCGATGCCGACCGACGCGAGCGCGTTCGTGTTGGCCTGGATGCGCACCGCCGGTCGTTGCCCGCCCGAGAGCGACACCAGGCCGACCCCGCCGACCTGGCTGATCTTCTGCGCGAGCCGCGTGTTCACGAGGTTCTGCACCTCGGTCAGCGGCATGGTGTCGGAACTGACCGCCAGCGTGAGGATGGGCGCGTCCGCCGGGTTGACCTTGGCGTAGACCGGCGGCGCCGGGAGGTCCGCCGGCAGCAGCGACCCACCCGCGTTGATGGCCGCCTGCACCTGCTGCTCGGCCACGTCGAGCGTCTGGTCGAGTGCGAACTGCAGCGTGACGATCGACACGCCCGTGGCGCTGGTCGAACTCATGCGATCGAGTCCCGCCATCTGTCCGAACTGGCGCTCCAACGGCGCCGTAACGGTGCGGCTCATCACCTCGGGGCTGGCGCCGGGATAGAGCGTCTGCACCTGGATGGTCGGGTAGTCGACCTGCGGCAGCGCCGCCAGCGGCAGGAAGCGGAATCCGACCAGGCCCGCAAGCACGATCGCGAGCATGAGCAGCGCCGTCGCAACGGGCCGCTCGATGAATGGCTTCGACGGGCTCATGCGCTCACCCTCACTGCGGAGGACGCTGACGCCTGGCGCCTTCGGGCCGCGGTGTGCGCGGGCCGTTCGCCGGGCGCTGCGCGGCGGGGTTATCGCCCTGGAGCAGCACGCGCGCGCCATCCTTCAGGCGGTCGCCGCCTTCGGTCACGACGTCTTCGCCGGGCTTCAGCCCGTCGACGATCGCCACCACATCGACCGTGGACTCGCCGCGCTTCACGGTGCGCATTGACACCGTGCGGTCTTCGTTGACCACGTAGACGAAATTGCCGTTGGGGCCGGTACGCACCGCCGTCACCGGCACCACGATGGCGTTGATCGTGCGCAAGGTCATCTGCACGTTGACGAACTGGTTCGGGAACAACGGCGCGCCGTTGTTCGCGAAACGCGCTTTCGCACGCACGGTGCCGGTGCTGGTATCGACCACGTTGTCGAGCGTGGAGAAGACACCCGTGTCCAGCGTCGCGCTGCGCACGCGATCCAGCGCCTTGACGACCAACGGCTCGCCCTTGGCCAGTTGCGCCTGGATGTCCGGCACGCGATCCTGCGGCACGGCGAACTGCACGTCGATGGGGTTCATCTGCGTGATGACGGCAATGCCGGTCGTCGCATTGGCGGTGACCGTATTGCCGGGGTCGACCGTGCGAAGACCGATGCGGCCCGTGACCGGCGCGGTGATGCGCGTGTAGTCGAGGTTCAGCTTGGCAGCGGCCTCGGCGGCGCGGTCCGTGATCACGGTACCTTCGAGTTGCTTGACCAATGCGGCCTGGGTGTCGACATCCTGCCGCGCGATCGAATCCTGGGTCAGGAGCGTGCGGTAGCGCGACAGCGTGACGCGTGCCGCCTCGAGCGAAGCTTCGTCGCGCACGCGGGTGCCCTGGGCCTGCATCAATGCCTGCTCGTAGGGGCGCGGGTCGATGCGTGCCAGGAGCTGGCCCTTGTTCACGGACTGGCCTTCGGTGTAGAGCACCTCGGTCAGCACGCCACCGACCTGCGGCCGCAGCGTGATGGTGGCGAGCGGAGTCACCGTGCCCAGCGCATCGATGACGATCGGCAGGTCGGCCCGCCGCGCCGAGGCATGACCCACTGTGGAACTGGCGCCGCCGAAGTTGCCCCTCGGCCCGGTCGGTTCGCCCGAGCGCTTGATCAGGTACCACGCGCCCCACGCCAGGCCGACCACGACCAGCAGCGCCACGAGGCTGCCCACCCACCGGCGCCGGCGCGAGGGAGCCCGGGGGGCGGGGTGGGCGGTCGGGGAAGGCTCGGAAATGGGAGACGACATTGGAGGTTGGGCTTATTGGCAGCAGGCCGTAGTGGAGCGCCGAATCGTAGCGCTCAGCCCGTCCCAACCGTAAAGCCTCGGTAAAGCCGCCATGCACGTCTGCATCCGGCGACGGCGGAATGCAACTGGCGCCGCCCAAAAGCAGTTCGTCGCATGCGCATGGCGGGCGTCGCGAGCAATCGGCACAGTCCGCCCATCGACACGGAGAACCTCATGCTGATGCTGACCCAGATCCTTGCCCATACGCCCAAGTGGGTGTTCATCCTCTTCGCCACCCTGCTCTGGCTCGGCGCCAAGCAACTGCTGGCCCGCAGCGTGAGCCTCGCGCGGGTGACGCTGATGTCCGCGGGCATGACCGGCCTGTCCGTCTATGGCGTTGCCTCGGGGTTCGGACAGTCGCCGATGGCCTTGCTGGCCTGGGCCGTGATGGCCTGCGCGCTGCTCGGCGTGGTGCTGCAGCGTGGCGCGCCGTCCACCACACGCTATGACGCGGCATCGCGCCGGTTCCACGTTGCGGGCAGTGCCGTACCGTTGCTGCTGATGATGGGCATCTTTTTCACCAAGTATGTCGTGGGCGTACTGCTCGCCATGCACCCGGAAATCGCGCATCAGGCCTCGTTCACCGTGGTCATCAGTGCGCTCTACGGCGCATTCAGCGGAATCTTCATGGGCCGCGCGATCCGCCTTTGGCGCGTTGCGATACAGGCCGACCGCGCAACCCTGGCCATCTGAAACCTCGAAGGAGCATCGCCATGACCACCAAGGACATAGACCGTCTCGCCCGCCGCCGTGCCGGGGTCAAGATCGGATGGTTCATTCACGCTGCGGCGTACCTGGCCGTCAACCTGATGCTGGTCGTGCTCTCGGTTTCCAGCGGGCATCGATGGGCCATCTACCCCGCCCTCGGCTGGGGCCTGGGGCTTGCCCTGCACGGACTGGCCGTGTGGCTGTTCGCGCCAGGTGGCAACCTGCTGGAGAGGATGGTCGAGCATGAACGCGCCAAGCTCGCCGGCGCGAAGGGAGATCCGTGGTGAGGGTTTCGCTCTGGAGGCGGCTGGCGCTGGTGGCCGCCTGCGTCCTGGCTTCGGCCGCGCAAGCGGCCACCGGGGTCACCGTGCTGCCTGCACCGACGGACTCCGGGCCTGTCACCGTCTTCTACCCGACCGCCGCGCCCGCCGTGCCGGTGCAGCGCGGCCCCTACTCCCTCAATTTCGCTATCGATGCGGTGCCCGCCGCCGGCAACCGCCGCCTGATCGTCATCTCGCACGGCTCGGGCGGTTCGCCTTGGGAGTTCACCGACCTGACGCACATGTTGGTGACGGCAGGCTTCACCGTGGCCGTGCCGGAGCATGCGGGCGATAACTGGCACGACCACAGCGCGGTCGGCCCGGTCTCCTGGCGGCACCGGCCGCACGAGGTGACCCAGGCGATCGACGCGATGGCGGCCGACCCGCGCTTCGCTTCGGTGCTCGACCTGAAGCGTGTCGGCGTCTACGGCATGTCGGCTGGCGGGCTGACCGCCCTGACGCTGGCCGGGGCGCGCTGGTCTCCGGCGCTCCTCGCCCGGCACTGCGATGCCCACCTCGCGGAAGACTTCCCGACGTGCGTCGGACTCAGTACCGAACTGACGGGCAGTCCGCTCGACGCGCTTCGCCTGGCCGTGGCGCGCCGGGTGATCCGATCGAAGTTCGACAACGAGACCGCGCTCGAGGCATGGACCGATCCGCGCATCGCGGTCGCCGTCGCCGCCGTGCCGATGGCGGTGCCGATCGACATGGCCACGCTGTCGACGCCGCGCATTCCGCTCGGCCTCGTGCGCGCCGGGCAGGACGCCTGGCTCGCGCCGCACTGGCACATCGACGCGGTCAGCGCCGCGTGCGCGGGCTGCGTGCTGCTGGCAGACATGACCGAGGCCGGCCACGGTTCGATCCTTTCGCCCATGCCGCCCGACCTGCCGGCACGCGCCGCACGGCTGCTGAACGACCCGCCCGGCTTCGACCGTCGCACGCTCGACGCGGTGTACGCAGCCATGCGCGACTTCTTCGTCCAGAATCTCCTGCCATGACAGGAGAGTTCTCGTGATCGCCACCTTCAGGCGCAACATGACGCGCGAGAACGGCGTTGACTTGCTGCGGCATGCCCTGACGACGGCGGTTTTTTCATCTCTCATCGCCATCGCGCTCGCCATCTCCGGCCGCGGCGGCTGGGGGGCGCAATTCGTCTACTCGCTCTCCATCGGGCTGATCAGCTGGTTCGTCATTGACATCGGGCGGCTGATGATGAGTCCAGATCCCTCGAAGCTGTGGCCCAACGGCGCCAAGGGCGTGGTGCTGGTGGCGGTGGGGATCACGGCGGGATTCCTGGGCGGGAATGTGATCGGCGACGCGTGGACCGGCGCGCCGCTGCTCGAGTTCTGGACTTTCGCGCCGCACAAGTTCGCGTCGACGCTGGTCATCACCGGCGTCGCCGGCATCGCGATCTGCTATTTCTATTACAGCCGCGGCAAGAGCAAGTACCTCGAAGGCGCCATCGCCCTCGCCCAGCGCGACGCCGCCGATGCGCGTCTCAAGCTGCTCGAAACCCAGCTCGAGCCGCACATGCTCTTCAACACCCTGGCCAACCTGCGCGTGCTCATCACGACCGACCCGCCGCGCGCGGTGGCCATGCTAGACCGCCTCAACAGCTACTTGCGCGTGACGCTCGGCGGCTCGCGCGCACTGGCGCATCCGCTCGCCGCCGAGTTCGACCGGCTCGGCGACTACCTCGAATTGATGTCGGTGCGCATGGGCGACCGCCTGCGCTACACGCTTGATCTGCCTGACGAACTCCGCGCCGTGCTCGTGCCGCCACTGATGCTGCAGCCGCTGGTGGAAAACAGCATCCGCCATGGCCTGGAACCGCAAGTGAACGGCGGCGAGATCATCGTGCGCGCCCGTCGAGAAGGTGCACAGCTCGCCATTGACGTGAGCGACACCGGCGTTGGCATCGGCAATGCACCCGAGCCCTCGGAATCCAGTGGTTTCGGCGTAGCCCAGGTGCGAGAGCGTCTTGCGACCGTCTACGGCGCGAAAAGCACGATGACCCTGACCCCGCTCGCCACCGGCGGCACGCGCGCCACCATCACCTTTCCCCTGCCGACATGAAGCCGACCGCCCTCATCGCCGAAGACGAATCGTTGCTGGCCCAGGCATTGCGCGCCGAACTCGCCGCCGCCTGGCCCGAGCTTCAGATCCTGGCCACGGTGGGCGACGGCCGGAGCGCGGTGCGCGAGGCGCTGGAACGACTGCCGCAGGTCCTGTTTCTCGACATTCGCATGCCGGGCCTCGACGGACTGGGGGTCGCCGCCGAACTCGCGGACACCTGGCCGGTCGACGAGGCACCGATGCCTCAACTGGTCTTCGTAACCGCCTACGACGAATACGCGGCCCGCGCCTTCGATGCCCAGGCCATCGACTACGTGCTGAAGCCGGTGCAACCCGAGCGCCTGCGCCGCACCGTGGGCCGGCTGCAACAGGCGCTGGAATCCCGTGCGTCGCCGTCGTTGCCGGCCGACGACGTGCTCGCGAATACGCTCGCGCAATGGCGCAAGGTCCTTGCAGCCGCCGGCGATGGTGCGCCTTCGGGCAACGGCGGGCCGATCAAGCTCATCGCCGCCAGCGAAGCCGGCTCATCGGGCAACAGCGTGCGGATGGTGCCCATCGACGAGGTGCAGTACTTCGAAGCTGCCGACAAATACGTCCGCGTACTGACGGCCACGAGCGAATACCTGATCCGCACGCCGCTGAAGCAATTGCTGCCGCAACTCGATCCCAACGTCTTCTGGCAGGTGCATCGCGCCGTCGTCGTGCGCAGCGACGCGATCGAGCTCGTGCATCGCGACGAAGCCGGCAAGCAACACCTGACCCTGAGAGGCCGCGCGGAAAAGATCCCGGTCAGCCGGCTCTACGCCCATCTCTTTCGAGCGATGTAAGTACAAAGTCGACGCCCAAGAAAAAACCGGCCCCCTGGAGGGCCGGTTTCGTCATGTGACAGCAGGTGATCTGATTCGGCTCAGCGCCAGTTTCCGCGATGGCCGTGGTAGTAGCCCGGGGCTGGGCGATAGTAGCCACGCGGGGGGCCGTAGTAAGCGCGCGGCGGGCCGTAGTAGACAGGTGCCGGACGGTAGTACACCGGCGGCGGCGCGTAGTACACAGGTGCGGGTGGGTAGTAGACCGGTGCCGGCGCATAAATGGGGGCGCCCACGCCGACCGCGATGCCCGGCACATTGACCCCGACCGACCAGGCCACATTGCCAGCGCTGGCCGCGGCGGAGGCAAAAAGTGCGCCCGTCGCGACCGCTGCGGCAGCAGCCCATTTGAAGATAGTGGAACGAGTGACGCTCATGATTTCAAACTCCTGTAGAGGCGGGTTTTGGCCGCCTTGTCTGTATTGAACGCGCCAAGTGTCAACCCGGTGTACGCCGCTTCGTGAAGAAAGTTGCCAAACGTAACGCCTCTGGAGCCCCACCTAGAATGAGCAGATGACTTCCCCTGCAGACAACGACTCCGCCAAGCCAAGCAATTTCCTGCGCCATGTGATCGAAAGCGACCTCGAACAGGGCATCTACTCCAGCCGCAGATGGGGCGGCACCCCGGGCGACGCCGCCCACCACGCACAGGGCATGCTGGACCCCGCCAAGGTGCGCATGCGCTTTCCGCCCGAACCCAACGGCTACCTGCACATCGGCCACGCCAAGAGCATCTGGCTCAATTTCGAGTTGGCCAAGGAGTACGGTGGCGTGTGCCACCTGCGCTTCGACGACACCAACCCCGAAAAGGAAGAACAGGAATACGTCGACGCGATCCGCGATGCCGTGAAGTGGCTCGGCTACAACGCCGTGCTGGCCGACGACCCCGCCCACCCCGGCGAGCCCAATGAGCACGAATATTTCGCGAGCAACTACTTCGACTTCATGTATCGCGCGGCCGAGTACCTGATCAGCGCCGGCCTCGCCTACGTCGACGAACAGAGCGCCGAGGAGATCCGCGCCACCCGCGGCGACTTCAATACGCCTGGCACCGACAGCCCTTTCCGCAATCGCGTGCCCGAGGAAAACCTCCTTCGCTTCCGCGCGATGCGCGACGGCAGGTTGGAAGACGGTGCCGCCGTCCTGCGCGCCAGGATCGACATGGCGAGCCCCAACATCAACATGCGCGATCCCGCGCTGTACCGCATTCGCCGTGCGACGCACCACAACACCGGCGACAAGTGGTGCATCTACCCGATGTACACCTTCGCGCACCCCATCGAGGACGCGCTGGAACAGATCACCCACAGCTTCTGCACGCTCGAATTCGAGGACCAGCGCCCCTTCTACGACTGGCTGCTCGACCGGCTCGCCGAAGGCGGCCTGATCGCTTCGCCGCATCCGCGCCAATATGAATTCGCGCGGCTCAACGTCACCCACGTCATCACCAGCAAGCGCAAGCTGCGCCAACTGGTCGAGGAAGGCCACGTCGACGGCTGGGACGACCCCCGCATGCCCACCCTCGCCGGCCTGCGCCGCCGCGGCTACACGCCGGACGCGCTCAGGCTGTTCTGCGAACGCTCGGGCGTGACCAAGTCGGGCGGCTGGATCGACTATGCGAGCCTCGAAGCCGCGCTGCGCGACACGCTCGACCCGATCGCCCCGCGCGCCATGGCCGTGCTGGACCCGGTGAAGCTCATCATCACGAACTGGGGCGAACTCATGGGCGGCGACGACGTGCTGGACGACTGCACGGCGCCGGTCCATCCGCATCACCCCGAGATGGGCCGCCGCGACTTCAAGCTCGGCCGAGAGGTGTGGATCGAACGCACCGACTACGAGGAAGTGCAGCCCAAGGGCTTCTTCCGCCTGTTCCCGGGCAACAAGGTGCGCCTGAAGTACGGCCACGTCATCGAGTGCACCGGCGGCACGAAGGACGCGGATGGCAAGGTGATCGAAGTGCAGGCGAAGCTGGTGCCAGATACCAAAAGCGGCACGCCCGGCGCGGATGCCATCAAGGTCAAGGGCAACATCTCCTGGGTTGCCGCGGCCGACGCGCTGCAGGCCGAAGTTCGGCTCTACGAACGACTGTTCGCGGCACCTCAGCCTGGCAGCGGCGAACTGCTCGAAGAGCTCAATCGCGACAGCCTGCTCACCACGGTGGCCTACGTCGAGCCTTCACTGGCCGCAGCGGCAGAAGGCGCGCCGTTCCAGTTCGAGAGGCATGGCTACTTCGTGCTGGACGCCCGCAAGAGCGACGCAGGCCAATGTGTGTTCAACAGGGCTGCGGGGATGAGGGACAGCTGGGGGAAATAATTCCTCAAGCCCGCCCGCACGGGGGTTCTAGGCAATCCGGAGATCGAGTCGCTTTCCCATGGCCTGCAAGGCTGCGGCGATCGTGTCGATCTTCGTTGGGTGATGCAGATCGATGAGGCGCGTCACCTCTTGAGGGCGCGCGTGCATGAGGCGCGCCAATTCTGCCGGGCGCTTGCCCTGGGCAATCATTTCGTTGAGCAAAAGAATCTTCGCCGAAACGCTTGCGGGCAGATCCACTGCGATCTGCCCTCTTTTCAGAGGAGAAGGCAATGGCACGGGCCGCCTGTCCTCGAAATAGAAGTCCATTGCCGTCGTCAAGGCATCAACCGCCAGTTCGATCGCTTCGGCTCGGTCCTCGGCGCCAGTCATCGCTTCCGGGATATCCCGGAACGTCACCAAGTAGCCATCACCATCCCGCGTCACTTTTGCCGGATAGCTAAACATAGGAAATATCAATCTTTGATTTCGAGCTGATGAAGGATCGCCTTGCGCAGACCTCCACCCAACTCCTTGGTACGACGTGGCAGAGTGGATGAGCGCGGTTGGTTGTCGCTCGACTATTTGCAGTTGCCATTCCGCACCCCGATCCTGGTCAAGTTGATCACGTGCTCCCTCGGAACCCTCTCCCCGACTTGCAGCATCTTTGCGCAGCTATCGCTCGGCGACAAGGAGGCTTTGGCACGTCCATCCAGCCGGATGCGCCAACACGCCCGCCGCCAGTATAAACAAAAATGTTGACGCAAATCAGAGCATCACCATCCAGCGACCCTCAAAACGGCCTCGTCAGATAAACCGCCTCACGCCCCACGATCACCCGCTGCGCCGGCATGAAGATCGTGCACTCGTCGCACGGCGCGCGAATCTCGTCCGGCCCGTTGGTCGCGATCAACTCGCCCTTCGCAAAGGTCTCGAAGCCGATCAGCGGGCGCACGAAGCGGAAGTCCTCGGACTGGATCACGTGGGTCTGCAGCAGCTCGAAGCGCCGCTGCGCTTCGGGCGCGGGCGTCGCCGGGTCCTTGTCGACCAGGCCGAAATGCGCCAGGAATCGCGTCGTGACCTCCGTCGCGAGATCGGCCGCCGACTGCTTGAAATGCTGGCCGCACTCCACCACCATCGCGGCGCCCGGCGCATCGGGACCGGCGTGCATGCCGTGCTGGATCAGCGGTGTGCCGGACCCAAGCCCGCTCGGCATCACCAGGTGCACCGAAGGCAGCCCGATCGCCAGCGCCACCTTGGCATTGCGATCGAACGCGGGGTAGACCCAGAAAGGCACCACGTCCTGGCTGGTCGAGTGGATATCGAGAATGTGGTCTGCGGCAGCCACGACTGGCCGCAACTCGCGTGCCCGGCGCAGCTCGGGGCTGTCCTCGGGCCCGTCCAGCCATTCGTCGGACCACACGCGATTGAGGTTGTGCACGATCTGGCGGTTGTCGAACGGCTTTTCCGCGTCGAAGGCGTTGTAGGCCTCGACGTGCGCGAAGCTCACCGTCAGCGTGCCGGTCTTCGGCCGCACGCCGGTGTCCAGGAGATGGGTCGCTGCGACCATGCCGCAGATCTCGTTGCCGTGGGTCAATGCGTTGATCAGCACGTGAGGGCCGGGCTGGCCGGATTCGAAGCGGTGCACGTAGTCGATGCCGGTGTTGCCCTCGCGGTAGGCGGAAATGTCACGCGGGAGGACTTCCAAGTCGGGCGGATTCTGGGTCATGGGGCTTTTTTTCTCTGGAAAGGTCGGCATCGCCGGGTTCCCGAAGTTTGCTACAGCTCGCGACCGGGCGTCGGCCGTCGATTTGCCTCTTAGACTCGCGGGCTCACCATGCGAATCGCCCAAGCCCCGTCCCCATGCCACTGACCGCTGAAATGCGACGGTCGATCGACCAGATTCGCGACTACCTGTTCGGCGGCGGCTACCCCGACCCCGTCAGCAACGCGGAGCAGTTGTCGTTCCTGTTTTTCTTCTATCTCCTCGAGAGCATCGACGACGAGAACCGGCAGCGCGCCGAAGTCCTGAAGGCGCCCTTCGTGAGCGTCTTCAGTGGCGAATGGACGCTGAGGAATCCGACGAATACCTCTGCCCCGTCCGCCCACGACGGCAACCTGCCGTCCGGCGCGCTGCGGACCGGCACGCCGACCATTCCCCGCAACCGATTCCGCTGGTCCGCATGGGCTGGCCAACTGTCCGGCGACGCACTCGTCGGCTTCGTGCGCGACGAGGTGTTCCCCTTCTTCGCCGAGATCGGCGCCGCGGGGGCGCATGACTTCATGCGCGGCGCCCGCCTCGGCATCAGCGAGCCGACGGTGCTCGCGCAGGTCATCGAACTGGTGGACGGCCTCGGGCTGGCCGGCTCGGACTCCGACACCAAGGGCGACCTGTTCGAGCATGTGCTGCGCCAGATCAGGCAGGCGGGCGAGCTGGGCCAGTTCCGTACGCCGCGCCACATCATCCGCGGCATCGTCGAAATGGTGGACCCGACCCTCGGCGAGACGATCTACGACCCGGCCGCGGGCACGGCGGGCTTCCTCGTGGCAGCCTACAACCACATCCGCCTCGCCCATTCGTCGCCCGAGGCCATCACGGAGGCCGAGGTCGAAGGCAAGCTGCAGCGGCGCGGACTTGGCGACCGCCTCACGCCGGAGGAAATCGCCATCCTTCAAGCCGGAACCTTCTTCGGCAACGACGTCGATCCGAAGATGGTGCGGCTCGCGACGATGAACCTCACGCTGCGCGGTCTCGCCAATGTTCGCATCCTGCACCGCAACGTGCTGACCGCCGTGCTCGACGACAGGCAGAAGGCCGAGCTGGGCCTGCCCCTCGACGGCTTCGACGTGGTGCTGGCGAATCCGCCGTTCTCGGGCCGCGTCGACAAGGACCGCATCGCCGAGGAGGTGCGCGTCGGCGCCACCAGCAGCACCGAACTGCTCTTCCTCAAGTACATCCTCGACAGCCTGCAAGCCGGAGGACGCGCCGCCGTCGTGGTGCCAGAGGGCGTGCTGTTCGGGCCCACCGCGGCGCACAAGGCGCTGCGTCGGCAGCTCGTGGAGACCACGCAGGTCGATGCGGTCATGAGCCTGCCAGGTGGGGTGTTCCAGCCCTATTCGGGGGTCAAGACCTCGGTGCTCTTCTTTCGCAAGCACGGGCAGACGGAGCACGTGCTCTTCCTGCACGTCGAGAACGATGGCTATGCGCTCAACGCGAACCACGACACACCCACCGACAAGGACGACCTGCCCCGGCTCGCAAAGGCCTATGCGCAGCGCGATGAATCGCTCGCGCAATGGCAGGCGCGCGAGCCCGAGGCCGAGTGGAACGAGAAGTGGTGGTTTGCCGATGCGCCTACGCTGCGCGCCAACGACTACAACCTGTCGGCCAGCCGCTACCGGCCACTGACCGAAGCGCAGGCCGAGCATCGCAAGCCGCTCGAATTGATCGACGACCTGATCGCGCTTCAACTGGAATGTGTCAAGGAGACGGAAACGCTTCGGATGCTGGTTGCGGAGTCGGATGGATGACGGTGCCAAGGGTAGCGCTCAGGGAGGTGGTCGAGGCGAAAACGGGCACGATGAACCCGTCCGCCTGGCCGAACGACCCATTCACCTACGTCGACGTCGCCGCCGTCGACAACAAGAGGAAGGCCATCACCGGCGCCCGCTCGATGATGGGCGCCGAGGCCCCGAGCCGTGCGCGCAGGCTGATGCGCAAGGGCGATGTGCTGGTCTCCACCGTGCGCCCGAATCTCAACGCGGTCGCGCTGGTGCCCGATTCGCTCGATGGGGAAGTCGCGAGCACCGCGTTCTGCGTGTTGCGGGCGACGCCGCGGGTGATGTCCGAATACCTGTACTTCTTCGTCCGCTCCAGCCGTTTCATCCGCAGCGTGTGCAAGCTCGCTACGGGCGCGCTGTACCCGGCCGTGTCCGATTCGGGCATCCTTGACCAGAAGCTGCCGCTGCCCGACCTGAAGGCCCAGCAGCGCATCGTCGACATCCTCCAGTGTGCGCAGAGCGTGATCCGCCTGCGGCGCGACATCCGCGAGAAGACGATCCAGTTGGTGCCGGCCCTGTTCTTCGACCTGTTCGGCGACTCGACGACCAACCCGAAGGGCTGGCCCGTCGTGCCGCTCGGCAGCCTGCTCAAGATCAATCCGCAGAACGGCCTGTACAAGCACAAGTCGGCCTACGGCGCGGGCACGCCCATCGTGCGCATCGACAGCTTTCGCGATGGCGAGTTGAGCGACCCGACACAGATCAAGCGCCTGCGACTCGACGATGACGAGGTCCAGCGGTACGCGCTGGCCGAGGGGGACATCATCGTCAACCGCGTGAACAGCCCCGAGCACCTTGGCAAGAGCGTGCTGATCCCGGCGCTGGCGGAGCCGACGGTGTTCGAGTCGAACATGATGCGACTCGTGATGGACCCCGAACACGCGCTGCCGCGCTATGTCTTCGCGGCGCTCCAGACCAGCCGCACCCGGCGGCACTTCCAGATCAATGCCAAGCGCGCGATCAACCAGGCAAGCCTCAACCAGCAGGACCTGAAGTCGCTGCCGGTCATGCTGCCCCCGCTGGACAAGCAACTCGCCTTCGCACGCTATGCGGAAGCCACGGCGACGGCCCAGGCGACCGAGGCGCTGATACTCAAGGGCGCCGAGGCGACGTTCGAATCCCTGCTCGCGCGGACCTTCGGGTGAGCCGCAAATGGGCAAATACGGCTCATTTTTTGAGCCGTATTTGCTAAAATACGGCTCATGGTCTCCAAGAAGCGCTACATCTGGCAGGACGCCGGATGGCCGAACCTGCATTACGACCTCGCTGCCGCCGGTCCAGCGTTGTTGCGGGCGCGCGAACTCCAAGGGCAGGTCAACGGCATGGCGCGTGCGATCGGCTTGTCGGACATGCAGCACGTCGCCGAGGAACTGTGGACGCACGAAGCCATTGCGACGGCCGCGATCGAAGGCGAGCGACTCGAACTCGCCGCCGTGCGGTCCTCCGTCCTTCGGCATCTCGGCCACGAAGATTCCGGGCCTTCCAGTCGCCACATCGAAGGCCTGGTCGAGGTCATGCAGGATGCCACTGACGAATTTGCGCAGGCGTTGGACACGGACCGGCTCTGCCGCTGGCAATCGGCCCTCTTCCCGGGCGGGACCGCGGGAATCCGGCGCATTGCCATCGGCCGCTACAGGGACCACGCGGATCCGATGCAGATCGTCAGCGGCCTTCCCGGCAGGGAGGTCGTGCACTACACCGCGCCGCCTTCGTCGGCGGTCACGGGCGAGATGGACGCGTTCCTGGCGTGGTTCGAGGCAACGCGCCCCGCCATCGACCGCAAGCCGGCGCTCGATGGCCTCGCACGCGCAGCGATCGCGCACCTGTGGTTCGAGACGGTCCACCCCTTCGAGGACGGCAACGGACGAATCGGCCGAGCGATCGCCGACATGGCCCTGGCGCAGGACGTGGGCGCACCGACGAGGCTCTACAGCCTGTCGCGCCAGATGCTTGCCGACCGCCGCGGCTACTACGACGCGCTTGCAGCGGCGCAGTCGGGCGGTGTCGATGTGACAGCCTTCGTGACCTGGTTTGCCGATGCGTTCGGCAAGGCGTGCAGCAGGTCGATGGACGTGATGCAGGCGACGCTCGACAAATCGCGCTTCTGGGCCGCGCACGCACGCGCGCCCCTCAACGACCGGCAGCGTCAATTGCTCAAGCGCCTGCTCGACGCCGGCGACGGCGGCTTCCTGGGCGGTCTCAACGTCGACAAGTACCTGAAGATGACGACCGCGTCCAAAGCCACCGCCACACGCGACTTGTCCGACCTGCTTCAACGCGGCCTGCTTCACACCACGGGGCAGGGCAAGGCGTTGCGCTACTACCTTTCGGTTCCGGGCTGGGCGCACGGGCGAGAAGACTCGAAATGAACGGCGGCCTCAGCCCGGCTTCCTCGCCGCCTCCACCAGCGCCCGGATCGCCCAGCGCCTGACTTTCAGCGCTTCCGCATCGTCCAGTTGCAGCACGTCCTTGAAGACCACCATCGCCTCGGTGCCGATGATCAGGGCCAGCGCGTGGCTCAGGTTCCTGAATGCGGCTGGCTTGAACTGCCCGCGCGCGGGCTCCAGCGCGGCCTCGATCAGCGGTGTCCGCCGATTCTGGCGGGCGGGCAGTTCGCCGCCCTGCTCGCCACGCACGACTCTCTCGACCGAGTGCGCGAGCATCATTCGCAACTGCGCCTCGTTGGTCGCCATCATGTCGTTCAGCGCACCGTCGACACGCTCCAGTCGCGACACGGGGTCCTGGGTCTGCATGCCGTGCAGCACGTCCGCGGCCTCGGGGGCGACCATGTCGAGCGAAGCCTCGCGATGCAGCGCGTCCACGTTCGGAAAGTAACGGTAGGCCGTGGCGCGCGAAACGGCCGCTTCCTCGGCGATCTCCTCCAGGCTGGGCTTGCGGCCCTGCTTCAGCAATCGCGACGCCGCCTGCAGCAGGTCCTTGCGCGTGCGCCTGCGCTGGTTGGAGCGTCCGCCGTTGGCGGAGGAAGCCTGCTCGATCCGCATGCGCATCGTGTCCGGCTTCAGTCTTGCGGCAACTGCTGGATGATGGACGCGAGGTCCAGCCACACGTTCTCGCGCTGGATGTCGCCGCTCTCGGCGAACTCGACCACATGCAGCAGGCGGAATTCGAGCGGTCGCCCCCTGCCTTCGAGGCCGAAGGGCCGGCCCAGCGCCTTGCCGCGCCACATTGATTCGTCCACCAGGAAACCGTCGCCGTAGAGCCGGCGCAGGCATTCGATCTTGCTGTCCGACAGGTCGCCGAACAGGCTTTCGTAGAACGGACGCGCGCCCGCAGGACCACGCGTCGGCCCGGTCGGCGAACCGACGATGTCGTGCTCGACATCGGGCGAGAGCGTCGCCAGGACACCTTCGACGTCGTCATTGGCCTCGAAGTGGAAGTGCTCGTCGATCTTGCGGTCCATCTGTGCGCGGGTCAGTGCCATGGTTCGGGTCCTCCAGCGGAATCTTGGTTGGGATGGATGCGAACTCTAATGAGACAATAATCTCATTGCAAGAATTTAATCTCGATTCAATACTAGATTCTCATTGCGAGAAACTATGTCCGGCCGCTTCGGGCCTACCATCGTCGCATCGGACGCCCGGCGTCGGCATCTGCGTGGAGCACCAGTGAAAGTCATCGGCCTCATCGGCGGCATGAGTTGGGAATCGACCGTGCCCTACTACAGGGAAATCAACGAGACGATCAAGGCGCGCCTCGGCGGCCTCCATTCCGCAAAGCTGATCCTCTACAGCGTCGACTTCCATGAGATCGAGCGGCTGCAACATGCCGGCGACTGGGACGCGGCGGGTGCGATGCTGGCCGATGCGGCGCGCTCGCTCCAGGCGGCCGGCGCGGATTTCCTGGTGCTGTGCACGAACACGATGCACAAGGTGGCCTCGCACATCGAGTCGGCGGTCGGCATTCCGCTCTTTCACATCGCCGATCCGACAGCCGAGGAAATCAAGGACGGCGGCCATTCGACCGTCGGCCTGCTCGGCACGCGCTTCACGATGGAGCAGGCCTTCTATCGGGATCGCCTGTGCGAGCGCCACGGACTCGAAGTGCTGGTGCCCAACGCGCAGGACCGCAACATGGTTCACCGGGTCATCTACGAAGAGCTGTGTCTCGGTAAGGTCGTCGAGGCATCGCGCACGGCCTACCGCCGCGTGATCGCCGACCTCGCGAGCCAGGGCGCGCAGGCCATCATTCTTGGGTGCACGGAGATTTCGCTTCTGGTCGACCAGACGGACGCCGCGGTGCCGCTGTTCGACACGACGCGCATCCATGCACGCAGGGCCGCGGAGTGGGCGATCGAGCCCCAGGGCAAATCCGGGCCCTAGTGCCCGCCACCCAGGTACGCCGCCTTCACGCCCGGATCGTTGCGCAGTTTCTCCGCCGGCCCGTGCAGCGAGATGCGGCCGTTCTCCAACACATAGCCGTAGTCGGCCACGCCCAGCGCGGCGGCCGCGAATTGCTCGACCAACAGCATCGTCACGCCCTCCTGCTTGAGCCGCTCGATGATGCGGAACACCTCGGCCACCAGGATGGGCGCGAGCCCCATCGACGGCTCGTCGAGCAGCACGACCTCGGGGTTGAGCATCACGGCGCGCGCCATGGCGAGCATCTGCTGCTCGCCGCCCGACAGCGTGCCGGCCAGCTGCGTGCGGCGCTCCTTGAGACGCGGGAAGAGTTCCATCGCGCGCTCCAGGTCCCCCGCCACGTCGCCGCGCGGCCGACTGCCCGTGAGGCGCGGGAACGCGCCCAGCGTCAGGTTGTCGGTCACGCTCATGGTCGCGAACACGCGCCGACCCTCGGGTGAATGCGCGAGCCCCAGCTTGGCGATGTGGTAGGACTCCAGGCCGTCGATGCGCTTGCCGTTGAGCGTGATCTCGCCGGAGGTCGCGCGGATCATTCCCGACACCGCGCGCATGGTCGTCGTCTTGCCCGCTCCGTTGGAGCCGATGAGCGTCACGACCTTGCCCTTCGGCACTTCGATCGAAACGCCGTGCAGCACCTGCACCTTGCCGTAGCCGGCCGAAAGATTCTGGATGGTCAGCATCGGTGGCTCCTCACGCGGCATGCGCGGCCGGTGCCGCCGATTCCTGGCCGCCGAGATAGGCCTCGACGACCTTCTCGTCCGACTGCACCTGGGCAGGCTCGCCCTCGGCGATCTTCTGGCCGAAATCGAGCACCGAGACGGTGTCGCACATGCTCATCACCACGTCCATGTGATGCTCGATCAGGATCACGGTCACGCCGTGTTCGCGGATCTTGCGGATGATGGCGATCAGCTCCTTGATGTCCGGTGCGGTGAGACCGGCGGCCGGCTCGTCGAGCAGCAGCAGTTGCGGGTCGAGCGCCAGCGCGCGGGCGATTTCGAGCAGGCGCTGCTTGCCATAGGGCAGGTTGCGCGCCTCCTCCGTCGCGAACTCTTCCAGCCCGACGAACTTCAGCAGGCCCAGCGCGCGGCTGGCCGCTGCGGCACTTTCGCGCTTGTAGCGCGGCGTGTGCACGGCCACGTCGAACAGGTTGCTCCTGAACGTGTGATGCAGGCCGACCTGCACGTTCTGCTGCGCCGTCATCTCGCCGAAGAGCTGCACATTCTGGAAGGTGCGCGCAATGCCCGACAGCGCGATGTCCGCCGACGTGCGCCCGACCAGGGAGCGCTCGCCGAACTCGATGGCGCCCGCAGTGGGCACGTAGATGCCGGTCAGCACGTTCATCATCGTGCTCTTGCCCGAGCCGTTGGGCCCGATCAGGCCGTGAATGCTGCCGCGCCGCACCGTCAGGTCGACGTTGTTCAGCGCCTTGAGTCCACCGAACTGCATGAGCACGCCCGATGCCTTGAGCACTTCCGCCGCGCCGCTTCCCGACGCGGCGACCGTCACGGCATCGGACGGCGCGACGCCCGGCCCGACCGCCTCGACCTGCGCCTTCGGCCGCCGCAGGTTGAGCGCATTGCGCACGAAGCCGACGATGCCGTCCTGCAGGTAGTACACGACGAACAGCATGATCACGCCGAAGATCGAGAGCCGCCAGTCGGTCATCGTTTCCAGCGAGAAGGACAGCCCCGCGAGCGCGATGCTGCCGACCACCGGGATCGCCATCTGCTTCGACGTGACACGCTGGCGCTGGATGCCCACGGCGGCCACGATCATCACCAGCACCGCCAGGCCCACCGACACGTAGCGGAACAGCACCACGTCATCGAGCAGCTTGGGCAACAGCACGATGATGGCCGCGCCGATCATCGAGCCGATGCGGCTTTTGCGACCGCCCATGATCACCGCCAGCAGGAACAACACCGTCAGCTCGAAGTTGTAGGTGTTCGGCGAGATGTACTGCTCGGAGTACGCATACAGGCTGCCCGCCAGGCCGGCAAAGCCCGCACTGATCACGAAGGCGTAGACTTTGTAGCGGTACACCGACACGCCCATGCAGTCCGACGCCACCGGGCTGCCGCGCAGCGCTTCGAAGGCGCGTCCGAGGTGCGAGCGCAGGATGCGGTGCACCACGATGAGTGAGAGCACCAGCATCACCGCGACCAGCCAGAAGAACTCGCGCTCGTCGAGCTTGTGGCCGAACAGCGGCGGCTTGCTGAGCTTGATGCCCATCGGCCCTTCGGTGATGAAGCTCATCTCATTGATGAGGATCTGGATGATCGTGCCGAAGGCCAGCGTGACCATTGCAAGGTAGGGCCCCGTCACCCGCAGGGCCGGCAGCGCGAGGATCGCGCCGAACAGCGCGGTGACTCCCACCGCCGCGACCAGGGACACCATGAGCAGCGCGCCCATCTTGTAGACCAGCACCCCGGCTGTGTAGGCACCCAGGCCGAACAGGCCCGCATGGCCCAGCGAGACCTGCCCGGTGTAGCCCACCACGATGTCCAGCCCGAACAGCAGGATCGCGTAGATCATGATGGTCTCGAGCAGGTGGATGTAGTACGGGTTGTCGATGCCGATCGGGAACAGCATCAGCGCGGCGAAGCCCGCGAGGGCGAGAAGAAGGCGTCCGGTTTTCATTGATGGTTTCGAGGCTGCGCTCAGACTTTCTTGATTGCGGTCTTGCCGAACAGGCCGGCTGGCCGCACCGCCAAGACGATCAGTAGCAGCACGAGACCGGGCACGTCCTTGTAGCCCGTGCTGAGATAGAAACCGGTGGTGGTCTCCGCGATGCCGAGGATGATCCCGCCGAGGATGATGCCCATCCCGCTGGTCAACCCGCCGATGATCGCGACCGCGAAGGCCTTGAGCCCGAGCACCGCGCCCATGGTCGCGCCCGTCAACGTCAGCGGCGCGATCAGGACACCGGCGAACGCGGCCGTCAACGACGACAGCGCATACGAGAAGGTGATGACGAGCCCCGTGTTGATGCCCATGAGCTTTGCCGCGTCTCGGTCGTTGAAAGTCGCCACCACCGCCTTGCCGTAGATCGAGCGGCGGTTGAAGACTTCCACCGCCAGCATCATGAGAACCGCGCCCACCACCACCAGGATTTCCATCGGCAGCACGTTGGCATTGAGAAACTTGATCGGCGCCTCCGGCAGTGGCGACGGGAACTTCAGGTCGTCGCGGCCCCAGACGTTCTCCGCCACGTTCTTGAAGATGATGCCCAGCGCGATGGTCGACATGATCCAGCCGAACTCCGACTTGATCTTGATTGCCGGCCGCACACCGATGCGCTCCACCACTGCGCCCTGCACGGCGCCGAACAGACACACGATCGGGATCATCAGCCAGTAGTTCACGCCCAGCGTGACCAGAGTCAGACCCACGAGCGCGCCGAGCATGAGCGCGTCGCCCTGCCCGAAGTTGAGCGTGTCCGACGTGGCAAAGGTGAGCTGATAGCCGAAGGCGATGACGGCGTAGATCATGCCCAGTGCGATACCGCTGAAGATGAGTTGGGTCAGGATTTGCATGGCGGTTCTTGCAATGCGGTGGCACAAAAAGGCGCCGCGGCGGGAGCGAACCCGCGGCGGCGCCGTCATGGGACGCTGCTTATTTCTTCGGGATCAACGCGTCGTTGGCGGCCATGTTCTTCATGCGCACCTGGGAGGCGTTCTTCATGTCGTCGGCATTGGCGTAGACCACACGACCACCTTTCACTTCGCCGAACACGGGGATGTTCGCGGTGATCGCATCATGATCATCCTTCGAGAAAGGCTTGTTGTAGGTCGTCACCACGCCTTCGACCGGGGTCTTCAGGTCTTCCAGTGCAGCCTTGATCTTCGGGCCGTCGGTGCTGCCGGCCTGGGTGATCGCGGCGGCAAGCAGGTAGACCGAGTCGTAGCCCTGGGCGGCCGACACCGGCGAATCGATGCGGTCGTTCTTCGGCTTGAAGGTCTTCAGGTAGTTGGCGATGAAGGCCTTGCGCTTCGGCGTGGTCGGCTCCTGGATAAAGGTCTGCGGCATGCGCGCGCCCTCGCCGCCGGGGCCGGCGTTGTCGATGAAGTTGGCCATGGACAAGGTCCAGCTGCCGACGATCGGCACCTTCCAGCCCAGCTTGGTCATGCCGTTGGCAATCTGTGCCAGTTCGGGACCGATGCCGTAGGTCAGCACGGCTTCGGCGCCGGCTTCCTTGGCCTTCAGCAACTGGGCCGTCATGTCGACGTCCTTGATGTTGAACTTCTCGACCGCGACCGCCTTGATGCCCTTGGCGCCCAGCGCCTTCTCCAGGTCCTCGCGGCCGAGCTGGCCGTAGTTGGTCGAGTCGGCCAGGATCGCGACCTTCTTGTAGCCACGGCGGGTCACGGCTTCCTCGACGATCATCGGCGCCTGGATGCTGTCGTGCGCCGCGTTGCGGAAGACGTAGTTGTCAGGGTCCTTGTCGAACTGATGCGTGACGACGGAGCCCGTCGCGACGTTGTTCATCACCGGGATCTTGGCGTCCTGGAAGAATCGCTGCGAGGCCAGTGCCACCCCCGTGTTGATATAGCCGACGACGGCCACGACCTTTTCCTTGTTGATGAATTCCTGGGCGATCTGCACGCCGCGCTCGTTCTTGGCCTCGTCGTCGCGCTCGACCAATTGGATCTGCCGGCCCATCACGCCGCCGGACTTGTTGATTTCCTCGGTGGCCAGTCGCACGCCGTCGCGCATGCTCACGCCCATCGAAGACGACCCGCCCGTAAAGGGCCCATCGACGCCGATCTTGATCGGATCGGCCGCGAAGGCTCCGGCGGAAAACGCGATAGCGCCCGCCACCGCGAGAAGCTTGAAACTCAATGCCATGTCGAAGATCTCCAAGTGTCTGAATGTTTCGAGACCTTAGGCTACAAGGCGAAACTTCGAAGAGAGTGACAACCCTAAAAGTATGCAGACCGGTTGCATTGGGCCTGCTGTCGCAACCAATCGCGGGAGAGCCGATGGCCTCAGCGGGCCGATTCGGCGACCTGCTTCCGACGGTATTCGCCCTGGCGCTCGAACATCCATCCGGGGTACTCGGCAGGCAGGCGGCTCACCGCGTCGATCTGTTCCAGTTCGGCCGCGGTCAAGGCAACCTGCGTGGCGGCCATGTTGTCGGCAAGCTGCTCGGGCCGCTTCGCGCCGACAATGACGCTCGTCACCTGCGGCTGGTGCAGCAGCCAGGCGAGCGCGATCTGCGCCACCGAGACGCCGCGTGCCTGCGCAATGACGCGCATCGCGTCGATGCAGTCGTAGGCGCGGTCCTTGTCGACGGGCGGAAAGTCGAAGGTGGTGCGACGGCTGCCCTGCTCGCCCTGCTGGTCGCGGCCGAACTTGCCGCTGAGCAGCCCGCCCGCCAGTGGGCTCCACACCATCAGCCCGACGCCTTCGCTGCGAAGCATCGGGACCAGCTCCCGTTCGAGGTCGCGGCCGGCGACGGTGTAGTAGGCCTGCAGCGATTCGAATCGCGACAGCCCCCAGCGTTCGGCGATGCCCAGCGCCTTGGCGATCTGCCAGGCGGCCCAGTTGGATACACCGACATAGCGCACATGGCCCTGCCGCACGAGCAGGTCGAGGGCGCGCACCGTTTCCTCGATCGGCGTCGCCGGATCGAAGCCGTGGATCTGGTAGAGGTCGATGTGGTCGAGCTGCAGCCGCTTCAGGCTGGCCTTCACGCCGTCCATGATGTGGCCGCGCGAGGCGCCCCGCGCATTGGGGCCCGTGCCCGTTTCGCCGAGCACCTTGGTCGCGACGATGACGTTCTCGCGGGGCACCTTCAGGTTCTTCAGCGCCTGCCCTGTGATCTGCTCCGACAGGCCGCCCGAATAAACGTCAGCGGTGTCGATGAAATTGATGCCGCCGTCGAGGGCGGCGCCGACGAGGCGATCGGCATCGGCCTGCTGCACCTCGCCGATCTTCGACCAGAAGCCGTCGGTGCCGCCGAAGGTCATGGTGCCCAGGCAGAGTTCGGACACGAACAGACCGGTACGGCCGAGTGGATGGTGACGCATGGAAGAGGACTCCTTGAGCGAAACATGGGAACCAGGCGCGAATCGGACGGTTCGGCCCGGGCAAGCCCGCGAGCATAGGCGCCGGCGGAATTTCTTGCAGAGGCGGCCGGACCGCATCCTTTCGGGCCACTCGATCGTCTTTGTCACACAATCATTTCCGGCGCCGCCGGTGAAAGGTCCGATCATGAAACACATGGTGCGATACAAGCTCAAGCCCGATCGCGTGGCCGAGAACGAGAGCCTCAGCCGCAAGGTCTACGAGGAACTCCACCGCCTCAAGCCCGCCGGCCTGCGCTACGCCACTTTCCGGCTCGCCGATGGCGTGAGCTTCATGCACATCTCATCGCACGAGGAACCCGATGGCAGCAACGCGCTGACATCGTTGCCCGAGTTCAAGGCCTTCGCGGCCGGCATCCGCGACCGCTGCGAGGAGCCGCCGGTCGCCGTCGACATGACGGAGATCGGCTCGTATGGCTTCTTCGGCCAATGAAATCATCGCGACCCTCGAGGAGGGGCGGCGCCAGTTCCTGGCGCTGGTCGCCGACATCCGGCCGGACCTGCACCGCTATTGCACGCGCATGACCGGCTCGGTCGCCGACGGCGAGGACGTGGTGCAGGACACGCTGGCGCGGGCCTACTACCAGTTGTCGGAACTGAAGGAGTTGCCGCCGCTGCGTCCCTGGCTGTTTCGCATTGCGCACAACCGCGCGATCGACCACTGGCGGCACGAGGCTCATCTGCGCACCGAACCGATCGAAACAGCACTGGACGTCGCCGACGACGAGGCGCGCGAGCCCGACAACGCGCTCGCGCGCAGCCAGGCGCTGCGCGCGGCGCTGTCGTGCTTCCTCCAACTCGCGCCGGCGCAGCGCGGCAGCGTGATCCTCAAGGACGTGCTCGACCATTCGCTGGACGAGATCGCCGCCGAACTGGAACTGAGCGTGCCTGCGGTCAAGGCGGCGCTGCATCGGGGGCGCACGCTGCTGCAGCAGTTGTCGGACGCGCCCGCTGCCGCAGCCGCTTCGCCCGGCCCGCGCACACCGATCTCGCCGGCATTGCTTCGCTATGCGAGCCTGTTCAACGCCCGCGACTGGGACGGCGTCCGCGCCATGCTGGCCGACGAGGTCCGCCTCGACCTTGTGTCGCGGCGCAAGGCGGCCGGCCGGCGCGAAGTGGGCGTCTATTTCACGAACTACGACCGGCAGGTCGACTGGCACCTGGTGCCGGCGTGGCTGGACGGCCGCGAAGTACTGGCCGTGATGCGCGAGCCTGGCGGCGTGCGACCGGGCTACTTCATCGAGCTTCGATGGCGCGACGGCGAGGTCAGCAACATCCGCGATTTCCGGCACGTGCCCTACATCGCGCAGGAGGCGCCGATCGAGCTTGCAACGTGAGCGCGGCGGGCCGGCTCAGAGTCCCGTGAGGAAATGCGCGACGTTCTCGATGTCCTGCGCGCTCAGCGTGTTCGCCACGCTGGTCATGGTCCCGGCATCGTTGGTTCGCTTGCGTGCCTTGAAGTCGGAGAGCTGCTTGACGATGTAGTCGTAGTTCTGCCCCGACACGCGCGGCACCTCGTTCTGGCCGGCGAAGCCGCCGAGGTGACACATCGTGCAGAGCGTCTCCTGCGTCTTGAGGCCGCCGAGCTTCACCTTCTCCGCGTTCGGCGTGAAACGCTGGCGCGGCGGCTTCTGCGCGGCGAAGTAATCCGCCAGCTCGCGCATCTCGTCGCGCGTCATGCCCGCGACCATCGGCGTCATGAGCTCGTTCGTCCGGCGCCCTTCCTGGAAGTCGCGCAACTGGAGGTAGAGATAGCGCGAGGTCTGCCCCGCGATGATCGGATACACCGACTGGATAGGCTGCCCATCCGCCCCATGGCAGGCAGCGCAAGCCGCCGCCTTCGCCGGCACCGCAGCCGGTGGCGAGGCGGCCTGTTGCGCCGCCGCACCTCCACAAGCCACGACCGCTCCAGCCGCAAGCGCAGCGAGGCGCGTTCGTAAAACAACGCGGAACCGGCTTTGCCGGGCCGCTGTTGTTGCCCCCTCGAGGGGGGAGGCGGCTACACGCAGTGAGCAAGCAACGGGGGGGGTCACTGCAACCCGAAGACGATCACCGAATTCCCGCGCTTGAAGTCGAGTTGCGTGTTGCCGCCCGCGGCGACGGCGATGTACTGCTTGCCGCCGACCGCGTAGGACACTGGGGGCGCATTCACGCCGGCACCAGCCTGGTATTCCCAGAGCTTCTTGCCGTTCCTGGCGTCGAACGCACGGAAGAGGCCATTGCCCTCGCCGTTGAAGACCAAATTGCCGCCCGTGGCCAGGACGCCACCGATGAGCGGCTGCGCCGTGTCGAACTTCCAAGCGACCTTGCCGCTGTCGATGTTGACCGCCACGAGCCGTCCCGACTGCTGCTCGGAAGGAATCACCTTGAAGGCGCCACCCAGCCACAGCTTGCCACCGGGGTACTTGGCCTCTTCGACGTGGTAGGTCATCGGCTGGTGCAGGTTGGCCGCGTAGGCCAGGTGCAGCTTCGGGTTGACCGCCATCGGGCTCCATTCGACGCCGCCATTGGCGCCGGGCAGCATGCGCGCGCCGTCCTTGGTCGGCAGTACCCACATGTTTTCCTGCGGGATCATCGCCTCGCTGAAGCGGATCAACTCGCCGGTGGCGCGATCGTGCACGTAGATGTGTCCGGTCTTGCCACCGTGGATCGCCACCTTGCGCATCTTCCCGTCCTTGCCCTTCGCCTCGGTCAGGATCACCGGGGAGACGGCGTCGAGATCCCAGACGTCGTGCGGCACGTACTGGTAGTGCCACTTGTACTTGCCGGTGTTCAGGTCGACCGCGACGATCGAGTCGGTATAGAGGTTGTCGCCGGGGCGTTCGGCACCGTAGAGGTCGGGACTCGGGTTTCCGACCACGAAGAACGCGGTGCCCGTTTCCCTGTCGACAGCGGGCGCCATCCAGACACCACCGCCCAGCGACTTGTAGAAGTCGCCGCCCTTGGCGAGTTGTGCCTTCTCGGCTTCGATGTCGCGATGGAGATTCCGCTGGGTCGCGTCGTTGACGGCCCACACGCCTTCGTGCCCCTTTTCAGGCACGGTGTCGAAGGTCCAGAGCAGCTTGCCGTCGTTGGCGTCGAAGGCCTTCACGAAGCCCCGGATGCCGTACTCGCCGCCGTTGGTACCGATGAGGATCTTGCCGTCCACGGCGACCGGCGCCATGGTCTCGGAGTAGCCCAGTTCGGGGTCGCCGATCTGGGTCGACCACAGCACCTTGCCGCTCTTCGCATCGAAGGCCATCAGCTTGGCGTCCAGGGTGCCCATGTACAGGCGGTCGCCCATGATGGCGACACCGCGATTGTTCGGGCCGCAACAGAAGGTCGTGACCGGACCCATCTTGTGCTTGTAGTGCCAGAACTCCTTGCCAGTGGCGGCATCGAGCGCATAGATGTGGTTGTAGGAGGTGGTGATGTACATGACGCCATCGACGACGATCGGCGCAGTCTCCATCGACTCGAGCACTTCGGTCTGGAAGGTGAAGGCCGGTCGCAGCTTGCCGACATTGCTCGTGTTGATCTGCGCCGCCGGGTAGTAGCGGGTCTGCGCATAGCTCATGTTCGAATGCAGGAAGTTGGACGCTTCCTTGTCGGCGGCATCGAGCTGGCGCTGCGATACCGAGATCGTCTTCGGTACCGGTGAGCCCGTGGCAGCGGCCTGCCCTGTCACCTCGGCCTGCCCGAAGGCGGCCGCCGAAAACAGCGCCAGCGCGGGTACTGCAACGAGCGCGCAGCGCCGGTCGCGAAGAGTCTTGAACTTCTTGGGCATCGCGGGTCTCCTCAGGCGTTGTTTGCCTTCTTATTGCCACCGCGGCGAGGCCGGGAACCGGCTCGCGAGGCGAGGATGCAGCGCGTGGTGGAAGCGCGCCCGCAACAGCATTCAGACCGTCCGCGGACGGTTCGGCTGTCATGCCTCTCTTGCAAGCGTATCGACTATCGGGTCCACTGAACAGGGAATTCTTTCGGTGCACTGCAGCATTTTTCGATGGGGACAATAACGATGAAGAGACCGGCCTCCCTGCGCTTTTGCGTGCTGATGTCATGGTGTTGCGCACTGCTCATGTCGATGGTTCCCACGCCTTCCATGGCCCAGCCCCAGACCGATCCGAGTCCCAACGCCCAATTGCTCGTCGCCACCAGAGAAGGCCAGCTCGCGCGGGTGAAGGAATTGCTCGCACAAGGCGCAGCCGTGAATTCACGCAATCGCGTCGGCAAGACGCCTTTACTCATCGCCTGCGAAAAGGGAAACGCAGCGATGGGCATTGCCTTGATCGAAGCGAAAGCCGATGTGAACCTGGCTTCGGTCGAGCAGGTCACGCCGTTGATGGCGGCAAGCTACAGCGGCAATGCCGAACTCGTGAAGCGCCTGCTCGCCGCCGGGGCGCACATCGATGCGGTCGACCGCATGAACAAGTCGGCACCGGTGTACGCGGCGGGCCAGGGCAACGCGGCTGCGCTGGAGGCCCTGCTTGCGGCCGGCCTCGACATCAACGCGACCTACGACCACAACTTGACGCTGCTGATGTGGGCCGCAGGCCAAGGGCACGCCGACGCCGTCCGGCTGTTGCTCACGCGCGGGGCCAGGCCCGACATGCGCGACGATCGCGGCCTCACGGCCATCGAGATCGCTCGCGGGGCCGGGCAGGCCGAGGTGGCGCAGTCGGCGGGACTTCGCTGAGCGAGTGCCGCCTCTAAGGCGCTTCGGCTGGCGGGTCGTCCGCTCGACGGCCCGTGCCTTTCTTGCGGGCCCGAGCCTCCTTCTTCGCCTTGCGCTCCGCGTCCACACGCTGGCCGGCAGCGAGCCACTCCGCGAACTCTGCAGGCGTTTCCAGCGTGACGCGGCCCATGTTGCCGCTGCGGAATTCGTGCATCACGATCTCGGCCGCCTTCTGCAGGTTGACGCGGCCCTTGCCCAGCAGCGCGCCGCGCTTGCGGCCGATCGACTCCAGCACCTCTTCGTCGCTCAGGCCCGAGATCGGATCGATCTTGAAGCGCGCCTCGACCAGTCCCGCATAGTGGCGCTTCAGGTAGTCGAGCAGTTCGAGCGCGACCTCCTCCTCGTCGAAGGCATTGCGGCCGACGGCGCCGCTCGCAGCGAGGTTGTAGCCGCTTTTCGCGACGATGATGCGCGGCCACAGCATGCCGGGCGTGTCCCACAGGTAGAAGTCGTCGGCCAGCGTGATGCGCTGCTCCAGCTTGGTGATGCCGGCCTCGTCGCCGGTCTTGGCCTTCCGGCTGCCGGTCAGCGTGTTGATGAGCGTGGACTTGCCGACGTTGGGGATGCCGCAGATCAGCACGCGCATCGGCTTGGCCATGCCGCCGCGCAGCGGGGCGAGTTCGTGGCAGGCGTCGATGAGTTGCCGTGCGGGCGTGGTCTGGCTCGCGTCGAGCCCGATGGCGCGGGTGGCCGGCTGCGCGTTGTAGTGCGCGAGCCAGAGCGCGGTGCGATCGGGGTCGGCCAGGTCCTGCTTGTTGAGCACCTTCAGGCCCGGCTTGTGGCCGGTGAGATCGGCCAGCATCGGATTGGCGCTGGATCCGGGCAGCCTGGCATCGAGCAGCTCGATGACGACGTCGATGTCCTTGATGCGCTCGGCGATGGCCTTCTGGGTCAGGTGCATGTGACCGGGGAACCACTGGATGGCCATCGGGATGTCTTTCTCTTTCTGCGGGGGACGGAGCCTCGATTGTCGCCGGGGCGGCGCGGCGTCAGGCGCGCAGCGCGGGCCGGTAGCGGCGGCTGCACGGGATGTGCGTGCCGTCGCGCATGTGCAGGCGCGCGTCGCCGCCGTCGAGCGGCTCGATCTCGGCGATGCGGTCCAGGTTGGCGGCGTAGCTTCGGTGCACCCGCACGTAGCGCGCGGGATCGAGTTGCGCGAGGAAGTCCGTCAGTGTGGCGCGCAGCAGGTAGTCGTGCCCATTCACGCGCAAGCCCACATAGTTGCCCTGTGCCTGCAGCCAATCGATGTCGTTGGCGCCGATCAGGAATTCGCGGCGCAGCTTGCGCACGAGAAACCGGTCGGGCCTTTGCGGTGACTCGGACGCTTCCGGCATCTCCGGCGATTCGCCGGGCTGCGGCGACGCCGGCAGCGCCGCCGTTTCTGGCGGATCGAGCACGCGCGCCTCACCCTGCAAGCGAAGCATGAAAAGCCGGTAGCTCATGATCGCCAGCAGGAAGAGCGCGTAGGTGCGCGCATCCTTGAGATATTCGTAGGGCCACTTCGCCAGCCAGTCGCCGAAGTCGTAGCGGCTGCCGGCCCAGGCATAGACGATCTCGCGCAAGCCCACCATCAGCGCCACGTGCGCCAGGCTGAAGACCACGCTGCCCAGCACGTGCCACGCCCAGTTCCGCTGCCAGGTCGATCGGTTCAGGGGAAACCGTCGTTCGAAGGCGATGACCACCGGCACCAGCGCCAGAAGGGCCAGGTGGCTCGAAATCTCCCAGGTCACCGGCTGCCAGGTCGGGATGTCGCGCCCGGCCTGGCGCACGTCGATCACCGCGACCACCGTGGCGAAGGCCGCCTGCACGGTCAGGATCAGGAGCCAGAAGCCCGCTTCGACCCACCGCCGGAAGGGCCGGTAGCGCTCGAACAGGTTCTGCCGGGGCTCGCTCATGCGCGGATTCTCACGAAATCCGGCGGGACGAACGACTTTTCGTCCCTCGAAGGCGCCGCTGGTCACAAAGCGCACTTGGATCGTCACCTTGTCGCCCGCCTCGGCCACCCGGCGCCGGACCATGGCATCCGCGTTCACACAAGGAGCACGGCATGGCGACAACGAATCGGCGACACGACATCGACGCGCTGCGGGCACTGGCCTTCCTGCTGCTCATCCTCTACCACGTGGGGATGTACTACGTGGCCGGATGGCCCTGGCACATCAAGAGCCCGCACGCCGCGGAATGGCTGCGATGGCCCATGGTGGTGGTCAACGTCTGGCGCATGGACCTCGTGTTCCTGGTCTCGGGCGTGGCCTTCGGGTTCCTGAGCAAAGGGTTGACGCCGCTCGCCCTGATCCGGCAGCGGGCGCTGCGCCTGCTGCTGCCACTGGTCTTCGGGATGGCGGTGATCGTGCCCTACCAGGCCTACGCCCAGGGCGTCGCGAATGGACTGGTGGCGCCGGGCTTCGCGGCCTTCATGGCGCGCTACCTGGTGGGCGGCCCATGGCCCAAAGGCGCATTCGACGGGTCGGACTTTCCCATGACGTGGAATCACCTCTGGTACCTCCCCTATCTCTTCACCTACACCGCAGTCCTCGCGCTGCTGGTGCCGGTGATGCGATCCGTGCCCATCCTGCGTCTTCGCAGCGCATTCACCGGACTTCGGCGTTGGCGGCTGCTGGCGTTCCCCGCCCTGCCGCTGATGCTGTTCGCGCTCGTGCTGTCCCCGCATTTTCCGGCGACGCACGACCTCATCCACGACTGGTATCTGCACGCGCTGTACTTCACCGTGTTCCTCTACGGCTACTGGATGGGTGTCGACGAGGGCATCTGGCGCGAACTGGAACGGCTGCGCCGCTGGTCGCTCGCGCTTGCCGTGGCCTGCATCGCCGCTTTCATCGCGCTGAAACTTGCCGGCGCCGACGCCCAGATCGGCGCCTGGGCCACGCGGGTGCTTCGATCGGCCTACCTCTGGACGGCGATTGCGGCCATCCTGGGCTTCGCCCACCGCCACCTGAACCGCCCCCGGCCCTGGCTCGGATGGGCGAACGAATCGGTCTACCCCTGGTACATCCTGCACCAGACGCTGATCATTGCCGCGGCGGTCGCACTGGCCTCGTTGCGGACCGGGCCGGTGCTGGAGCCGGCCATGCTGGTCGCGATCACGGTGGCCGGGTGCTGGGCGCTGACCGATGGCCTGATCCGCCGCTTCCGCTGGCTGCGGCCGCTGTTCGGGCTCAAGCCAGTCGGCCGTGTGGTCATTCGAACCTCGGCCGCGTTGCCCAAATGCTTACGCATGGCCGGCCGTAATGGGCGCAAAGTAGGGCCTTGCTCACCAGGCGAATGAAAGGACACGGCATGCAGATTCAAGTGAACACGAGCAACGGTCTCGAGAACAAGGACGCACTGGAACGCTGGGCAGATGGAGAAATACGGCAATGCCTGAGCCGCTTCACCGACGACGTGACACGGGTGGAAGTCCATCTCAGCGACGAGAAACACACCACCAGCGGCGGTGGCGACAAGCGCTGCGTGATGGAGGCCCGCCTCGCCCACCATCAGCCGCTGGCCGTGACGCAGCACGCGCCCAACATGGACGAGGCTTTCCGCGGCGCCTCCGACAAGCTCAAGCGTGCGCTCGACAGCACGCTGGGGCGGCTCCACGACCACCGCCGCGATCGCACGTCGATCCGCAAGGACGGCGACGCCGTCGTCGAATAGCGCTTCCGACTTGTTCCACTGTTCGGTGTATTGACTGGCTCGGCGCGCGTGGACTAACCTTTTTCCACGACGCCCCCACGCTGTCGCACTTGAAAGGGTTTCCATTGAATGGAGCTCGACTCTCACGCGTCCTTGCGTTGCTGCTTCTGTCCGGCGGCCTGATCGGGCCGGCACTGGCGGGCAGTGTGCGGGGCAAGGTTGTCTTCGGTGGAGCCGCTCCCGCGCAGGCCAAGGTGCCGGTCACCATCGACCAGTACCTCTGCGGCAACGAGAAGGCCGCCGACGACCTCCAGGTCTCCGCAGGCAAGGAGATCCGCAACGCCGTCGTGTGGATCGAGAACCCGCCGCCCGGTTCAGCATCGCCACCGAAGACCGAGAAGGTGGAGATGGACCAGAAGGGCTGCTCGTTCGTGCCTCGCGTCGTGATGGTTCCCGCGGGGGGAACGGTGGACTTCCTCAACAGCGACCGATTGCTGCACAACATCCACGCGACGCCGAAGCGCAACGTGTCGTTCAACCGCACGCAGCCGATGGGCCGGACCATCCCCGTCACGTTCGCGGAGCCGGAAATCGTCCGCATCAACTGCGACCTGCACGCGTGGATGACGGCGTGGGTGGTCGTGACGGCACACCCCTTCTATGCAGTCACCGGCGCAGACGGTCGCTTTGCATTCGACAACCTTCCGCCCGGGCAATACAAGTTGCAGATCTGGCAGGAGCGGCTCGGCACGATGCAGGCGAATGTCTCTGTCGGCGATCAGCAGCCCGCTCAGGTCACCATCGAGATGAAGCCGCGCTGACCGTCGGTTCAGGGAACGACAGTGATCTTTTTGGAGGCTTCCCACGCCGACGAATGCGTGGGTTCGGCCACGGCCCTCAGCGAGCCTCCTTCGTCGAGCGCCACCGTGAAGGTCACCGTCGGCGACGAGTACACGGGATGCAGGTACGCGCGGGCGATCTCCACCGTGTCCTTGTACAGCGCGATGTAGCGCACGAAGTGCTCCTGCAGCGACGGGTGCAGCGACCCTGCTCCCACGCTCACCGTCACGGTGAACCATTCACCGCGCTTCACGCTGTCCGGCGCGACGATCTTCGGCGTGTGCTTCGGGTCGAAGGTCTTGTGGACTTCCCTGAACTCGGGGGTGAACTGTTGCGCCTGGTCGTCCTGGGCCTGCGCGGTGGTGACGCCGAGGCCTGCGATCAAGCCAAGCACGAAGACCGCCCGGCGAGCAGCGAGTCGAACGGACATCGTCATGCGACCTCCTCGCGTTGCAGTCAGAGACCGGGAAGGAACTGCTTGACCATCGCGAGCAGCTCGCTGGGGCTGTAGGGCTTCGCAAGATAGCTGGAGGCGCCTGCCTGCATCGCCTTCTCGCGGTCGCCGCTCAGCGCATAGGAGGTGATGACGATGATCGGGATGTGCCGCGTGGCTTCCTCCGTCGTCAGCAGCTTCGTGGCGTCGAGGCCGGACATCTTCGGCAACTGCACATCCATCAGGATGAGATCGGGCAGGTGCTCCCGCGCCAGCGCGAGGCCGGCCTCGCCATCGGCCGCCTCGAGCAGCTTGCAGGCCGAACGGCTGAGCAGTTGCCGCACGATCTTGCGGTTGTACTCGTTGTCCTCGACGTAAAGAATCGTGTGCTCGCTCATTCGCCTGCCTCGCCCGCGCGCAATGGCACGGTAAACATGAAAGTGGAACCCTTGCCGAGTTCGCTTTCGACCCAGATGCGACCGCCCAGCCTTTCCACGAACTTCTTCGAGATGCTCAGCCCGAGGCCTGTTCCGCCGAATTCGCGCGTGATGGTGGTGTCGACCTGGCGGAACTCCGTGAAGATGTTGTCGAGTTCCTGCTGCGCGATGCCGATACCGGTGTCCGCCACGCTGTAGACGAGTTCGTCGCCACGCAGCTCGACCGCGATGTCCACCCGCCCCTGCCGCGTGAACTTCAGCGCGTTTCCTGCGAGATTGGTCAGGCACTGCGTGAGCCGACCACTGTCGCCATAGGCCACCGGCAGGTCCTCGGGTACGTGCGCGGTGAATTCGAGGCCCTTCTCGGCGGCGATGGAGCGCAGCGAGGTCCGAACGGTATGGACCACGTCGCCGACGGAGTACTCGCCGAGTGCGAGCTCCATCCGCCCAGCCTCGATCTTGGAGAGGTCGAGCACATCATTGATCAGGCGCAGCAGGTTGCGGCCGTTGACCTGGATGTCCGTGAGCGGCTCCTTCAGCTCCTCGGGCACATCGCCATAAATGCCGTCAATCATCATCTCGCTGAAGCCGAGGATGGCGTTCATCGGCGTGCGCAGCTCGTGGCTCATGTTGGCGAGGAATTCCGACTTGGCCTTGCTCGCGCGCGAGAGCTGCTCATTGAGGTCAACGAGCGTCGCGGCCGCTTGCCGCTGTGATTCGTCGAGGCGATGCAGTTGCTGGCTCATGTGGTTCATCCGGTCGGCGAGCGCTCCGAATTCGTCACGGTTGGGAACCGAGATTTTGCGCCCGAAGTTCCCCGCTGCGACATCGCCGAGGAAAAGATGCGCCTGGCGCACCGGCAGGATGAAGGACCACGAGATCACGAAGCCGCACAGCCAGGCGAGCAGCACCGCGCTCACGGCGAAGATCGCGGTCAGGATCAGTGACCGCCGGTTGGCGGCACCCACGCTGTCGCGCAGCCGGGCCATGCGGTCCTGCTCGACACCGACGAGCTGGCCCATGCGCTGGGCAATCTGCTCGTCGAGGACTTCCTCGCGCTTGAGCAGATCGGAGGTGATGTTCTCCAGCTTGCCGTCGCGGATGGCGTTCGCGATGTCGGCGACCACGCCCATGGCGTCGTCCTGCGACTCGCGGATCTGGCCGATCAGCCCTTTCTGCCCCGCGGCGGCGGACGTGTCCAGCTTGGCCAGGGTTTCGTTGAAGCGGTTGTTCTCGCGCAGGATGCGCTCGATGGCAGCCTCGTCCTTCGACAGCAGCGCCAGCGCGGTGAAGTGCATCTGCCGGTCCAGCGCATGCTGGCTCTGCTGCGCCCAGCTCACCCGCTCGTGCGCCTCGTCGAGCAGGCGGCTCTGTGCGGTCGTGTTCACGAGGATCAACAGGCTGGCGACCGCCATGGCGATGAACAGCAGGGTGATGATGAGGAAGGCGAACAGCAGCTTGGTGTGGACCGAAGCGCGAACGCGGGCCACCCCGTGCACGAGTCCGGCGAAAGGCGACCGCTTCAGCACCCGCGTTACAAGCTGTTCGAGTTTGATGGCCAGGCTCCCGTCAGGCCAGGGAAAGGGTTCCCGCACCGCTCGCCACAGGCGTCGCGGCTTGTGGAACACCCGCGAAGCCGCTACATTTTTTGTCCCGGCAGTACGACGATGAGAACCCCACCACGCATCCTCATCGTCGACGACAACGCGACCAACGTCAAGATTCTCCAGGCTCGGCTGGCCAGCGAGGGTTACGAGGTGGTGTCCGCGGCCGACGGCGAGGAAGGCCTCGCCGCCGCGCGCCAGCTCGACCCGGACCTCATCCTGCTCGACGTGATGATGCCGAAGCTCGGCGGCATCGAAGTATGCCGGCGCCTGCGCGCCGACCCTGATTTCCCTTTCACGCCCATCATCATGGTCACCGCGATGTCCGACCTGAAGGACATCGTCGCAGGCCTCGAGGCGGGCGCCGACGAGTACCTGACGAAGCCCGTGGACCATGCCGCGCTTGCCGCGCGCGTGCGTTCGATGCTCCGGATCAAGGACCTGCACGATCGGGTCGAGACACTGGTCGGCGAGATGAAGGAGTGGAACGCGTCGCTGGAGCGTCGCGTCGCCACGCAGGTGTCCGAGCTCGAGCGCGTCGGCCGGCTGCGGCGATTCTTCTCGCCGCAACTGGCGGAACTGATCGTCAGCGGCGGCGCCGAAGACCCCCTGCAGAGCCATCGGCGCGAGATCACCGTGGTCTTCCTCGACCTGCGCGGCTTCACAGCCTTTGCCGAGCGGTCCGAGCCCGAGGAAGTGATGGGCGTGCTGCGCCAGTACCACGCCGCGACCGGCGAACTGATCATGGCCCATGAGGGAACGCTCGAGCACTTCAGCGGGGACGGGATGATGATCTTCTTCAACGACCCGATTCCGATCCCCGATGCCGCCGAACGCGCCGTGCGAATGTCGCTGGCGATCCGCGAGCGTATCGGGTCGATCGCCGAGACCTGGGTGCGGCGGGGCTATTCGCTGGGACTGGGCATCGGTATCGCGCAGGGATTCGCGACCATCGGCGCGATCGGCTTCGACGGACGCTGGGACTACGGGGCGATCGGCACCGTCACCAACCTCGCGGCGCGGCTGTGCGGCGAGGCTGCGGGCAACCAGATCCTGATTTCACGTCCGGTCTATGCGCAGCTTGAAGCGCTGCTCGACGTGGAGCCGCCGCAGGCGTTGAGCCTGAAGGGGTTTCAGCGGCCGGTGGACTGCTTCAGCGTTCGCGCCCTGAAGCCTCCCAAGGATCTGGCGCAATGACGCCACTGCCGGCGCCTGTGATGCGCCAGTGTGTCAGTACTTGCGCGCGTTGGCCATCGCCTTGCCGACTTCGTTCGAGCCCTGCGCCGCACCGCTCTGCGGAACGATCTCTCCATTGCGATCGGTCACTTCGGCGAGGCGCGACGCGAGTTGCTCCGGTGCGTCGGCGTCGAGGCCGATCCACGCGCCCTGCGTCAGCGTGATGTACGCCGCCTCGAAGGTCCCGGCGCCCGCGCAGAGGATGGCGCGGTTCGGCGCATCCTGCGCGGCCAGCACCAGCATCGCCGGCACCACGGCCTCGGGCTTGAGGGCGTTGAGGACCTGCTCGGGCATCAGGTCCTCGGTCATGCGCGTGGCGGCGGTGGGTGCGAGGCAGTTGACGCGGATGTCGTTCTTCGCGCCCTCGATGCTCAGCGTCTGCATGAGCCCCACCAGCGCGAGCTTGGCGGCGCCGTAGTTGCTCTGGCCGAAGTTGCCGTAGAGACCGGACGACGAGGTCGTCATCACGATGCGGCCGTACTTCTGCTCGTTCATGAGCGGCCAGACGGCCTTGGTGCAATGCACGGCGCCCATCAGGTGCACGTCCATCACGAGGCGGAAGTCGGCGATGTCCATCTTCGCGAAGCTCTTGTCGCGCAGGATGCCGGCGTTGTTGACCAGGATGTCGACGCGGCCCCAGGCGTCCACCGCCTGCCGCACCATCGCTTGCACCGCCTCGAAGTCGGTGACCGATGCGCCATTGGCGATCGCCTCGCCGCCCGCCGCCCTGATCTCGTCGACCACCGCCTGCGCCGCACTTACCGAGCCGCCGGAGCCATCGCGAGCCGCGCCGAGATCATTGACCAGTACCTTGGCGCCGCGCGCCGCCAGGGCCAGGGCGTGCTGACGGCCCAAGCCGTTGCCCGCGCCGGTGACGATGGCCACGCGGCCCGTGAAATCGAGATTGCTCATGCCGGAAATGCTTTCGTTGGAGTCGATGACGCGAAGCGTTTTACCTCAACCGCCATCACTCCCTCGTCGCACCCGCGACCTCTCCCAGGAGCACCGTGGAACCGGCTCCACCGGGCCGCTGGTGCTGCCCCCGGCAGGGGGTAGGCGAAGCGACACGAAGTGCGCGAAGCCTGGGGGCGAGCCTAATTTTTTCGACTCAGCCTTTCGCAGTAGTCGAGCAATTGATCAATTTCCGCGGACTTGTCGAAGAAGGCGTCGGCGCCCATGGCCTTGGAACGTGCACGCATATCCGGCGTCGCGTAGTTGCTGAGAACCACGACCTTCTGGTGCGCCGACCTCTTCCGGCACGCATCGACCACGCCCAAGCCATTGCCCTCGTCCAGGAACAGATCGACGATGGCCATATCCCAACTGTCCCGATGATTCCGCAGCCACGACACGGCTTCGGCTTCTCCGCTCGCATGGGCGACCACGGTGGCATCGGCAATGTCTTCGAGGAAGCCGACGAGGTTGTCCCGGATCACGGGGTTGTCTTCAACCAGGTAGGTTTTGAAAGTCATTTTGGAGGAGGGCAAATCAGAGTTGACACACACTTTTCGTCTCTGACCCGATCATCCTCATCCAACATGACAACGCGGTGAGCGTTAGCGGCCAATACGGGTAGGCATGCACCTACCGAGTGCACGCTCGCTTCACAATGCGGCGCGCTGGCTCAGGGGCGCTTCCAGCGTCTCGGCCCAGTGGTTCTTGAAGCCGAGCCGGGCTGGCGAGACGTATTGCTCGCGGTAGATCTCGAAGGGCATGGTGTCGCTGGCCTCGATCTGCTGCTGCGCCTCGATCGAGCTGTGTGTCATGCGTTCGAACTGCGCCAGTTGCTCTGCCGGCAACGGCAGCGCGAGCAGCGTCTCGCGGGTCTGCTCGGAGCGGGCGCGCAGGAATCCGATGAAGGAGTCGTTATGCCCCTTCATGGCCTCCAGCACGCGCGCCGACGGCAGGACGGACGCGTCGCCAAGGGCTACGCCCGCAGCCTTCACGGCCTCGGCGTGCTTCGATCCGCCGTGGGCTGCATCGAGCGCCTCAGCGATGGGGACATATTCCGCGAGCAGTTCCGCCCCCCATTCGGCGAGCGCGACCTGTCGGCCATCTCGCCGCAGTTTCAGGCCGGGCTCGCGTCCTCGCGCCGCGGTGAGTTGCTGGTTGTGCGCCAGGTTGGCGATTTCGTCGCGCGTATCCGGCGGGCTGTCCGTCAGCAGGCAGTGCAACAGGAAGACGTCGAGAAAACGCATGGTCTGTGCGCTGATGCCGACCGGCTCGAAGGGGTCGAGGTCCATCAGCCGGACTTCGACGTATTCGACGCCGCGCTCGCGCAGGGCATGCAGCGGCCGCTCGCCAGGGTAGATCACCCGCTTGGGACGGATGGTGCCGTAGAACTCGTTCTCGATCTGCAAGAGGCTGGTGGCGAGCTGGTTGTAGTCGCCGCCGAGACTGCGGATACCGATGGCCTCGTAGGCCGGCCACGGTCGCGTGAGCGCGTCCTGCAGCGATGCGCCATAGCCGTCGAGGCTGTTGTAGCTGACGGCCAGCGAAGCCTGCGCCTCGCTCTGGTAGCCCAGCCGGCCCATGCGCAGCGAGGTGCCGTGGGGCATGTGCATGCTGCCCTCGCCCAGCGGCTGCAGCTCGTGCGGGCGTCCATCGACGAAGGTCGAGCACAGCGCCGGCGATGCGCCGAAGAGATAGAGCAGCAGGAAGGCGTGCCGGCGGAAGTTGCGGATCAGCGCGAAGTACTGTTCGCTCGACACCTCCGGCAGCGACCAGTTGTAGTGGATGCCCGAGATGGTCTGCATGCGCCGGCCGTAGCGGTGGCTGAGGCCCATGCGATAGACGCTCTTGGCTCGTCCGACATTGGACGAGCCGTATCGGCCGATCGGGATGGTCTCGTCGGGAGGCAGGCCGCACGGCATGCTGGATACCCAGAGACGCTCGTCGCCGGCCTCGTCCAGCACCCGGTAGGTGAACTGGTGCACCCGCACCAGTTCTTCGAGGGCCGCCTCTACGGTGGCGTGGGCGCCGGTGATGAGTTCGAGCTGCGATTCGCTGAAATCGGTCGTGATGTGCGGATGCGTGAGCGCCGAGCCCAGGGCCACCGGATGCGGCGTCAACGCCAGCTTTCCGTCGGGCTGCGCCCGCAGGCTCTCTTTCTCGATCCCGCGCCGGACTCCCCTCAGGCGCGCAGGCGAGAGCGCGTCGAGGCGCTCCTTCAGTTGGGTCATGTTGATATGGCCTGTCGTTCTTCGTGGGGCTGGAAGGTAGCACGACCGAAATACTGTTGCTCGGGGGATGTTGCTCGCCCCCAGGCTTGCTCACTTCGTGTAGCCACCACCCCCGACCGGGGGCAACACCAGCGGCCCGGCGAAGCCGGTTCCGCCGTGTTACTGAGCTCGCCCCCAGGCTTGCCCACTTCGTGTGGCCGCCACCCCCTGCCGGGGGCAACACCGGCGGCCCGGCGAAGCCGGTTCCGCGGTGTTTCACCAGCGAGGCCGGGCTTCGCCGGCCTTTTGGGGAAAGCTAGGCCAGGACGCGGAGGAGGAAGGTGTTGAGGTCGGCGATTTCTTCCATGGAGACGGAGTGCTCCATGGGGTATTCGTGCCACTCGACGTCGTAGCCGAGGGCCTTGAGGGCATCACGGCTGGCGGCGGCGCGGGCGATGGGAATGACGCCGTCGCGGAGGCCGTGGGCCTGGAAGATGGGGGTGGACTGGTTGGCGGGACTGCGCTCGGCGGCGGTGGTCTCGGCCAGGGGGAGGTAGCCGGAAAGGCCGACGATGCCGGCGAGGCGCTCCGTGTGGCGAAGGCCGGTCATGAAGGCCATGGCGCAGCCCTGGGAAAAGCCGGCGATGACGATGCGGTTCGCGGGGATGCCACGCGCCTTTTCGTTGGCGATCAGCGCCTCGATGGTGGTCCGCGACCGGCGGAGGCCGCTTTCGTCTTCGCGCTTGGCGAGGTCGGTGCCCAGGATGTCGTACCAGGCAGGCATTTGATAGCCGCCGTTGATGGTGACGGGCATCACCGGTGCATTGGGGAAGACGAAGCGGACCGGTCCGACGGCCGACAGGTTCAGTTCGTTGGCGATGGGTACAAAGTCGTTGCCATCGGCGCCCAGGCCGTGCATGACAAGAACCGTGGCCGTGGGGTTCGGGGCGGTTTCGATTTCGATGGGAGGAAGTGACATGGCTCCGAAGTTACCGCAGAACGGGCGGAAAATCGCCGGCGGACGGGCAGATCCTGGCCTCCCTCCACCCGGCATTCACCTGGAGATTGCAGCCTGCTGGACGCACTCGACCAGGTGCCGCGCCGCGGGCGTGAGCTGATGGCCCTTGCGCCGAAGCACGCACACCTGCAACGCAGGAAGCGTTTCCTCCACATTGACGCGCACGATGCCGTGGTGCCTGAAAGCGAGATGAACCAGCGGTTCAACGAACAGGCCGACCAGGTCCATGTGGCCGACCAGGCCCAGCGCAACGGTGACGGACTCACCCAGGATCATTCGCGCAGGCGGCGTGAGCCCGATCGGCGAAAAGAGCGGCGTCACGGACTCCCGGCCCAGTTCGCCCGCGCCGGGGAGCATCCATTCCGCCGCGTGCAGCGCGCGCAGGGAGCGGCTGCCCCGCAAAGGGTGGCCCGCGCGCACACCAACTGCGAGTCGCACCGGGAACAGGTCGATGCTTTCGAACTCCGCAGGCAGGGTGCCAGGCACGACATGGGCGACTGCGAAGTCGAGATGGCCGTCGCGCAGGCGTGCGAGCATCCACGGCAGCACGGCTTCGCTGAAATGCACGTCGACCGCAGGCAGCCGGGCATGGAAGGTCCGAAAGGCCTCCGGCAGGAAGGTCAGGGCCACCGACGTGCTCACGGCGACGCTCACCGTACCGGTTGCGCCATCCCGGATCTGGGCGATCTCGTCGCGCGCGCGGCGCATGTCGGACAGCAGCAGGCGCGCACGCGGAGCAAAGGCCTCGCCATAGGGGGTGAGCCGGACCCCCTTCACGCTGCGTTCAACCAGCGGGGCGCCCACTTCACGCTCCAGTTCCCGAACGATCTTGGTGACGGCGGGCTGCGAGATGCCCAGCGTTCGCGCCGCGCCACGGATGCTCATCTGCTCGACCACGGCAACGAAGGCCAGGAGCTGATTCGGCTTCATGAAAACCAAAAGTTATCTTGAGAGCCCAATTATTGTCTTTTCACGATCAAGACCTTTCCATAGCATCCCGGCGCGACAACCAAACGACATCACCCCCACCGCCCAACCCGATGATTCACCCCAATCGCCTCCCGATCAGCCGGCGCCAGACGATCGTTGCCACCACCATCGGCAACGCGCTCGAATTCTTCGACTTCACCGTCTATGGATTCCTCGCGCTGGTGATCGGAAAGCTTTTCTTCCCGACCTTCAATTCCTACGGGCAGTTGCTGCTGACGGTGGCGAGCTTCGGCGTCGGCTTCATCATGCGACCGCTGGGCGGGATCGTGATCGGTGCCTACGCCGACCGCGCCGGCCGCAAGAAGGCGATGACGCTCACGATCTTCCTGATGGCGCTCGGCTGCGCCATGATCGCGCTGGCACCGACCTACGCGCAGATCGGCGTCGCGGCGCCGCTGCTGATCGTGCTGGCGCGGCTCATCCAGGGCTTCTCCGCCGGCGGTGAGGTGGGCGCGTCCACCACGCTGCTCGTCGAACACGCCACGCCGGCCAATCGCGGCTACATGGCGAGCTGGCAGTTCGCGAGCCAGGGGCTGGGCATCCTGCTCGGCGCGGTTGTCGTAGGCGTGCTGTCGACGGCGCTCACCCCGCAGGCCATGGAAAGCTGGGGCTGGCGCGTGCCTTTCTTCCTCGGCATGCTGATCGCCCCGGTGGGCATGTACATCCGCCGCCACCTCGAGGAATCGCTCGACATCAAGCATGAACCGGCCAACGCCGCACCGCGCCGCAGCAGCCTGTCGGAGGTGTGCGGCGAACACGGCAAGACGGTGCTCGCGGCCATCCTGAGCGTTGTCGGCGGCACCGCGGCAGCCTACGTCGTGACCTTCTACATGCCGACCTATGCCGTCCGCGAACTGGGCCTGCCGCCACCGGTGGCGCTCTTCGGCGCCGCGCTCACGGGGCTGCTTTCATTCGGGCTCGCGCCGTTCGTGGGCCGCTTGTCCGACCGCTTCGGCCGCAAGCCGCTGATCATCTGGAGCCGCATCGCGCTGGTGCTGCTGATCTATCCGGGCTTCCTCTGGCTCACCGTGTCGCCGTCGCCCGCCGTGCTCTTCATCGTGGTCGGCGCGCTGAGCATCACGCTGGTGGTGCAGACGGTGCCCGGCATCACGATGCTGCCCGAGATGTTCCCGAAGCATGTGCGCGCAAGCGGCATGTCGCTGGTCTACAGCGTCGGCGTGGCGCTGTTCGGCGGCTTCTCGCCCTTCATCAGCACCTGGCTGCTGAACGCGACCGGCAACAAGCTCGCGCCGGCGTGGTACCTGCTCGTGATGACGACGCTCTCGCTGCTGGGCCTGCTCTGGCTCAAGGACTTCACGGGCAAGGACATCGACGCGGCCGGCGCGCACCAGCCGGCCTGAACTTCCTTCAAGGACAAGACATGTACAGCACTGCAGCCACCCGCCATTTCTCGGGCACCTACGCCGAGGCACGCCGCAAGTTTCTCGACGCCGCCGCACAGCGCGGCGCGGCGGTCGAATCGTTCGTGCTCGAAACGCATCGCGGCGCATCGGGCGAAACACTGGCCACCGACGTGGCACTGATCGGCAAGGCCGATGCCGCCAGGCTGATGATCGTGAGTTCGGGCACGCACGGGCCCGAAGGCTTCTGCGGCTCGGGTTGCCAGGTGGCGACGCTGAGCGACGCCGACCTGATGACGCGTCTCGAAAAGGCTGGCGTCGCCATGCTGATGGTGCACGCCATCAATCCGCACAGTTTTTCGCATCTGCACCGCACCAACGAAGACAACATCGACCTGAACCGCAACCACATCGACTTCAACGCGCCACTGCCGGTCAACACCGCCTACGCCGACGTCGAGCCTTTCGTGCTGCCGGCCACCTGGCCGCCCGCCGCTGCCGACGAGGCGGCGATGGCGGCGTATGTGCAAAAGAACGGCATGCTCGCCTTCCGCGCCGCGGTCTCGTCCGGGCAGTACACATCGCCCGACGGCGTGTTCTATGGTGGCAAGGCGCCTTCGTGGAGCAACCGGACCATGCGCGCCATCCTGCGCAAATACGGCGCGGCCGCCACGCACATCGGCTGGATCGACATCCACACCGGCCTCGGCCCCTATGGCCACGGCGAGAAGATCTACGCGGGCCGCAACGCGCCGGCCGACCTCGCGCAGGCGCGCGCCTGGTGGGGCGCGGACGTGTTCGCACCCTTCGAGGGCCAGTCGGCATCGGCGGATGTGTCGGGCCCGGTGGTCTCTGCCATCTACGACGAATGCCCGCAGGCCAGCACGGCACTCATGGGCCTGGAATTCGGCACCCTGCCCGACCTGGAAGTCATGACACGCCTGCGCGCGGACACATGGCTGCGGCGGCATCCCGAAGCACCAGCGGAACTGCAGCGCTCGATTCGCCAGGGCCTGCGCGACGCGTTCTACTGCGACAACGACGAGTGGAAGGGCATGGTCCTGGGACAGGCCCGCGTGGTCCTGCTGCAGACGCTGCAGGGGCTCAAGGCCGCCTGAAGAACCGCCGGAGGGCCGATCGTCAGAGCCTCGCCGCCAGCTCGCGGCACTTCTGGAGATTGGCGTCGAAGCGCGACGCCATGCCGGGCTCGCAGGTGGGGCTGGTGGTCATGATGCGGCACATGCCCACCACGAGGAAGTCCGACACGGCCTCGGTGCACATCGGGAAGCGCGCCAATGCGGGGTTGTCCTGCGTCTTGAATCCCCAGCTTTCGGAGAAGCTGAGCATGCGGCCCATGGCGTCCTCGAAGTAGTCCCTGTCGCGCGCCGCGATGGCCGCTTCCATCGCAGGCAGTTCGCCGCCGAGGAAGCCCATTGCCGCAGCGGGAAAGCGGGTCGCGTCCTGCTGGGCCGTCACGCCGGAAGCGGTGACTGCGAGCAGCAGCGGGACGACGACGCGCGCGGAAAGGGCGAGGGCTCGGGAGCGAATGAATTCCATGGTTTCGGTCTGGCGGTGGCTTCGAAGGCCGCCCCTGTTTCGAGGCGACCGCTGAAGACCGTATTTGAACCGAAAGCCGCGGCCAGTCTGCCGACTACCAGCTCATGCGCAGGCCGAGCGAGCCTTGCACCGATGATTTCACTTTCACGTCACCGCCCGCATTGAAAAGGTGCCCGACTTCGCCGTAGAGCGTCGTGGTCGTCGAAAGCGCCAACGTCATGCCAGCTGCCAGTTCTGTCGACGTGTAGCCCGTTGCGCTGGCGATGCGGGTGCTGGCCGCCGGGCTGACGAAGGTCGCGACATCGGTGCCCGAACCGGCGTAGTACACGTTGAATCGGCCGTAAGGCTGCAGGCGCCCCGCGCGAGTGGCGATATCGCCCTTGACGCGCACGCCGAGCCGGCCGATCCAGCCGCCGTCGGCATCCTGCTGCACGCGCGCACCGCTGATCAGCACGTCGTCGAAGCTGCCGTGCTGGTACGCGAGCTGCGCCTGCGGCTCGATGCTCCAGCCTTCGGCCAGCGCGAAAGGCTTGCCGGTCTCGATCGAGGCGGTTGCGCTGCTGGACTTGCCCGAGGTGCTTGGATTGCCGTCGGGGCGCACGTTGTAGCGGTGGCTGCCGCCCTGGAGGACGGCATCTGCGTACAGGCCGCTCGCATCCATCCAGGTCGCGTAGCCGCCGAGGTAGCGCGATTGCAGGTCGTTGTAGCCGACCCTGCCGAGCACGCCGCGCGCATTGCCGCTCACGTCGGCGCTGCCGTCGAGGTAGCCGACGTAGAGGCCTGCGCGCCAGTTGCCGCTTGCGAGCAGGTCGGTGCCGGCCTGGAGGCCGCTCACGTGGCCTTTGCTCTGGGCCGCGGCGATGCCGTCCTGCCGGATGTCGAGATCGCTGTAGACGGCGCGGGCCCATGCCTGGCGGCCGCCATTGGCATTGCCCGCCTCCCCTGCGGCGACTGCCGGCGAGGTTTCGTCGCCGACGCGGCGATGCAGGTTGCCGAGCATGGAAAGGTCGGCCTGGCGCAGTTGCGCGGGCAGCGCGGCAAAGAGCGGCACCTCGGCGCGGTAGGTCGGCACTGTCACCGTCGGCACCGTCGTCGCCGACACCGGTGCGTTGCTGCCCGCCTGGGGCGTCGTGGTCGAAGCGGTGGAATTCGTCTCGGACTTGACCGGCACATCAGGCGCCGGGAGGGTGGTTTCAGAGCGCAGGTACCAGCTCTCACCGGTGCCCTGGGCATCGGCCGCATACAGGCGGTATTCAAAGGCCCCCGCGTCGACATGCCCGTTGGCCAGCGCGAAGGCATTGCGCGAGGTCTGCGCCGTCGTGGTCGCGCCGTTGCGCGCGCTCACCACTTCGATGCCGTTGCCGGTAGTCTGCGCGCCGAGGCCGCCCAGGTTGGTGATGCGCACCGTGGTGTTGCCGCTCGCGCTGGCGCCGAGCCCGTTGAGCACCAGGCGGTCGCTCAGGCTGGCGCTGCCGCCGAGCACCGTGCCCAGGTTCAGCACACCGTTGTTGCCGATGTAGGCGCCATTCACGGTGAGCGTGCTGCCCGCCGCCGTGCTCAGCAGATTGACCGTGCCCGCATTGCGGAGCGAAGCCACGCTCTGGTTGAAGCCCGCGGTGTCGAGCGTGGCGCCTGCGGCGACGGTGTGCGCCGACACGGCGCTGAAGCTGTTGGCTGCCCCGGCCTTCAGCGTGCCTGCTGCAATGGCGGTCGCGCCGCCGTAGTTGTTGGTGCCCGAGAGGACGGTGGTGCCGCTGCCGACTTGCTGCAGCGCGCCGCTGCCGCTGATGTCGCCGGCAAGGTTCAGCGTGTTCGAGCGGTCCACCACCAGCGTGGCGTTGTTCAGGATGTTGCCCACCACGCCGCCCGTAGTGCCGCCGTTGCCGAGTTGCAGGGTGCCCGACGTGATCGTCGTGCCGCCGGTGTAGCTGTTGTCGGCGGTGAACACGGTCTTGCCCGTGCCGAGCTGCGTCACGCTGCCAGTACCGCTGATGAGCTTGTCGAAGGTGACGTTGTCCTTGCGGTGGACGACGAGTGCCGCGTTGTCGACGATGGGACCGTTCACCTTGCCGGCGGTCCCGCCGTTGCCGAGCGCCAGGACGCCAGCGGTGATCGTGGTGGTGCCCGTGATCGCCTGGTCGGTCGTCAGCGTCAGCGTGGCCGTGCCGGTCTTGTCGATGCCGCCCGTTCCGGTGAGCATCCCCGCGTAGGCGGCGTCGACCGGCTGCTCGAACCGCACCCGGCCGTTGTCCGTGATCGTCTGCGGCATGAAGCCTGCACTTGCCTGCAAGGTACCGGGCGCGTCGACCGTCATGGTGCCCGTGTAGCTGCTCGTGTCCGTGCCGAGGATCAGCGTCCCGCCGGCCACTTGCGTGGTCGTGATGCCCACGCCGGCCAGGGAGTTGTTGAAGGTCCAGGTGCCGGTGTCGCTCTTCACCAGCGTCTGGAAGTTCGAGATGGTCTGGTTGAAGGTGCCCGTGCCGGTGCCGTTCAGCGTCAGGAGGTTGTTGCCGCCACCGCCGTTGATCGTGCCGGAGATGGACGAGCCGTCGTAGACCCTGAGCACATCGTCGGCATCGGCGAAGTTCAGCGATCCGAGCAACTGGCCCTTGTTGGTGAAGTCGAGCGCCATGGTGCCGGAGACGCCCATGATGTTGCCGGCGCCGCCCTTGTATTCGATGATGCCGGTCGCGCCGTTCACGATGGTGTTCGAGCCTGTCGTCGACTCGAACCAGATGGCCGCGCCGCCGGCCTGCGAGCGGATCTCGCCGTTATTGACGATGCGGTTGCCCGAGCCAATCGGGTTGATGGCCTCAGCGTCGTACGCCACGCCGTTGGAGAGCACCTTGGCGCCCTGCTCGATCGTCAGCATGTTGCCGTTGCGGAATTCGATCGTGTTGGTGCCCGTGCCGTAGTAGCCGTTGGTGTTGGCAGGTGCGTTGTTTTCCGCCCTGGCGTTGGGCTGGAGCAGGATGGTCGCGTTGTCGCCCATGCTGATGGCCGGAAGACCGCCCGCGCTGATGACCGCCCCCGGCTGCAGGATCACGGACGTGTTGTCCGGCGTGCCGGTGCCGGTGCCCACGGGACCTGCGGCGATGCCGTTCGTGTCGCAGGTGATGACGATGCCACTGGTGGAACAGGCGGCAGACGCGGCCCCGGCGAGACCCAGAAGCACCATGGCGACAACAGCTTGAGCCGTGTTCGAGCGGACCCGCGTGCTTGATTTGCCGACGCTCGCGGCGAGTTCGGACGCGACGGTCCAGGTGTGTTGTGAAGAGTTCCAGACAATGCTGAAAATGCGATTCATGAGGCTGCTTCCGGGTTGAAATTCCACGCCATGCGTGAAATGAATACTTACGAATGTAATTCTTAGGTACTCTTATTCAGCGGAAGAAGTTCACAAATGTGGTGCAAAAGGTCGAAAAACGTCCGAGCCTGCTACGTTTTGCATAGCGCAAGACGCCCATAGCATGGGGATTCCCCGCCTTTGTCTCAGGAAAATGACAGTGCACGCGCACTGGCGCACTGGAATGGGGCAGCCTCGGCGATTCGAGCCGTCGCCGGCAGCCACGTAAACTCCCCGGATGCCGTCCAGACCCTCCAGAACGCCGCGCATGCTCGAACGTGGCGTCATGTGCATCCTCATCGGCGCCGCGGTGCTGATCGCGCCGAACTTCCTCCAGTCGCCCACCTGGCGCGAGATGATCGGCGGGGCCTACATCGTGGGATGGTTTGCGGTGGTGTTGGGCATTGCGCTGGTCGTGGTCGACCTGGTCCAGCGCGCCAAGGCCAAGGGCCGCTGACGCATGCGGCGACGCGTCGCCGCCGACGGGATCAGCGCCTGGCGCGCAGCTTCTTCACGGCCTCGACAACGGCCAGCACGATGGCTCCGGCGATGATGCCGACGACGGCGTTCGCCCCCATCGATGCCAATCCGCCGAGAAGCCCGCCCACGCCCGCGGTCCAGGCCTCGATCGCATGGCCGAAGGCCGGCAGGCCATGCACCAGGATGCCCCCGCCCACGAGGAACATGGCGGCCGTGCCTGCCACGGAAAGCCCCTTCATGAGCCACGGCGCAGCCGCCAGGATGCCCCGACCCAAGGCGCGTGCGCCCGCGCCTTCGCGCTGGATCAGGTAGAGCCCGGCGTCGTCGAGCCGCACGATGCCTGCCACGAGGCCGTAGACACCGACCGTCATCACGACGGCGATGCCCACGAGCACGGCCAGTTGCGTCAGGAAGGGCTGGCCCTGCACCGTGCCCAGCGTGATCGCGATGATCTCGGCGGACAGGATGAAGTCGGTGCGCACGGCGCCCTTGATCTTCGCCTTCTCGGACGCGACCACATCGACCGTCTCGCTGGCCACCGCCCGCTCGTGCGCCGTGGTGCTGGCCGCGTGCTCCTCCTTGTGGAGGAACTTGTGCGCCAGCTTCTCGAAGCCTTCGAAGCACAGGAACGCGCCGCCGATCATCAGCAGCGGCGTCACCAGCCAGGGCAGCCAGGTGCCGATGGCCAGCGCGGCCGGCACCAGGATCGCCTTGTTGACGAAGGAGCCCTTGCACACCGCCCACACGACCGGCAGTTCGCGGTTGGCCTTGACGCCCGACACCTGCTGCGCGTTCAGCGCCAAGTCGTCGCCGAGAACCCCAGCAGTCTTCTTCGCCGCGACCTTGGTGAGAACCGAGACATCGTCGAGCACAGCGGCGATGTCATCGAGCAGCAGCAGGAGACTGGTAGCCAAATCTAAGCACCTTCAGTTTGAACCGGACATCCGTGAAACACCGCGGAACCGGCTTAGCCGGGCCGCCGGTGTTGCCCCCGGCCGGGGGTTGGCGAAGCGACACGAAGTGCGCGAAGCCTGGGGGCGAGCTAAACCCCTCGCTTCAGGCGGATCTCTTCGATTTTTACTTCTCCGATTGCCGTGGTCTTGGCGGTCTTCATCTCACGCTTGAAGCCGGCGAGTTCATGGAAGCGCATCGCGCGGTCGTTGCGCAGGGGCACCCAGATGGTGACCACCGTGCAACCCTCTTCCTCGAGGCCGTCGCGTGCGGCGTCCCACAGCGCGACGCCGATACCCTTGCCCCAATGCTCGGGCTTGACGTAGATGGCCCAGATTTCGCCGGTGGTCGAGGGCGTCTTGGGATCGCGTGAGCGGTCGAAGCCGACGAAACCCACGACTTCGCCGTCGATTTCGGCGACATGCACCTGCGGTTCGCTGAATTCGATGGCTTCGCGCCACTTGGCCTCGCGCGTGGAAGGCGCCAGCGCGCGCAACTGGTCTTCGGGCAGGATGCCTTCGTAGGCAGCCCGGGCAGCGGCGGCGTGGACTTCGGCGATGGCTTTGGCATCGCCCTGGATGGCGGGGCGGACTTCGTAATCGGACATGAAAGCAGGAGCGAACGGTAAAGGGCCGTATTGTCGCCGCGCCGCCGGGGAGCGGAACACCGGGGCTAAACTCATCGTCACATTCGCATCCACATCCACTTCCGGAGAGTTCCATGGCCAAGGGTCAACAGCGCACCAACAAGGAAACCAAGAAACCGAAGAAGGACACTTCGCCGCCCAAGCCGCCAGGCGCAGGCATCGAGCCGGTCCGTACGGTGACGACGGCGGTCATTCCGCGCGGCAAGCTCAAGAACAAGCAGTGAACGCGCCCGCGCAGCCCGCGCCAGCACGGAAGCAGCCGCGCAATCCCCTGCACGGCCTCACGCTGGAAGCCATCGTGACCGCCCTCGAGGCGCATTACGGCTGGCAAGGGCTGGGCGAGCGGATCCCGCTGCGCTGCTTCACGAGCGACCCGAGCGTCGCATCGAGCCTCAAGTTCCTTCGCAAGACGCCGTGGGCGCGCGAGAAGGTCGAGAGCCTCTACCTCTTCATGCTGCGCGACCAGCGCCGGCAGCAATCCGCATCGCAACGTCCGTGACGAAGGCGCTCGTCGAACCGGGCGGATTCACCTTCGACACCGAAGCCGACCGCACCCTCCTCCAGGCTGCCGACGCCGCAGGCATCGAGTTGCCGAGTTCGTGCCGGAACGGCACCTGTCGCACCTGCCTCTGCAAGCTTGTCGCCGGCGAGATCCGCTATCGCATCGAGTGGCCGGGCGTGAGCGCCGACGAGAAGGCGGAGGGCTGGATCCTGCCCTGCGTCGCCGAGCCGATCGGTGACGTGACGCTCGACGTGCCCTACGCCTTCTCAGTGTTCTAGCCTGACGAGCCGGTCCCGCTGCGCGAGCGAAGGGAACAGGCGGAACCACGCCGCCGCCACCAGGATCGTGCCCACGCCGCCCGCAACGACCGACCCTACGGGCCCGAGCAGCGCCGCCGTAGCGCCCGACTCGAATTCGCCGAGCTGGTTGCTGGCACCGATGAAGATCGAGTTGACCGCGCTCACGCGGCCGCGCATCGCGTCGGGCGTCTCGAGCTGCACCAGCGTCTGGCGGATCACCACGTTGACCATGTCCGCCCCGCCCGAGATCGCCAGCGCGATCAGCGACACGATGAAGCTGCGCGAGATGCCGAAGACGATCATGCACACCCCGAACATCGCGACCGCGATGAGCAGCGTGCGCCCCACGTGGCGCTCGATCGGCCGGCGCGTCAGCATGATCGACGTGAAGAGCGCACCGATAGCCGGCGCGCCGCGCAGCAGTCCCAGGCCCCACGGGCCGGTGTGAAGGATGTCCTTGGCATAGATCGGCAACAGCGCGACGGCGCCGCCCAGCAGCACGGCGAACAGGTCGAGCGAGACGGCACCGAGCACGGGCTTTCGCTTCCAGATGAAGTCGACGCCGGCCAGCACGGTCTTCAGCGTCACCGGCTCCCGCGCCGAGGGCTTGAAGACGTACTGCAGGCGCATCACCAGCGCGGCGGCCACCGCGAAAAAGGCCACGGCCGTCCCGTACACCACCCCCATGCCCGCCACGAACAGCAAGCCGCCCAGCGCCGGGCCGCCGATGATCGCGCCCTGCATGCCGGCCGAGCTGAAAGCCATCGCGCGCGGCAACAGCATCGGCGGCACCAGCAAGGGCGTGAGCGCCTGCTGCGCCGGCATCTGGAAAGCACGGACCGCACCGAGCACGAGCGACAGGCCGAGCAGCAACCCGCGCGAATCATGCTCGACGTGCACGGCGAGCAGCAGCACGAGCGCCACCACTCCCTGCACGGTGAAGCAGGCTCCCACGATGCGTCCGCGGTGACGCCGATCGACCACATGGCCCGCGAGCAACGCCAGCAACAGGGCCGGCACGAACTGGTAGAGGCCGACCAGCCCCAGGTCCCACGCGCTGTGCGTCAGGTCGTACATGTGCCAGCCGATCGCGACCAGCAACATCTGGGTCGCGGCGGTGCCGAACAGTCGCGCAGCCCACAACTGCATGAAGGGCCGCTCGCGCGTGAGATCGGAAAACCTGGAAGTACTGGGGGGAGCGGCGGCGGCAGACATCGCGGCGAGGATAGCCCAGCCGGCACAATGGAGCTCGCCCCCAGGCTGCGCGCACTTCGTGTCGCTTCGCCTTCCCCCTGCCGGGGGCAATGCCTGCGGCCCGGCGAAGCCGGTTCCGCGGCATTCCTGGTGTTGAACATGCGAACGGATGAGCGACCTGCACCTGATCCACGAAGACCCGCACCTGCTGGTGCTCGACAAGCCCGCCGGCCTGCTGTGCGTGCCCGGCCGCGGCGAGGACAAGCAGGACTGCCTCAGTGCCCGCGCGGTGCGACGGTGGTCCGATGCGCTGGTCGTGCACCGGCTCGACATGGCGACCAGCGGTCTGGTGCTGATGGCGCGCAGCCCTGAGATGCAGCGTGCGCTGGGCGATGCCTTCGCCGGCCGCCAGGTGAGCAAGCGCTATGAGGCGATCGTGGACGGCCTTTTGCCGGAGTCCGATGAGTGGTCGCTGATCGATGCGCCCCTCATGGCGGACTGGCCGCGCAGGCCCTTGCAGAAAGTCGACCCCGCCGGAAAGTCCAGCCAGACGCGATGGCGCGTGAAGCGGCAATTGCCCGAACGTCGCGCCAGCCACCTTTGGCTCGAGCCGCTGACGGGACGCAGCCATCAGTTGCGCGTGCACCTGTTGTCGATCGGCCACCCGATCCTCGGCGATACGCTTTATGGCGACGAGGACATCCAGCGCCGCGCCCCGCGATTGCTGCTGCACGCGACGACGCTCGAGTTCGAGCACCCTGCCGACGGGAAGCTCCGGCGTTTCGAGAGTCCGCCGCCTTTCGCCTGAATATTCGGGCCGACCTAACTGAGGTCGCCCTTCACCACGAGCACCGGCACCTTGGCATCCTGCAGCACACGCTGCGTCACGCTGCCGAGCAGGAGCTTCTCGATGCCCGTTCGACCATGCGAACCCATCACGATCAGGTCGGCGCCGATCGCGATGGCCGTGTCGACGATGCCCTCGTGCACGACGTGCCCGTCGATCACGCGTTGGTCGCTGTGCAGGCCTTCGGCGGCCAGCGCCGCGACGCCACGCGCCAGCGCTGCATTCGCACTGCTGGTGGCGGCAGCAAGATATTCGTTCTGGCCAAGCGCATAGTCGGCGCCCACGCCAATGAAGGGATAGTTGTCCACCACGTGGATGAGCGTGATGCGGCTACCGAAAGCCAGGGCCAGCCCGCTGGCCTTGCTGACCGCCAGCATCGACGTTTCGGACCCGTCGATCGGGACCAGGATGTGATTGAACATGGCAGACCTCTTTCATGCACAGGATTCGCGGGCGAATCGGGCCTCGAATTTACATCCAAGCCAAGGGCGGCGGCTGTAGGACGTCTACCGCCGCCGTGGCGACCTCAATCGCCCTGGAAACTGCCCGCGCGGCAGGTCACGACCAGCGTGTCGCGCCAGCCCGGTTCGCCTTCGATCAGCGGCTGGATCGGCGTGGATTCATGGATCACGCGCGCATCGTCGAGCAGAAGCAAGGTCCATGGCTCGGTCATCGTGAAGCGCTCTCCGCGTCGCCCGCTGGCTTCGAACACGCGCGTCTCGCCGCCCTTGATGTTGTGGCGTCCGACCAGCGCGACCGCCACCAGATCGACACCATCCCGGTGCGCGCCTTCCGGCGTCGGACGGCCGATGCCGTCGGCCGTGTCGATCCGGAACTGGTGCGCCTCGACATACCAGCGCTGCGTGCCGCGCAGCCCGCTCGTCACTTCGCCGAGGCCGCTCATGAGCCGCTTCCAGACGGGTTGCGCGACGGTTGCGGCTTCCATCGGCCCGAACCAGCGCTGCATGCCGCCGTGCAACGCGTTGTACTCCACCGGTTGCCAGTGCGCACGATGCGGCACCTGCTCGACCACGGCATCGTCCACCGTGAAGCAGGCATGGCGGCGCGTGCGATAGCGGCCCCCGTCCTTCAGGTATTCGTCGGCCGGCAGATGGGCCCAGTCGACGTGCAACGCGTCGAGTTCCGCCAACGACGCGCCGAGCCAGTCGGCCACGCCTTGCGGACTCAGGACGGCATAGCCATCCTGGCGCAATGTGGGAACGAGACGATCGGGGGGTGTGAAGGGTGGACTGAACGCCGTGCTCACTCCGCCACCTTCACGCCCTTCCAGAATGCGACGCGGTCCTTGACCATCTCCGCTTCGGGCTTCGGGTCGGCGTAGTACCACGCGGCGTCGGTGTTGAGTTCGCCGTTGACCAGCAGCGAGAAATAGCTCGCCGTTCCCTTCCAGGCGCACGTGGACTTGTGGTTGCTGAAGGTCACGTGGTCGCGGTTGAGCGAATCCATCGGGAAGTAGTGGTTGCCTTCGACGAGCACGGTGTCGTCGCTCTCGGCGATGGTGACGCCGTTCCAGGTTGCTTTCATTTCATGACTCCATGGCGCGATGCGCCTCTCAACCCGGGAAAGTAGCACATTCCCTTCGCGGGTCGAGTCAGGCAGCCTGAAGCCAATGGACACTGAAGAGGCGCTGGGGATCGGTCCATACGGCAGCGGGCCGGAAGCCGGCCTTGCCCGCGAGCGCGCGCAGTCCCTCGACGGTGAACTTGTGCGAATTCTCCGTGTGGATGGTCTCGCCTTCCGCAAAGTCGAAGCGCTGGCCGTCGAGCGTCACACTCTGCGCGCGGCGGCTCACCAGGTGCATCTCGATGCGCCGCATCGGCGAGTTGTAGAAGGCCGCATGCGTGAAGCCGTCGAGATCGAAGTCGGTGTCGAGTTCGGCATTGGCGCGGCGCAGCAAATTGAGATTGAAGTCCGCCGTCACGCCCTGGGCATCGTTGTACGCCGCGTGCAGCAGCGCGGGCTCCTTGACCAGATCCACGCCCAGCAACAAACCACCGCCACGCAGCAATCGATGCGCGAGTTGCAGGAAAGCCAGCGCCTCATCGGGACTGAAGTTGCCCAGCGTGGAACCCGGGAAGAAACCCACGCGCTGGCCCGCGCCCTTGTCTCGCGCCGGCAGCACCAGCGGCATGGTGTAGTCGGCCACCACCGGTTGCACGACGACCCGCGGATAGTCCGCCCGCAGGCGCGCCGCCGCCGCCTCGAGATGCTCGCCCGAGATGTCGATCGGCACGTAGCGTTTCGGCGATTCGAGCGCATCGAGCAGCAGCCGCACCTTGGTGAGCGAGCCCGCGCCGAACTCGACGATCTCGGCGTTCGGACCGATCTGCGCCGCGATCTCGTCCGAGCATTCGGTGAGGATGCGCACCTCGGTGCGCGTCGGGTAGTACTCGGGCAATTCGCAGATGCGATCGAACAGCGCCGAGCCCGCGACGTCGTAGAAGAACTTCGGCGAGATGCTGCGCGCGTCCAGGCTCAGTCCCGCGAACAGTTCGCGAGCGAAGTCGGACAGCGGCGCCGCCCGTTGGGCAGCCCGGAACGCATGGAGGTTGAATGCAGGAGTGCCCATCAGAGGTCCTTCGCGAGCCGCAGACCGGAGAACTGCCAGCGCGCTGCCGGCGGGAAGAAGTTGCGATAGCTCGGCCGTGTGTGCCCTTCCGGGGTCGCGACACTGCCGCCGCGCAGCACGAGCTGGCCAACCATGAACTTGCCGTTGTATTCCGCCGCGACGCCCGCGAGCGGACGAAAGCCCGGGTAGGGGTCGTAGGACGAGCGCGTCCACTGCCACACGTGGCCGCTCATCTGCGTGACGCCCGGCGCATCGTACGCAGCCTCCCATTCGAATTCGGTCGGCAGGCGTGCGTCGGCCCATTCGGCATAGGCGGCGGCCTCATAGAAGCTGAGTTGCGAGACCGGCGCGCCGGCTTCCAGCGGTCGCACGCCGTGCAGCCCGAAAACCTGCCAGCCGGCCGTTGCACCTTGGTGGGCGAGACGCGGGTCATCCGGCGCGAGCCAGTAGGCAGGGCAACGCCAACCCTGCGCCTGCACGGTCGCCCAGCCGTCCGACAGCCACAGCTCGGGCCGTTGGTATCCGCCGTCGGCAATGAACTGTGCGTAGTCGCCGCAATTCACCAGGCGGTCCGCGATGGCAAAGGGCTGCAGCAATGCCGCGTGGCGCGGCGTCTCGTTGTCGAACGCGAAGCCCCCACCCCCATGGCCGACTTCCACCAGGCCGCCGGCATGCGACACCCAGCGCATCGCGGGTGCCACGGATGCCAGTCGCAACGTCGGCGCCGTCGCCGTGCGGTACGCGGGCAGCAGGGGATTGCAGGACAGCGCGTGCAGGATGTCGGTAAGGATCAGTTCCTGGTGCTGTTGCTCGTGGTTCAGTCCCAACGTGACGATGCCCTCGATCGCGACCCAGTCGGTCTCGCACGAGGCGACGAGCAGTGCATCGACCGCCTCGTCCACGTGGCGGCGGTACTCAAGCACCTCCTCGAGCGACGGCCGCGACAGCAGCCCGCGCTGCGGCCGTGGATGGCGAGGCCCCAGCGCCTCATAGTAGGAATTGAAGAGGTAGTGAAAGCTCGGATCGAACACGCGATAGCCATCCGCGTGCAACTGCAGCAGCACCGTCTCGAAGAACCACGTGGTGTGCGCAAGATGCCACTTGGTGGGACTGGCATCGGGCATGGACTGGATGCACTGGTCCTCGGCCGACAGCGGAGCCGCCAACGCCAGGCTGTGCGCGCGCACCGTCCGAAAACGTTCGCGCAGGTCGTCCGCCGCGGGCAAAGCCGGCCGGATGAGGTTCATGGGGACTCCACTTTGGATTGAACGGTTTTTTAGCCCATGCACACAAGCAGACGGCGTAGGACAAGGGCGCACACCGGATACGCCGAAAGCGGGGCCGCCAAGCCTGTGCAGCGAAACGCGACACTTTGGCACAAGTCTGCGACGCCTGCATGGCCCTGCGTATCATGCGGCGAATGAGCAAGACAGCCCGCCCCCACATCGTCATCGTCGGTTGCGGGTTCGGCGGGCTCGAGGCGGCGCGCAAGCTTCAGCGGGCGGACGTGGACATCACGGTGGTCGACAAGACCAATCACCACCTGTTCCAGCCCCTCCTCTACCAGGTCGCCACCGCCGGGCTGGCCGCCCCCTCGATCGCGGCGCCGATCCGGCTGCTGTTCCGGCGGCAACCCAATGTCACAACCTTGCTGGGCGAGGTCACGCGGATCGACCCCGTCGGGCGCGAAGTGCACCTGGCCGACGGCACCCGTCTCGCCTGGGACCACCTGATCCTCGCCGCCGGCGCGACCCACAGCTATTTCGGCCACGACGACTGGGCGCGGATGGCGCCCGGGCTCAAGACCCTGGCCGATGCCTTCGAGATCCGTCGCCGCGTGCTCATGAGCTTCGAGGCGGCCGAGGTCGAGGCCGACCCGGCCCGCCGGCGCGCCCTGCTGACCTTCGCGGTGATCGGCGCCGGCCCCACGGGCGTCGAGATGGCTGGCACGCTCGCCGAGATCGCCCGCCACACGCTCGAGGGCGAATTCCGCCACATCGATCCGGGCAGCGCCGAGGTGCTGCTGATCGAGGGCGGTCCGCGCGTGCTGCAAGCCATGCCGGAATCGCTCAGCCAGCGCGCGCAGGACCAGTTGCAGAAGCTGGGCGTGCAGGTGCGGCTCAACGCGCGGGTCACCGCCATCGACGCCACCGGGCTGCACGTCGAATCGCCCTTCAGCGATGGTGGCGCCGGCTTGGGCAGCCATCGCATCGAATGCAATTGCGTGATCTGGGCGGCGGGGGTGGCCGCGTCGCCGCTGGGGCGCCTGCTGGGCTCGGCGATCGGCGTCGAGATTGATCGCGCCGGCCGGGTCAAGGTCTTGCCTGACCTCAGCTTGCCGGGCCATCCGGACATCAGCGTCGTGGGCGACCTCGCGGCCGCGCTGAGCCACCGGCCGGGCAAGGAGCCCAAGCCGGTGCCCGGCGTGTCGCCCGGCGCCAAGCAGATGGGGCGTGCCGCCGCGACGAACATCCTGCGCCGCATCGCCGGCCAGCCGACCGAGCCCTTCCGCTATCGCGACTACGGCAACCTCGCCACCATCGGCCGCAACTCGGCCGTGGTCGACCTGGGCACGCCATTCGGTCCGCTGCGCTTCTCGGGACGCATGGCGTGGCTCTTCTGGCTGTTCGCGCACGCGTACTTCCTGATCGGCTTCCGCAACCGCATCGTGGTGCTGATGGATTGGGCGAGCGCGTACTGGAGTTTTCAGCGACATGCGCGCGTGGTCGCGGATGTCAAGAGTCGAGGTGAATCATGAAGAAGCCGCCTTGAAGTTCATTGAAGGTTGCTCCATATAGTCCGATCTGCCAAGAGATCAAGCAACGATCAGGAGTGATCATGTCGGAAACCGTTAGCCGCCCTGCACCTGTTCAGAAACGTCCCGCGCCGTTGGTTCAGTACAGCATTTCAGACAAGGGAGTTGCCTCCCTAGACGCTAACGCCGTGCTCAAGACCTCCCAAGTACGAAAGCAATTGTCCGCTGTGGCAGAGCTTCGCAAATCCGCAACCCACGCTACGAAGTAGTTCAAGCAATTCTTGGACGCCGCGAACCGAGACTGGCAAGGTCAACTTCACCACATACTACGACCAGTTCTACACTGACCCGAAGGACGATGCGGATCAGTTCAGACTGATTCTTCCAATCGACAAGATGCTCTCGTTGTCCTTCTTCGACGTCAACGTATATGCCCAATTCAACGTCACTCCTCGACCCATAGTCAGAAAGGTCGAGAAGCGACAAGGTTGAGAGCAGGCGAGATGACCGACTACGTCTTGGTTTCAGCCTCCTGCAGCAACCGCCACATCACCTTCCCGCTCCCACTCTTCGGCAACGCATCCACAAACTGCACCGCGCGCGGGATCTTGTAGACCGCCATGTTCTCGCGGCACCAGTCGATGATCTGCTGTTCGGTCGTGTCCTTGTGGGTCGCGCGCAGCACAACCACCGCCTTGACCGACTCGCCACGGTAGGCGTCCTTCATCGCGATCACGCAGGCTTCCTGGATGGCGGGGTGGCGGAACATCAGCAGTTCGACCTCCGCTGGCCAGACCTTGAAGCCGCTCGCGTTGATCATCCGCTTCAGGCGGTCGGTCATGAAGAAATAGCCGTCCTCGTCCATGCGACCCATGTCGCCCGAGCGGAAGAAGCGCTTGCCCTCGAACTCGATGAAGGCGGCGGCCGTCGCATCGGGCCGCTTCCAGTAGCCCTGGAACACTTCGGGGCCATGGATGATGATCTCGCCCGATTCGCCGATGGGCATTTCCTGCAGCGTGTCGGGGTCGACCACGCGTGCATCCGTGCTCATGTAGGGGATGCCGAGGCACTGCTGCTTGGGGTTCTCGAACGGATTCGCATGCGAAGGCGCCGCCGTTTCGGTGAGGCCGTAGCCTTCCTGGTACTTCAGTCCGAACTGCTCCAGCAGGCGCTGCGCGACGGCCTGCGGCATCGCCGCGCCGCCACCGCCGATGTAGACAAGGCTGCTCAGGTCGTAGTTCGCGAAGTTGGGGCTGGCCATCAGGTCGATGACCATGGTCGGGATATTGGTCCAACTCGTGACCTTGCGGCGCGAGATCAGGCGGCCGGCGACGTCACGGTCCCAGCGCGGCATGATGACCAGCGTGCCCGCCATGTTGATGGTGGTGTGCATCATGCTCACCACGCCCGTGATGTGGAACATCGGCACCACAGCCAGCACCACCGCCTCCGACGACCCGAGGCCCCAGAGCTGGCCCGCGAAAGCGTTGTGCATCAGGCTCGAATGGTTGTGGATGCAGCCCTTGGGCAGGCCAGTGGTGCCGCTGGTGTAGGGCAGCAAGGCTATGTCATTGGCGCCGACGACATGTTCGGGCGCGGCATGGCCGGCACTCATCGCGTCAGTCCACGCCATGACGGCGCCGCCTTCTAGCGCGGGCAGCGGATGGCGCGTCAGCAGCCAGTCGCGCCAGGCTGCGGCAGGCGCTTCGTCGCCGGTCACGTCGGCATCGAAGGTGTCGGTGAACTGCGTGACGATCATGTGCGCAAGCCGGTTCTTGGGCTCCAGCGCGTTGCTGGCCTTGGCGAGTTCGGCGGCCAGGTCGCCGGTGGTGATCGCGACCTTCGCATCCGGGTCGGTGATGTAGTGCTTCAGCTCCTCGGCGCGGTTCATCGGATTGACCGGCACGACGACAGCATTGGCCCGCAGGATCGCGAAATGCGCGATCACGAGTTGCGGGCAGTTCTGCATGTCGAGCACCACGCGGTCGCCGCGCTTCACGCCCAGCGCATGCAGTGTGCCGGCGAGACGCTCGGCCTGCGCGGCGAATTCGCGGTAGGTGATTTCGCTGCCGAAGAAGACGAGCGCCGCCTTGTCGGGATAACGTGCAGCGGCGGTTGCGAGGTTGTGCCACAGGGAGGTGGCGGGCACGGTGATCGAACGGGGCAGGCGCTGCGGCCAGAATTTGTAATGCGGGCGATCCATACAGTCTCCAAACAGCGTCAGAGCCTACGACGCCCGGCGGGGCCTCTGCATCGGGGAAGCCCCGAAGACGTCACATGGGCGACTCGGCCCAGACGCATTCTCAGCTTGCACCAAAGGCCGACAGACGCCGGCCGCGATATGCCGTACAACGGCAGGTTCCGTTCAACCCACCCACCAAGGAGATCTCATGGCTGCAGACAAGCACGCAAGCGTTCACTGGGAAGGCGCCGGCAAGACCGGCAAGGGACAGATCAGCACGGAAACCGGTGCACTGAAGGACTATCCCTACGGATTCGCGAGCCGCTTCGAGGACGACAAGCGCGGCACCAATCCGGAAGAGATCCTTGGCGCAGCCCATGCCGGCTGCCTGACGATGGCCTTCGCCTTTGCGCTCGAAGGCGCAGGCCTGACCGCGACCTCGATTGACACCAAGGCCGCGGTGCGTCTTGCCAAGGACGGCCCGGGCTTCAAGATCGATCGCATCCAGCTCGAACTCGAAGCCACCGTTCCGGGTCTGGACGAAGCCAAGTTCCAGGAACTTGCTGCCGGTGCGAAGGCGGGTTGCCCGCTGTCGAAGGCGCTGGCGAGCGTTCCGGAGATCACGCTGAAGGCGACGCTCAAGGGCTGAGCCCATCGCTATACTTTCCCGCGTCACGTCGAAAAAGGGCGTGATCGGGTTTAGCAGCCCGAACAAGAAGAGACCAGAAGCCGCGTTGAACCGAGAGTTCTGCGGCTTCGTCGTTCGTGCCTCATTTTTTTGGCGGCTCGAGTGGGGAGCCGCGAGGCTCGCCGGTTTTCTCTGATTGTCCGGTCTGCTAACCCGTTCGAGCCGCCGCCCCCGTTTAGCAGCGGGTGCGACGGTTGTAACCACAATCAGAGAGGTATCAATGACACACCCTACTTGCGCGCCCGCGCGCCCCCCAGACCCCGCCCTCACCGTGCAAATCGCCAAAGCCACCCGCGCATTGAGGGAAGCTGGCTTTGCCAATATCTGCTTGCGCCGACTCGCGGCTCTCGCACAGAAGCACCGCAGCGACGAGCACTTCGTCACCTTGACCGAATTGCGCGCACTGGCCGCAGTCGTCAACGCCGAATTCAAGCGCCGCCTGCGGGCGTATCAGGCGAGCATCGACTCCCAGTCGACCTGATCTGTCGGCAAGGGGCGCTGTTTATGATCCCTCGCTCAACGAGGAGACAAGACATGAACATCGCCCGCAAAGGCATCGTGGCGGCCCTGTGGATGGCGGCTTCGGCCCTCGCCATGGCCGCCTTTCCCGACAAGCCGATCAAGATCGTGATCGGCTTTCCGGCCGGCGGGCCGCTCGACCAGCATGCGCGGCTGCTTACCGACAAGCTGCAGGCCGTGCTCGGCCAACCGGTTATCGTCGACTACAAGCCTGGCGCAGGCGGTTCGGTCGGCGCCGAGGCGGTCGCCAAGAGCGCGCCGGACGGCTACACGCTGATGCTCGCCAACACCGGCGTCGCGGTAATCAACGGCGCGCTCTACAACAAGCTGCCCTACAACACGCTGAAGGACTTCACGCCGATCGCACGCACGGCCATGCAGCCGCTCGCGCTGCTGGTGACGCCGAAGCTGCCGGTCACCGACCTCAGGCAGTTCATTGACTACGCCCGCGCCCGGCCGGGCCAGATCAACTACGGCTCGGCGGGCAATGGGGGCATCAGCCATCTCGTGCCGGAGATGTTCAAGAACGCGACCGGCATCTTCATGGTCCACATTCCCTATCGCGGCAGTGCGCCGGCCTTCACCGACCTGATGGGCGGGCAGGTGCAGTTCATGGCCGAGTCGATCCCGCAGGCGGCCAACTACCACAAGCAAGGCAAGGTCCGGGCGCTGGCGGTGACGAGCGCGGCGCGCAGTGCGGCCCTGCCCGATGTGCCGACGGTGATCGAGGCCGGCGTCAAGGGTTTCGAGGTGGTCGGCTTCTATGGTTTCCTGGCCCCCGCCGGTACACCGAAGGATGTGGTCGCCAAATTGAGCGACGCCTTCAGGCAGGTTCTGGCCAGCCCCGAGGTGCGCGACCGGATGGTGAACCAGGGGGCGGATCCGGCCTTCCTCGGCGCCGAGGATTTCTCGAAGTTCCTCGTGGCCGAGACCCCGCGCTGGGAAAAGGCAGTGAAAGCTTCCGGCGCCAGGATGGATTGATCCGGCACAGCTCTTGCGTACGGTCGGCGGATGCATTCCACCGACCTACCCAGGAGCCAAGCCATGAAGATTTCCAAGCGCCAGTTCGCGTCGATCATCGCCGCAGCCGCGCTGTTCACCGTCGGTGCCGCGCACGCCCAGAACGCGCTCGACAACATCCTCAAGGCCAAGACGATCAAGATTGCCGTGCCGACCGACTACCCGCCCTATGGATCGGTCGACAAGAACATGTCGCCGCAGGGCCTCGACGTCGAGATGGCGCAGCTCATCGGCGGCAAGCTGGGCGTCAAGGTCGAACTGGTACCGGTGACCAGCGCCAACCGCATCCCCTACCTGCAGACGCGCAAGGCGGACCTCGTAATCTCCACCCTCGGCAAGAACGCCGAGCGCGAGAAGGTGATCGATTTCTCGGCCGCCTATGCCCCCTTCTTCCAGGCGGTGTACGCGTCAAAGAACCTTCCCATCAAGAGCTTCGCGGACATGGGCGGCAAGAGCGTCGCCGTCACGCGCGGCGCGATGGAAGACCAGGAGCTTGCCAAGGTCGCACCTTCCACCGTCGACTTCAAGCGCTTCGAAGACAACAACGCCACCATCGCCGCCTTCGTCGCGGGCCAGACGCAAACCATCGCCACCAGCGCGGCCGTCGCCGGCGACATGATGCAGAAGAACCCGCAGCTCGGCGCCGAATACAAGTTGCTGCTGAAGGACAGCCCCTGCTTCATCGGCATCGCCAAGGGCGAGGATGCGCTGAAGGCCAAGGTCAACGACATCATCGCCGGCGCCAAGAAGGACGGCACGCTCGACACGATGGCGAAGAAGTGGCTCGGCCGGCCGGCCGGCGACCTGCCGGTCTGATCCGCTCCCCATGGGCATCGAATTCGACTTCGGCGCCGTCCTCGGCCAATGGCCCCTTCTGTTGAAGGGCGTGCTCTGGACGCTGGGCCTCACCGCCATCGCGACCGCGATCGGCATGGTGGTCGGCGTGGCCTGCGCATGGGCTCGCGCGAGCGGGCCGGTGTGGCTGCGCTGGGTGGTGGGCAGCTACGTGGAGCTGATCCGCAACACGCCCTTCATCGTCCAGCTCTTCTTCATCTTCTTCGGGCTGCCGGCGGCGGGCTTCAAGTTGTCGCCGGAAGTGGCTTCGGTCATCGCGATGGTGATGAACCTCGGCGCCTATGCGACTGAAATCATCCGCGCCGGCATCGAGGCCACGCCGCGTGGGCAGATCGAGGCCGCCGTGAGCCTGGCGCTCAACAAGGTGCAGGTGTTCACGCGCGTGATCCTTCCGCCGGCGATGAAGAAGGTGTGGCCCGCGATGGTGAGCCAGATCATCATCGTGATGCTGGGCTCGGCCGTGTGCAGCCAGATCTCGACCGAGGAACTGAGCTATGCCGCGAACCTGATCCAGAGTCGCAACTTCCGCGCGTTCGAGGCCTTCATCATCGCGACGGTCATCTACCTTGCGCTGTCGGTGGGTGCGCGCCGGCTGCTCAACTGGGCAGGCCCCAAGTACTTCTTCGGACGTTGAGGCGCGCATGACCGACTTTTCCCTCTGGGACATCCTGCGCAACCTGCTGCTGGCCTTGCGGTGGACCGTCGTGCTGTCGCTGATCGCCTTCGTCGGCGGCGGTGTTGTGGGCGGCCTGCTGCTCTTCCTGCGCCTGTCGGGCGGCCGCGTCGCGGACCGGCTGATCGGGCTCTATGTGCAGGTCTTCCAGGGCACGCCGCTGCTGATGCAGCTCTTCCTGGCCTACTTCGGCATCGCGCTCTTCGGTATCGACGTCTCGGCATGGACCGCCGCCTCGGTGGCGCTCACGCTCTACACGAGCGCCTTCCTCACCGAGATCTGGCGCGGCTGCGTGGCCTCGATCCCCAAGGGCCAATGGGAGGCTTCCGGCAGCCTTGCGCTCAGCTTCGGCGAGCAGATGCGCCATGTGATCCTTCCGCAGGCCCTTCGCATTGCCGTGGCGCCCACGGTGGGCTTTCTCGTGCAAGTCATCAAGGGAACGGCCCTGGCCTCGGTCATCGGCTTCGTCGAACTCACCAAGGCGGGCAGCATGATCTCGAACGCGACCTTCAAGCCCTTCGTCGTGTTCAGCTGCGTCGCCCTGCTCTATTTCGTGCTGTGCTTTCCCGTGAGCCTGTACGCCAAGAACCTCGAGAGGAAGATCCATGGCGCTGGTCGCTGAAGCCCCCGTCCCGGTCCCCGCCGCCAAATCATCAGCGGCGCCGATCGTGCGCATCACGGCGTTGCGCAAGTCCTATGGCAGCAACGAGGTGCTCAAGGGCATCGACCTCGAAGTCAAGCGCGGCGAGGTGATCGCGATCATCGGCAAGAGCGGCTCGGGCAAGAGCACGCTGCTGCGCTGTATCAACGGACTCGAAGTCTTCCAGGAAGGCTCGCTCACAGTGGACGGCAAACCGCTGCTTCACGAAAGCGCGATGGCGATGCGCGAGTTGCGCCAGCACGTGGGCATGATCTTCCAGAGCTTCAACCTGTTTCCGCACCTCACGGTCGGGCGCAATGTGATGCTGGCGCCGACACTGGTGAAGAAGCGCAGCAGCATGGAGGCCGCATCGCAGGCGCGCAAGCTGCTCACGCGTGTGGGCCTGGCCGAGAAGTTCGACGCCATGCCCGACCAGCTTTCCGGGGGCCAGCAGCAGCGCGTGGCGATCGCCCGCGCACTGGCGATGGAACCCGCGGTGCTGCTGTGCGACGAGATCACTTCCGCGCTCGACCCTGAACTGGTGGGCGAGGTGCTGCGCGTGGTGGAGTCGCTCGCCGACGAAGGCATGACGCTGCTGATGGTCACGCACGAGATGAGCTTCGCGCGCAAGGTCAGCGACCGCGTGATATTCATGCACCAGGGGCGCGTACACGAGATGGGGCCGCCGGCCGAGCTTTTCGGCAATCCTCAGACGGCGGAACTGAAACAGTTCCTTTCTTCCTTGCACGATTGAGCGGTCCCCGGGCGGGGAACCCTCGGGCTGTGGCAAGCTCGGAGCGGTATGCAAAGCCGCTCTCCTCGTTCTCCTTCTTGTTCCCGTCGATGGCTGCTGCGCGCGCTGCTGTGCGCCGGCGCGATGCCGGCGCCGTTCACGGCACTGGCGGGATTCAACTTCTTCACCAGCGAATACACCGCCAGCCGCGAAGAGCTGCAGGCGCAGCTCTCCAAACGCTTCCCCGTGCAGAAGCGCTATGCGGACATCTTCACCATCGGGCTGCGCGATCCGCAACTGGGACTTGACGCGCGCAGCAACCGTGCGGCGATCACGGCCACGCTCTCCATAGCGAGTCCCTTGCTGCAGCCGCAGTCGGTGGAAGGCATCGTCTCGGTCAGCAGCGCGCTCAAGTACGACGCGCCTGCGCGTGCGCTGCGGCTCGATCGTCCGCAGGCGGAACGCCTGGAACTGCAGGGCGTCACGGGTCGCGATGCGGAGCGCCTGCAACAGATCGGCGCAGTCGTGGCGCAAGAGCTCCTGCGCGACCAAGCTTTGCGGACGTTCACTGCGGAAGAATTGACGGTCGGGCGCAAGACCTACGAGATCGGCGCGATCACGGTCCAGGACAGCGGTATCACCGTGGAACTCAAATGAAACTGGCTCACCCCCAGGCTTGCCCACTTCGTGTGGCCGCCCACCCCCTTGCAGGGGGCAATGCCGGCGGCCCGGCGAAGCCGGTTCCGCGGCATTTCTGGAATGGCATGCGCCTCAGCTTCTTGCCCTGGATGCTTGCTGGAACGATGCTCGCGGGTTGCACGACCTCTCCCAGCCGCGACGCCAAGCCGACCATCGACCTTCAAGCGCATCGCGGCGGCCGGGCGCTCGCGCCGGAGAACACGCTGAATGCCTTCTCCAAGGCCATCGGCCTCGGCGTCACGACGCTGGAACTCGACATCGGTCTCACGGCCGACGACGTGGTGGTCATCTCGCATGACACGGTGCTGAACCCCGATCACACGCGCGACCCAAAGGGCGTCTTTCTGGCGGCGAAGGGTCCGGCGATACGTGCGCTGCCTCTCTCGCAGTTGCAGGGCTACGACGTCGGCCGGATCAATCCCGCGACCAGCTACAGCAAGGCCTTCCCGAAGCAGTTGCCCAACGATGGCGAGCGCATCCCGACGCTGGCTGCGCTGTTCGAGCGGACGCGTGAATTGGGTGCGGACCAGGTGCGCTTCAACATCGAGACCAAGCTGGAGCCTTCGCGCCCCGATGAAACAGCCTCGCCCGAGCAGATGGTCCGCGCGCTGCTAACGGAGATCGACAAGGCCGGGATGGCGCAGCGCGTGACGGTCCAGAGCTTCGACTGGCGCTCCCTCTCGCTCGTCGGCCAATCGGCGCCCACGATGCCCCGCGCCTATCTCACGAGCGCTCGCACATTGAAGGACAGCCGCTGGACCCTGGGCCTTCGCGTCGAGGATTTCGGCTCGGCACCGCGGCTCGTAAAGGCCGCGGCGGGCGACAGCAAGGGGCCGGTGATCTGGTCGCCCGCCTTCAACGATCTCACGCCCGCGCAGGTGAAGGAAGCACAGGGGCTGGGCCTCAGCGTGCTGCCATGGACCGTGAACGATCGTGCCGACATGGCACGCCTGATGGACTGGGGCGTGGATGGCCTCATCACGGACGATCCGGCGATCCTGCGCGACGTGATGTCCGAGCGCGGTGTACCGCTGCCCGCGCGCGGCCGCTGAGCCGCCCGGCCATCTCAGACGTGGCGCGCGGTTCGCGTGGGCCGCGTATCCGCGAGCGGCTGTCGGTCGGCCCGCGCGTGCAGCGTCTCGATGATGTGGCACTGCGTGTCCGTGCCGTCGCAGCAGTCTCGCAGCGCGATAAGGTCCTTTTCGAGCGAGCGCAGTTCGCGCAGGCGCTCGCGCACATGGCCCAGATGCGAATCCAGCGCGACGCAGGCCGCGTCGCAGTCGGCCTTGCTGCGCAGGTCGAGCGCCAGCAGCGTGCGCACCTCGTCGAGAGACATGTCCATCGCCCGGCACAGGCGGATGAAGCGCAGCCGGTGCACGTCGGCGTCGCTGTAGATGCGGTAGCTGTTGTCGCTGCGCGCTTGCGGCGCGATGAGGCCTTCCTTCTCGTAGTAGCGGATGTTGGCGGCGCTCACGCCGCTGCGGGCGGCGGCGTCGCCGATGCGATAGCCCTGTTCATTGGCCATGGGTGAATCTTCAAGTGACTTCAAGGTCTGGCATGGTGGCATCGCGGCGCTCGAAGCGCAACGGATCATCAACTGGCCCACGCCCGCCATAATCATTCGATGCCAGATCAGCCCCCTTTCTCCCCTGCGCCCGCAGGTGCCATCACCGACGTCGCCGGCATCGAGGTCGGCCACTACAGCGACCCTCGCCGGCCCACCGGGTGCACCGTGATCCTCGCGCGCGAAGGCGCGGTCGCGGGCGTGGACGTGCGCGGCGCCGCACCCGGAACGCGCGAGACCGACCTGCTCGCACCGGGCAACTTCGTCCAGCAGGTGCACGCGGTGATGCTCTCCGGCGGCAGCGCCTGGGGCCTGGCGGCTGCCGATGGCGCGATGCGCTGGCTGGAGGAGCGCGGCGTCGGCCTCGATGCGCGGTACGGCACCATCCCCATCGTTCCGGCCGCCGTGCTGTTCGACCTGCCTGTCGGCGACGCGCGTATCCGGCCGGACGCTGCTGCAGGCTACGCTGCCTGTGAAGCCGCCTCGTCCGCTCCGCCGGCCGAGGGCAACGTGGGGGCCGGCAGCGGCGCGCTGGTGGGCAAGTTGTTCGGCATCCACCGGGCGATGAAGGGCGGGATCGGCACGGCGTCGGTCACGGTCAACGGCGTGACGGTCGGCGCGCTGATCGCCTGCAACGCGCTGGGCGACGTGATCGACCCCGACACCGCGCAGGTCGTGGCCGGTGCCCGCACCGAAGACGGCAAGGCGCTGCTCGACACCCGCCGCGCCCTGCTCCGCGGGCAACTGCCCAAACCGTTATTGGCAGGAACCAATACGACGCTGGGCGTCGTCGCCACCGACGCCGTGCTCACGAAGGTGCAGGCCAACCGCCTGGCTACCGTGGCGCACGATGGACTCGCGCGTGCCATCAATCCTGTTCACACGATGAGCGACGGCGACACGCTCTTCGCGTTGGCTACAGGTCGCGTGCCCCTCGAAGGCGACGCGCCGGGCATGACGGTCCTGAGCACGATGGCAGCCGAAGTCGTGGCAATCGCCACGTTGCGCGCGGTGCGCGCCGCGAAGTCGGTCCGCATCGGCGAGAGCTACTTTCCCTGCGCGGCGGACCTCGGCTAGCCTCTTCCGTCGGGCATAGCCCTTTGGTCGCAACGGGCAGCCACGATCGCGGAGACGCCGACGACGGCAATCAGCAGCAAGGTACCGAAACCGGAGTACAGCAGCAGCATCAGCGGCGAGATGATCGAATAAAGATGGCGGCCGGCGATGAGCAACAGCACCGCCAGGGCCAGCAGTGCCATGGAGAGCTTTCCCAGGAAGGCCAGTCGGGTCTTGAAGTTCGTCATGATCGGCGCAAGAGTGGCAAAGGTCAGGCAAGGAATGGCCGGGGCCGCGTTTCCGCTATTGGGCGCGCCACGAAGACCTTCATCAATAACCGGGCGGATGTATTGACGTTTGCACGAAGCCTTGCTAGGGCAACGGTGCGTGCGCGCTTCGCAAGCGCTTTGTAACGAGGGCCGCCTCAAAGCCACTGAAAATGCCGCTGCCTCGACAGCCTCGAACAACATCAAGCGCCCGTTTCACTTCACCGCATGCCTCAAGCCATACGCCTTTTCCTTCTTTCGATCCGTGACTTGATCGCTTCCGCAGGTCCGGTCATCTTTCTCGTCATCGGGCTGCTGGTCGCGGCCTACTGGTGGCTCCAGCCCCAGCCACCCAAGCAAGTGACGCTCGCGACCGGCCCAGCCGGAAGCGCCAACGCGGAATTCGGCAAGCGCTATGCCGCAGCACTCAAGACCAGCGGCATCGAGGTCGTGCTCAAGCCGACCGACGGCTCGCTCGACAACCTGCAACTGCTGCGCAGCGATGGCGCAGACGTGGCCTTCGTGCGCGGCGGCAGCGCCGACCCGGTGAAGGACGAAGAGACCGGCCTCACCTCGCTCGGCAGCCTGTTCTTCGAGCCTCTCTGGTTTTTCTACCGCACCGAGGCGGCCCGCAAGGTCGACCGCAAGACCGCGACGCTGACCTCGCTCACGCAGCTGAAGGACCTCCGAATCAACGTCGACAAGCCCGGCAGCGGCGTGCCCGACATCATGGAACGGATGTTCCGCGCCAATCACATGGATCCGGCGACCTTGAACCTGTCGAACCTCGAACAGACGCCGGCGACCGAGGCGCTGCAGGCCGGCCTGCTCGACGTGATCGTGCTGGCCTCGGCGCCGCAGTCGCCGCTTGTGCAGCGCCTGCTGCGTGCCCCGGACATCCAGCTCATGGATTTCGCGCAGAGCGACGCGTACTCCCGGCGCTTCGCCTTCCTGCAGCCCGTGACCTTGCCGCGCGGCGTGGTCGACCTGGCGGCCGATCTGCCGTCGCACGACGTGTCGCTGCTGGCAGCGACGACCTCGCTGCTGGCGCGTGAGCAGACCCATCCGGCCCTGCGGCAACTGTTCGCGCAAAACGCCCAGACGCTGCATGGCGGCGCGGGGTGGTTCAACCGGGCACGCGACTTTCCGAATACCCGCACGAGCGAACTGCCGGTGAGCCCCGAGGGCGACCGCGCGATCAACGGCACGCCGCCCTTCTGGCAGCGCTACCTGCCTTTCTGGGCCAGCAACCTGGTCGAACGCATGTGGCTGGTGCTGGGTGGTCTGCTGGTGTTGATGCTGCCGCTGAGCCGCGTGGTGCCGCCGCTATACCAGTTCCGCGTGCGCCGCCGCGTGTTCCGCTGGTATGCCCGGCTGCGCGATGTCGAGGCACGGCTCGAATCGGGCAAGGGCTCGCACGATGCGCTCGTCAAGGAGTTGGACGATCTCGACCGGGTCGTCAACAAAGTGGCGGTGCCGCTGTCCTACGCGGACGAGTTGTACGCGTTGCGCAACAACATCTACGCGGTCCGCAAGCGTGTGATGGCGAATTCGCCGCGCGACGAAGCGGCCATCGCTGCCGCCCATTCGGCCTGAACGACACCCAGGAATACCGCGGAACCGGCTCCGCCGGGCCGCCGGTATTGCCCCCGGCAGGGGGTGGGCGAAGCGACACGAAGTGCGCGAAGCCTGGGGGCGAGCTATCTCTCCAGGCGCAGCAGTTTGCCGTTGCTGCTATCCGTGAGCAGATACAGCCAGCCGTCCGGCCCCTGGCGGACGTCGCGGATGCGGTCGCCGCGATCGGCAAGAAGCCGTTCGGCCGCTGTCACGGAGTTGCCGTCGAGGGTGAGGCGCCAGAGCGCCGTGCCGGCGAGTGCGCCGATGAAAAGATTGCCCTTCCAGGCCGGGAGCGCATCGCCGGTATAGAAGGCCATCCCGCTCGGCGCAATCGATGACTTGGCCGTTCCCGGCGTCCATGCCGAACCATCGATCTTCTGCCAATAGATGAGCGGCTGTTCCATGCCAGCCTTGGCAGTGCCCTCGCCGACCTGGGTGAGCGTCCCGTATTCCTGCCCGTAGCTGATGACAGGCCAGCCATAGTTTCGGCCGGGCAGCGTCAGGTTGACTTCGTCGCCACCTTGCGGGCCGTGCTCGCTGGTCCAGAGATCTCCCGTCGTCGGATGCAGTGCGGCTCCTTGCGGATTGCGATGCCCGTAGCTCCAGATGTGCGGCTGCGCGCCCGGCGTGGACGCGAACGGATTGCCGGGTGCCGGCGCGCCGTCGGTGGTGATGCGCACGACCTTGCCATTGCCGCGCGTGAGGTCCTGCGCAAAGGCGCGTTGCGTGTCGAGCAGGCGTTCGCCCATCGTGACGAAAAGATAACCGTTGCGATCGAATGCCAGGCGCGAGCCGAAATGCGCAGCGCTGTCCACCTTCGGCGACTGCCGGTAGATGACGACCACGTTGCCAAGGCTGCGGTTGGACGTATCGAGTTCGGCCCGCGCGACGGCGGTGCCGTTGAGGTTGGGATTCGATCCGTCACGCTCGGCGTAGGTGAAGTAGATGCGCCGGTTGCTGGCGAACGCGGGATCGACCGCCACATCGAGCAGGCCGCCCTGCCCGACCACGGCAACCGCCGGAACGCCACTGACCTGGTCAGCGCCACCATTGACGGGCGTACCGTCGGCGTTGCGCAATCTCAACTGCCCGCCGCGCTGCGTGATGAGCATGCGCTTGTCGGGCAGGAAGGCGAGGCCCCAGGGCGTGTCGAGGCCTGTCGCGACCTCGGTGACCTTGAAACTCATCGGCGCCGTAGGACCCGCGGGAGCGGCGGGAGGCGGCGTGGACGGAGTGTTGGTCGGTTGTGCGGGCGGTACCGCCGGCGAAGGGACGATCGCCGTGGCGCCCACGCCAAAGGCTGCGACCGAAATGTTGGCGCCGCCGCCGCCACCTCCACAGCCTGCAAGAAGCCCCAGCGCCGCCGCGAAGCATCGAATTGCCGCTTTCATGCCCGCCCCTTCTCGCACTTGCCGCGCCGAACTGGAATGAGCCGGAGTTTGCCCCTCGGCAGCGCCTTGCGGCGCCCGGATTAGCCCTTGTTACTTCAGCGCCTTGAAGCGCATCCGGTGTGGCTTTGCGCCTTCTTCGCCCAGGCGCTTCTTCTTGTCGGCTTCGTACTCCTGGTAGTTGCCGTTGAAGAAGGTCCACTGGCTGTCGCCTTCGGCCGCGAGGATGTGCGTCGCGATACGGTCGAGGAACCAGCGGTCATGGCTGATGACCAGCACGGAGCCCGCGAATTCGAGCAGCGCGTCTTCGAGCGCGCGCAGCGTCTCGACGTCCAGGTCGTTCGACGGTTCGTCCAGCATCAGGACGTTGCCGCCCGCGATCAGGGTCTTGGCCAGGTGCAGGCGACCACGTTCACCGCCGGACAGCGTGCCGACCTTCTTCTGCTGGTCCGCGCCGTTGAAGTTGAAGCGCCCGGCATAGGCCCGGCTCGCCATCTGGAACTTGCCGACGTTGATGATGTCGAGGCCGTTCGAGATGTCTTCCCAGACGGTCTTTTCGTTGCCGAGCGCATCGCGGTTCTGGTCGACGAAGGCCATCTTGACCGTCTGGCCGATCACCACTTCGCCCGAATCCGGCGTTTCCTTGCCTGCGATGAGCTTGAACAACGTCGACTTGCCGGCGCCGTTCGGGCCGATGATGCCGACGATCGCGCCCGCGGGGATCTCGAAGCTCAGGTTGTCGATCAGGACGCGGTCACCGAAGGACTTGGTGACGTTCTTGAACTCGATGACCTGGTTGCCCAGGCGCTCCGCCACCGGAATGAAGATTTCCTGCGTTTCGTTGCGCTTCTGGTATTCGAAATCGCTCAGTTCCTCGAAGCGGGCCAGACGCGACTTGCTCTTGGCCTGGCGCGCCTTGGGGTTCTGGCGCGACCATTCGAGTTCCTTCTTCAGGGCCTTGGCGTGGGCTTCCTCGCTCTTCTGCTCTTGCGCGAGACGTTCGCCCTTCTGCTCCAGCCACGTGCTGTAGTTGCCCTTCCATGGGATGCCGCGGCCGCGGTCCAGTTCGAGGATCCACTCGGCGGCGTTGTCCAGGAAGTAGCGATCGTGGGTGATGGCCACCACGGTGCCCGGAAAGCGCTGCAGGAACACTTCGAGCCACTCGACGGATTCGGCGTCCAGGTGATTGGTCGGTTCGTCGAGCAGCAGCATGTCGGGCTTGCTCAGCAGCAGGCGGCACAGCGCGACGCGGCGCTTTTCACCGCCGGAGAGCACGCCGATGTTGGCGTCCCATGGCGGCAGGCGCAGTGCGTCCGCGGCAATTTCGAGCTGGTGCTCGGAGTCGGTGCCGGCGGTGGCGATGATGGCTTCGAGCTCGGCCTGCTCGGCGGCCAGCGCGTCAAAGTCGGCGTCTTCGGCGCCGTAGGCCACGTACACCTCCTCGAGGCGCGCTTTGGCGGCGTAGACGGCGCCCATCGCTTCCTCGACCGATTCGCGCACGGTGTGCGCCGCATTCAGCTTGGGCTCCTGCTCCAGGTAGCCGATCGTGAGACCGGGCATGGGCAACGCCTCGCCTTCGATCTCCTTGTCGATGCCGGCCATGATCTTCAGCAGCGAGGACTTGCCCGAGCCGTTCAGGCCAAGTACGCCGATCTTGGCGCCGGGGAAGAAGGAAAGCGAAATGTCCTTCAAGATCTGCCGCTTGGGCGGCACGGTCTTGCTGACCTTGTTCATGGTGTAGACGTACTGGGCCATCAGATTGCTTGCATTCCAGAGGGTGAGAGGGATTGCGCGTTCGCCCGGAACGGGGCGCGCCGAACCAGCGATTATCGACTCATGCGACAATAGCGTCTGTTGCCGGGTCCAGTTGCCCGCAACGCCGGCTCTCTGCCGGGGACGAAGAAAGCCTTTCTCTCTCAAAGGACAGGCTTTCAGGCTCCCACTTCTGACCTTCATCCGCCCTTACTGGCTCGACGTCCGACTTGACGCCCGAGCGGGTGGATACCACTGCGCCGTGTAGGGCGCTTGTTGAACTCAATGAACTTTGATGAACTGAAGCTGGCCCCGGCCATCTTGAAAGCCGTGCATGAGCAGGGCTACGAAACCCCCACGCCGATCCAGGCGCAGGCGATTCCCGCCGTCCTCGACGGCCATGACCTTCTGGGCGGCGCCCAGACCGGCACCGGCAAGACCGCTGCCTTCACCCTCCCCCTGCTGCACAAGCTCACCATGAGCCGCAGCGCCACCAACAAGTTCGGCGGCACCGGCGTTCGCGCCCTCGTGCTGACCCCCACGCGTGAACTCGCGGCCCAAGTCGAGGAATCGGTCCGGACCTACGGCAAGTACCTGCAACTGAGTTCGACCGTGATCTTCGGCGGCGTCGGCATGAACCCGCAGATCAGCAAGCTCAAGAGCGGCGTCGATATCCTCGTGGCCACTCCCGGCCGCCTGCTCGACCTGCAACAGCAGGGCATGCTCGACCTTTCGACGGTGCAGATGCTCGTGCTCGACGAAGCCGACCGCATGCTCGACATGGGCTTCATCCACGACGTGAAGAAGATCCTGGCGCTGGTGCCCAAGGAAAAGCAGAGCCTGCTGTTCTCGGCCACCTTCAGCGACGAGATCCGTGACCTCGCCGCTACGCTGCTGAAGAACCCGCAGAGCATCCAGGTCACGCCGCGCAACACCACGGTGCAACGCATCACGCAGGTGATCCACCCGGTCGGCCGCGGCAAGAAGAAGGCGCTGCTCGCGCACATCATCAACGAGCACAACTGGAGCCAGGTGCTGGTGTTCACCCGCACCAAGTTCGGCGCCAACAGCGTCGCCGAATTCCTGACCAAGAACGGCATCCAGGCAATGGCCCTTCACGGAAACAAGAGCCAGAGCGCACGCACGCAGGCCCTCGCCGGCTTCAAGAGCGGCGACATCCGTGCGCTGGTCGCGACCGACATCGCCGCTCGCGGCATCGACATCGACGAACTGCCCCACGTCGTGAACTACGAGATCCCGAACGTCAGCGAAGACTATGTGCACCGCATCGGCCGCACCGGCCGCGCGGGCGCCAGCGGCGAGGCCGTGAGCCTGGTCTGCCTGGACGAAGAAGGCTTCATGCAGGAGATCGAACGCTTCACCAAGCAGCAGATCCCGGTCAAGACGATCGAAGGCTTCGGGCCCGAGGAAGGCGAACGCGCCGAGCCCATCGCCATGGGCCGCCAGACCATCTGGGGCGGCGCCGGACGTCCGCCGAGCCGAGACGTGATGCAAGCTGCCGCCAAGGCGGCCCGTCAAGAAATGATGCAGCGCATCCGCGAGAACAAGGCCGGCCAGGGCGAACGCGCTGGCGGCGGTGGCAATGGCGGGGGCCAGCGTCGCGGCGGCGGCAACGGTCAGGGCCAGGGTGCCCCGGCCGGTCGCAGCGCCAATGGCGGTGGCCAGGGTCAGGGTCAGCGTGGTCAGGGCGGCCGCGGCCAGGGTCCGGCACGCGGATCGCAAGGACCGGCGCGCGCGCCGCACCATGCACCGGTGCACCATCATCATCACGACCACTTGCCGCATGAAGAGCGCCAGCCGCGTCATCACGGCAACAGCCACAGTCCGACGCAAGCCGATGCGGTGGCGCACCTGCGCGCCGAAGCGCTGGCAGGCGGCGGCGCAGCAGGCCAGCCCGATCCGTTGCGCACGAGCGTCGACAGCCTTGGCGGCGGTCGCGGTCGTCGCGGCGGCGGTGGCGGTGGCGGATACGGCGGCAATCGTTCCGGCGGTGGTGGCGGCGGCGGCCGTTCGGGTGGCGGGCGCTCCGGCGGCGGCTACAGTGGCGGCGGTGGCGGCGGTGGCGGATACGGCGGCGGTGGCCGTTCGTTCGGTCGCTGAGAATTCGACCATCCTGCAGACAAAAGGGCGCTTCGGCGCCCTTTTTCATTGGTGCCCGCCTTTCGGTGGAAACCTCTGAATCCAAAGAAGACAGTTCCTGTAGACCCGACTGGCAGTGCTTTTCTAGACTCCTGGAGTCCCTTCGCAGCAATCCCGGCTGCAGCCGACGCCCTTCAGTTTCGCGGAGTCCGCCGACAACTGAACCGGGCCACTCCAGCGTCTCCGACAGTCCCAGGAAATCATGACTTCTCGTACCCATCGGCGGGCACGACCCGTGGTGGGTGCTCGCCTTGCTTCCAATCTCGCCGTCGCAGCGCTTGCGGCTGCGTCCTTCAGTTCCCACGCGCTGATCGCACCAACGCCCGGACCCATTGCCGAAGAACTGCGACAGCAGGATCGCGAACGCACGATGCACGAACAACAGCAGCGTCGCATCGTCGATGACCGCCTGGCGCCCGCGGTCACCGATGGGCAAGCCTTGCCGAAGGATGAGGCGCCGTGCTTTCGCATCGATCAACTCGCGCTCTCGGGCGAACTCGCTGACGACTTTCGTTGGGCACTGGAATCCGCCGGTCACTCCGGCGGCGTGGTCGATGACTGGCATGGCCGCTGCCTCGGCCCGGTCGGCGTGAACGTGCTCCTGGCACGCGTGCAGCAGGCAATCAGCGCCAAGGGCTACGTCACGACCCGCGTGCTCGTCGGGCCGAAGGATCCGACGACCGGAACCTTGGCTCTGGCGCTGGTGCCCAGCCGCATTGCCGCCATCCGCTTCAAGGACCTCAAGGATGGCGGGAAGCAAGCCGACGTCACGAGCCTGCGCGGTGCGATCCCTGCGCGGGTTGGCGACCTGCTCAACATGCGCGACATCGAGCACGCGCTGGAGAACCTCAAGCGCCTGCCCACTGTCGACGCCGACATCCAGATCGAAGCGCCCATGGCGCCCGATGCCCGGCCAGGTGACAGGGAACTGGTCGTCACCTACATACGCAAGCGCCCACTGCGCTGGAGCCTGAACCTGGACGACAGCGGCATCAAGACCGAGGGCAAGATCCAGGCAGGAGCCACTGTCGCGTGGGATGGCCCACTCGGCCTGAACGATCTTTTCCAAGCCAGCCTGAACCACGACGCCCTCGATCACAAGGGACAGGGCAGGAGAGGGCAGACCATGCATTACTCCGTCCCTTACGGCTACTGGCTGCTGAGCGCGACGGCCTCGCGGAGCGACTACTTCCAATCCGTCACAGGCCTCGCGGACAACTACACAGGCAACACGAACAACACCGAACTGCGCCTGTCACGTTCATTCCACCGCGGCGGTTCGCGCAAGAGCACCACGTCGATACGCGCCTTCCACCGCAGGTCGCGCAGCTCCGTTGAAGACGCCGGCATCGCCCCCCAGAACCGCGTAGCCGGCGGCTGGGAGACCAGCCTCAATCATCGCGAATTCATCGACAAGGCAACGCTGGACGGCACACTGGCCTACCGCCGAGGCACTGACGCCTTCACTTCGCTCGAAGCGCCGGAAGCGTCGTACGGCGAGGGCACCTCGCGCATGAAGCTGTTCACGGCCGAGGTCAGCCTGAAGGCACCTTTCAAGGTCGGCAGCGAGCGACTGCGCTACGGCTCGCTTTGGCGAGGGCAGTGGAATCGAACGCCCCTCGCGCTGGAAGACCAGTTCGCGATTGGCGGGCGCTACACGGTGCGCGGCTTCGATGGCGAGAACAGTCTCCTGGGCGAGCGCGGCTGGTTCATTCGCAACGACCTTGGCTGGGCCGCCGGCCAGAGCGGAGCGGAACTCTATGCGGGCGTGGACTACGGGCACGTCGGCGGTGCTGCCGCCAAGGATCAGGTAGGTGATGAACTGGCCGGTGGCGTGGTGGGTGTTCGTGGTGCCTACCGGGGCCTCAGCTATGACTTCTTCCTGGGAGCACCCATCAGCAAGCCAGAGGGCTTCCCCACCGCGAAGATCGCGGCGGGCTTCAACCTGAACTACGCCTTCTGACTTCTTCGAGTCCCCTCACCCGAGCCGCTTCCCACTCTGCCGGTCGAAGAGATGCACGCTCTCACTGGCAATCACCAGCCCGACCATCTGATCAGGCTGCGCATCCACCCGCCCGTGGATGGCGAGCGTGATCTTCGCATCCCCGACTTCGACCAGCAGTTCCGTCTCCGCACCCGTCGGCTCGACCACGATGACCTTGGCCGGCACGCCGTTGGCCGGATCCGATAGCGTCATGTCGCCCGGCCGGACACCGTAATGCACGGTCTTGCCCTCTTCCGCCGCCGTTCCGGCAGGCACCGGCCACATCGCGCCGTGCGCCTCAACGGTGCAGCGCCCATTGCTGCGCCGTACGGTCCCTTCGATCACGTTCATCGCCGGTGAGCCGATGAACTGCGCGACGAACAGGTTGTCCGGCCGGTCATAGAGTTCGAGTGGCGTGCCGATCTGCTCCACCGCGCCGTCATGCATCACCACGATGCGATCGGCCATGGTCATGGCCTCGATCTGGTCGTGAGTGACGTACACGGTGGTGGTCTTCAATCGCTGGTGCAGCGCCTTGATCTCCGCGCGCATCGCGACGCGCAGCTTCGCGTCGAGATTCGACAACGGCTCGTCGAAGAGAAACACCTTGGGATCGCGCACGATGGCGCGCCCCATCGCGACGCGCTGCCGCTGGCCGCCCGAGAGCTCTCGTGGGTAGCGTCCGAGCAACTTGTCGAGATTGAGGATCTTCGCCGCATCCGCCACGCGCTTCTCGGTCACGCCCTTGTCGGCGTTGCGCAGGCGCAGGCTGAAGCCCATGTTCTCGCCCACCGTCATGTGCGGATAGAGCGCATAGCTCTGGAACACCATCGCGATGTCACGGTCCTTCGATTCGAGTTCGTTGACCACGCGGCCGTCGATCATGATCTCGCCACCGGTGATGTCCTCCAGGCCCGCCAGCATCCGCAGCAAGGTGGACTTGCCGCAGCCCGACGGCCCGACCAGTACGACGAACTCGCCGTCCTCGATGTCGAAGCCGAGCCGCTCGATGATCTGTGTCTTGCCGTAGGACTTCTGGACGTTCTGAAAAGTGACTGATGCCATGTTGTTCTATCTCCCTTAGCTCTTTACAGCTCCGGCCGTGATACCGCCGACCATGTAGCGTTTGAAGGTGTAATAAATCGCCGCAGGAGGCAACGCGTAGATCAAGCCTGTTGCCATGAGCAGTTCCCATGGCGAATCGTCGGCCGCGAGGAAGTTGCCCAGCGCTACCGCGAGCGTCACGCTGCGGTCGTTCGACAGCAGCAGGAAGGCATAGAGATACTCGTTCCACGCCAGCAGCAACGCATAGGTACCGACCGCGACCAGCGACGGCACCATCAGCGGCAGATACACCAGCCTGAAGAGTTGCAACGGCGATGCGCCATCCATGCGCGCAGCCTCATCCAGCTCGTAGGGCAGCTTGTCCGAAGCCTGCTTGAGCACCCAGATGCAGTACGGCGAGGCGATGGTCACCATCGCGAGGATCAGCGACCACTGGCTGTTGAGCAGACCATAGTTGCCCATGGTCTTGTACATCGGCACCGCCAGGAAGGCTGCGGGGATGAAATAGGTGAAGAGCGCCATGTTCATCACCGTGCGTCCACCCTTCACCCGCAGACGGCTGATAGCGAAGGCGGAGGTGGTCGCGACGAACAACGTGATCGCACCGACCGCAACCGCGATCAGCACGGAGTTGCCAAGCTGCACCCAGAAGTGATCGAGATAGAAGTGCCTCTGATGAAAGACCGTGCTGAAGTTGTCCAGCGTCGGCGACTTCGGCCACAGGCGACCACTCGTCGCTTCGCCGCGCGGCGAGATCGCGAACAGCACCATGTGATAGACGGGGATGATCGTCCACAGGAACACGGGGATGCCGATCAGCAGGAGCTTGGCCTCGGTGCCGACGGACTTGAGGGTCCAGCGCTTCATTTCGCCCTCCGACGAGCCGCCTCTAGGAGGGCGAGCGCCCCCTCGGGGGGCAGCGAACACACGCAGTGAGGAGCGTGGGGGTTCATTTCGAGAGCCTCTTCATCATGAAATACACGAGGGGCAGGATGAGCGGCAATGCCACGACGATCGAAGCCATCGACAGATCGACCTGATCGAGTCGCAAGTACCGAATGCCCAGCGTGGCGAGTACGTGCGTCAAGTCAGCCGGACCACCGCCGGTCAACAGGTAGACACTGTTGAAATCACCGAGCGTCCAGATCATCGACAGGATCAGCGACGTCACGTAGAGCGTGCGCAGCGCCGGCCAGCTGATGAACTTGAACTTCTGCCACGAAGTTGCCCCGTCCACCGACGCGGCCTCGTACTGCTCCGTCGGTATCGAAAGCCGGCCCGCCACCAGGATCAGCGTCCAGAACGGCAGCGACTTCCAGATGTGCATCAGCATCGCGAAGCTCAGTGCGAGCGTCGGGTCGTTGAGCCAGTTCGGCCCGTCGAGCCCGGTCAGGTGAAAGATGGTGCTGTTGATCACGCCCCACTCGGGGTTGAGCATGAAGCGCACCGACAGGATGGTCGGGATCGACGGCACCGCCCACGGCAGGATGAAGATCCCCGCGAGGATCTTGATCCACCAGCGCGACTGCACGAAGAAGCCCGAGAGCACCAGCGCCACCAGCATCTTCACGTTGATGGCCACGACCAGGAAGATGATCGTGTTGATGACCGACCGGAAGAAGATCGGGTCGGCCACCAGGTGCTCGTAACTCTGCGGATGGCGTGCCAGCCAGAGGCCGTAGCACACCGGGTAGAGCACGAAGATCACGAACACCAGCAGATAGGGGATGACCATCAGTCTCCCCCAGAACTGCCAGCGCCCGAGCTTGATGGCAGGTGTCGCGGCGGTGCCGGCCGCGGTCACGGCGCTTGCGGTCGAACTCATGACTGCCTCTCCGGACTTTCGGTTTTCGTTGCCCCCCAGATCGTTCCGCCCGGAACGAAAGGCCAGAAACCCCGCGGAACCGGCTTCGCCGGGCCGCCGGGGTTGCCCCCTGGAAGGGGGTGCCCGAGCCACACGCAGTGGGCGAGGCTGGGGGTGATCATCACCGTGCAACCGTCTTGATGCGCTCGATCATCTCGTCGACCGCCTTGTCCACCGGCACCTTGTCGCTCACGACGCGGTTCATCGCCTTGGCCCACACGTTCTCGTTGTTGAGGATGGTGAACTTGTAGTTCTTCGTGAATTCAAAGGTCACCGTGCCCGCGGCGTACTGGTTGAAGACCGACTTGCGATGCGCATCGGCCTGCCAGAACGGGCTCGCCTGCCCTGCCTTGGTCACCGGGAACCAGCGGCCCAGCGAGCCTTCGACGTACGGCGTGAGGTTCTCTTCCTGCATCAGGAAGGAGACGAACTCCTTCGCGCGCTGCTTGTTCTTGCCGTCCTTGAACACCACGCCCGTCTTCACGGCCGTGCGGTAGACCATCTTGGTGCCGTCGGGCTTGGTCGGGAAGCCGGCCGTGCGGATGCGCTCGAAGTAGTTCTTCTTGGCTTCCTCGCGCTGCTCCGGCGTGAGCGTCGCGTTGTTCGAATCGTCGAGCCACTTGGCGGGCAGCGAGATCGTCGCGTTGTGCGTCATCACGGTCGTCTTGTTGTGGAAGGCGACGTTGTTGTCCGGGTCCTTCCAGCTCGTGGACGACGGCGGCGTGCAGCCCTTCTGGTAGGGCGCCACGTAGTCGGTCATGGCGCCGATCAGGCCTGCGCGAACGGCGGGATCGTCGACCAGCAGCTTGCCGCTGTCGCTGACCATCTTGACGTTGTACGCATCCGCGAAGGTCAGGAACGAATAGAACGAGTCGCTCGAATCCACGCCCATCGGCATGCCCGTGCCGAAGGTGCGCTTGCCACTCTTCTGGCGGCTGGCCGGCTGCACCTTCTCGCACCAGAACGACCAGTAGTCCTTCCAGGTGGTCGGGATGTCCGACTCCTTGAAGCCCGCCTCCGCCAGCATGTCGATCCAGTAGTTGATGTGCATCGTCTGCTGCTTGATCGGGAAGGCGTAGTAGGCCTTCGACTTCGTCTGGTCGTTGTAGAGGAAGGTGGTCTCGACCGTGTTGGGCGCGAAGCGCGACGCCATCGGCCCGATCACGCTGCTGATGTCCTCCAGCTTGCCGTCGTACGCCCATTTGCCGGTGACCTGGAAGTCGTAGACGTCAGCGTAGGCCACGTCGGGCGGGCTGCCCGAATCGAGCGCGGAGACGGTCTTGGGGATCATGTCCTGCACCGGGTACTGCGACAGTTCGACCTTCACACCCTTGTGCTTCTCCTCGAACTTCTTGATGGCGGCGAACAAGGCGTCGTCCTCCGCCTTGTAGAAGCCCTTGACCCACCAGACGGTGAGCTTCTCCTGTGCCGAAGCCTGGCCTGCGACGGCAAGGCCCAGGGCCATCAACGTCGGTATCACGAGTGCTTTGAGTTTCATGCTTCTGTCTCCTTGTTTTTTGCGACGGGGTCGCTCGGTCCACGAGCGGAGGGTTGGGAAACTGGAATCCGTGGCGCGCCTCAGGCGGCAGCCTTGAGACGGGGTGGCGGACGGCTGAGTCGCGGCAGGCGCCGGCGCGAGCCGATCACCTCCTCGATGTCCTCGCGCGCACCGTCGATCAGCTTGATGATGGCCCGCTCGGCACGCGCCGGGTTGTGCGCGATCACCGCATCGAGCACCGCGCGATGCATCGGCAGCGATTGCGCCGGGCCGTCCTTCTTGATGGTGGAAATCTCGAAGCTCGTTCGCAGCAAGGCATGCAGCGCCTTGCTCATCTGCGCGAGCATGCGGTTGTTCGCGGCGCGGAGCAGGCCGTGATGAAAGCGCAGGTCGAAGGTCACGTAGTCGCCGCCGAACTCCACCGCGTGCTTCATGCCGGCGTACGCGGCTTCGATTTCCTCGATGTCATCCGCCGTCGCCCGCTCGGCGGCGAGCCGAACCGCTGCCGGCTCGACCGCTCGGCGCAGGTCCTGCAGGTCGCGCAGGAACTCGGGCGTGAGGCCGGCACGGGCCTGCCAGGTGATGACATCGGGGTCGAACCAGTTCCAGCGATCGTCGGGCAACACGCGCGTTCCGACCTTGGGACCGGTCACGATCAGCCCCTTCGCCACCAGCGACTTCACGGCCTCGCGCACCACGGTGCGACTGACGCCGAACTCCTCGCACAGGAGGGGCTCCGCCGGCATCGGTGCCCCGATGGCGTAGCGGCGCGACACGATCGCCTCGCCCAGAAGGTCGAGCGTTCTGCCGTGGGTGTTCTTGGTCACTGGAGGCAACGCCCTCAGGCATCCACTGGCGTGAGCAGGGGTTGGCCCGCAAAGTGCGCGCGCAAGTTGTCGAAGGTCAGTTGTCCCATCGCCTCGCGCGTCTGCTTCGTGCCGCTGCCGATGTGCGGGGTCAGCACCACGTTGGGCATGGCGCGCAGTTCCTCGGGCACGTTGGGCTCGTTCACGAACACATCGAGCCCGGCGCCGGCGATGACGCCGTCGCGCAATGCTTCGATCAGCGCGGGCTGGTCGACGACCGTGCCGCGCGCGACATTGATGAGGTAGCCGTCGGGTCCGAGCGCCTTGAGCACGCGCGCATCGATCATGCCGCGCGTGGCTGCGCCGCCGGGCGTGATGACGACCAGAAAGTCGACCGCCGCCGCGAGCGATGCGGCGTCGGGGTAATACATGTAGTTGAGGTTCGGGCGTGGAGAGCGCGCTGTGTAGGCAATCTCCATGCTGAAAGCGGCGGCGCGGTGCGCGATCGCCTGGCCGATGCGTCCGATACCGACGATGCCCAGCCGGCTGCCCGTGACCTTGCGGCTCAGCGCGATCGGCCCATTGGGCCACTCGTTGGCACGCACGAAGCGGTCGGCCTGCGGAATGCGGCGCGCCACTGCGAGCATCAGGCCGATGGCGAGATCGGCCACGTCGTCGTTGAGCACTTCGGGCGTGTTGGTGACCGGCACGCCGCGCTCGTGCGCCGCCGCGACGTCCACACCGTCGTAGCCGACGCCGAACACCGAGATCACTTCGAGCGCCGGCAACTGCGCGATCAACTCGCGCGGCACCCTGGCTTCACCGTTGGCAACCACGCCGCGGATGCGCGGCGCCACGCTGGCGAAGGCCGCGGGGTCGCTCACGTGGATGCGGTCATGGATGGTGTATTCGCCGCGCAGCGCCTCCATGAGGAAGGGCATCAGGGGCGCGACGACCAGCAGTTCAGGCCGATCGACGCTTCTGGCGGCGGCGCTCATACCTTGATGCCCAGCTTCTGGACCAGTTGCTTGAAGTACTCGTGATCGCGCTGCATCGCCTGTCCGAAGGCCTCGGCATCGAGGTACGCGAAGCCGAGGTTGATCTTCTCGAGTTGCTCGCGAAGCATGGGCTCGTCGGCGGCCTTGCGCGTCGTGGCGCGCAACGTCGTCGCGATCTCGGGCGGCGTGGCCTTGTGCACGGCGAGGCCGCGCCAGGTGCCGATCGACAGGTCGATCTTGCGTTCCTTCAAGGTAGGAACCTTGTCGAAGGCCTTCAGGCGCTGATCGGCCATGACGGCGAGCATCTTCAGCTTGCCGCCCTGCACGTGCGCCGCGACTTCGCCCGGGCTCACGGCGACCGCATCGATGTGACCGCCGAGCAGTGCGACCACGCCGGGTGCCGCCCCCTGATAAGGCACATGGTTGAACTTGACGCCGGCCTTGTCTTCGAGGCCCGCGGCCGCGAGATGCCAGATCGAGCCGTTGCCGGAATTGCCGACCTTCATGTCGCCCGGCTTCGCCTTGGCTTCGGCGAGGAACTCCTCGATGGTGTTCCACGGCGCCTCGGTGCGCACCGTGATCGCCGCTGGGTCCGCATTGAGGCGTGCGATGGGCTGGAAGTCCGCGTAGGTGAACTTGGAGAGGCCGAGGTGCGGCAAGATCACGAGCTCCGCGATCACCACGCTCACCTTGTATCCGTCGGGCTTTCCGTTGAGCACGTCGCTCATGCCCACCACGCCGCTCGCGCCGGGCTTGTCGTTGACGACGAAGGGCTGCGGGAAGTGATTCTTCGCCGCTTCGGCAAAGGCGCGCGCCAGTGCGTCGGTGCCGCCGCCGGCCGATGCGGGCACGACGAGTTCCACGGGCTTGGTCGGATAGGCGTCGGCTTTCACTGCGAAAGCCACTGGCAGCATCGCCGCGGCGCCCAGGCCCTGCAGCATGCGGCGGCGCCTTGCATTGATGGAATGGGGCATGGGAAGGTCTCCTGCTGAACCGGTTTCAATGTCGAATCTGCACTCGACAACGCCGGTCTGCAGCGCTGTCGATTCAAATCATATGATGATTGAAATCGATGCCCCGCAGGACAAACCCTGATGGTCGGCGCGCGTCGGAACAAGAGCGCCTTGGCGCAGCGCGCATCAGCCTTGCGGTGCCGGACCCTTTGCGCGCACCACGAAGCGTCCCGCACGGGCGCCGGTCGCACGGCCCTCGGCCGTATAGCTCAGCACCCCGTTGACCCACACGCGCTCGATGCCTTCGCTGAACTGCCGCGGCTGTTCGAAAGTCGCGCCGTCCTTCACGCGCAGCGGATCGAACAGCACGACGTCGGCCATGCAGCCCGCCTTGATCAGACCGCGCTCGCCGATGCGAAAGCGCGAGGCGGACATGCCCGTCATCTTGTGGATTGCCTGTTCCAGGCGCAGCAGGCCCTTCTCGCGCCAGTAGTTCGCAAGCACGCGCGGAAAGGCTCCCCACAGGCGCGGATGCGGCCGCTCGTCGTGCGGCAGACCATCGGAGCCAATCATCGAGAGCGGGTGCGTGATCACGCGCTGCACGTCGTCCTCGCGCATCTGGAAGTAGCAGGCGTTGCCGGGCTTCAGGCGCACGGCGGCATCCTTCTGCGACACGCCCCACTCCGCCGCGATGTCCGCCAGGTAGCGTCCGCCCACCTCGGGATGCGGCTGGCTGCCGGTGATGAGGATGTCGATGATGCCGTCGACCAGGTCTTCCCGCAGCACGGTGGAGCCGGCGGTGTAGGGGTACACGTCCATGCCGATCTCCTGCCCGCGCGCGAGTTCCTCGATGAGCGGCAAGGTCTCTCGCGTGCGCCCCCAGTTGTCGGGGCCGGCGCACTTGTGGTGCGAGATCACCAGCGGAAGGCCGGACTGCCGTGCGGTCAGCGCAGCTTCCTGCAACGCCGGAAGAATGCCTGCGAGTTCGTCGCGGATGTGCGTCGCATACACGCCGCCATTGCGCGCAGCCACGCTGGCTACCGCGACCAGCTCGTCGACGTCGGCCGCAAAGGCTTCCTCGTAGAACACGCCGGATGACAGCCCCAGCGCGCCCGCGTCCATCGCCTCCTGCATGTCGGCGGCCATCGCCGCGCGTTCCGCTTCGTTGGCGGCGCGGTCCAGCGCCGGCACATGGCGCATTCGCAGCGCGGTGTGCCCGAGCAGCGCCGCGACGTTGACGCCGGGTCGGGCCGCGTTCACCGCATCGGCGTAGGCGCGCATCGTGGCGTGACGGAACTGCCCGCGGCCCAGCAGCGAAAGCGGTGCCAGCGGCGCGTCGGTCACCACCGGCGCGAGCGAGATGCCGCAGTTGCCCACGATCACCGTGGTCACGCCTTGCGACAGTTTGGGCAGCATGTCGGCCTTCTCGATCGCCGCGGCGTCGTCGTGCGTGTGCACGTCGATGAAGCCGGGGGCGATGACCAGGCCGGTGCAGTCGATCTCCTCCGCCGGCTCACGAAGGCTCGCCAGCAGTTCGGGCGAAGTGGCACCGGGCGACGCGACAGACGCGATGCGATCGCCGACCAGCAGGACATCACCGAGCCAGCCGGGACTGTCGCTGCCATCGACGATCTGGCCGCCCCGGAGCAGCGTGGGCCGTGTGTCTTGCATCGTCATGCTCTCTCGTCGTCGGTTGTCTCGGTCGCGCCCGAATACTCTGCGCTGTCGAACCCGTGCTTGTGCAGCAACTGCTTGAACTGCTGGAGCCCGCGCGTGGCGACGGGCCCGAGCTTCTGCGCGAGGCGCACCATCAGGATCTCGATCACGACGAGGTGCGCGAGATAGGCTTCGGTGCCGACGCGCATCACCGCATCCTGCGGCACCGAGACACCGATGACCAGGTCGGCGATCTCGGCCAGTTGCGTGTCGGGTTGCGTCAGCGCCACCACCGTGGCCCCTTGCGACCGGGCGAAGCGCGCCGCCTCCAGCGTGTAGGGCATGCGTCCGACGTGCGAGATGACGAAGGCAACGCCGTCGGGCCCCAGCGTGCTGGCCGAGACCAGTTGCTGGTGCGCATCGAAGATGGCGTTGGACGTGCAGCCCAGCCTGAACAGGCGGCTCTGCAATTCGCTCGCCATGAAGGTCGACGCGGCACCCACCGAATAGCAGTCGATGCGCCGCGCGGCGGCCAGTCGTGTGGCGACCTCATCGAGCACGCCGACGTCGATGCGGCGTCCCAGCTCGGTCAGCGACGACACGGCCGCGTGAATGATCTTGCTGGTCACGTCGCCCGCGCTGTCTTCGGCGAGCACGCTGCGGTGCAAGTACGAACCCGTGACGGCGAGATCCTGGGCCAGAGCCAGCATGAACTCGCGCACGGATTCGAAACCGAAGCTGCGGCAGGTGCGCACGATGGTCGGCATCGAGACGCCGGCCTGCTGCGCGAGTTGCTCCACCGTGGCGGCCACGGCTGCGCGCGGGTCCTCGAGAACGCATTGCACGACGCTGCGTTGTGCAGCCGGCAATTCGGCCATGCGCTCGCGCAGGCGCTGCAGGAGATGGACTGCGGAGTCGTTCATCGGTGCCCTCAAAAGCGCGTGCTGATGGCGCCGGTCACGGCCCCGTCGTCTTCGACCAGTGCGAGCCAGCGCCACTTGTCGAAAGTGGTGCAGGGATGCGAGATGCCCAGCGCCACGCGATCGCCGACATGCGGCACAGGGCCTGCGGGATCGAAGCGCAAGTAGGCATGCTGGTCGTTCAGTGCACTGATCGTCCAGCCGGCAGGCGCTTCGACCGACGAGCGTTGGCCGCGCGGCGCGTGGCGCACCGGGATCGGCATTTCGAGATCGTAGGAAATATCCCGCCGACCACAGGTCAGCAATGCGAGACCCGCCTCTGGCACGGACTGCACCATGGCCCAGACCTCCAGCGCCGCTCGCAGTGATTCATCGAGCCCTTCGCGCTGCTCGACCTGCTTGAGAAAGCGCGCGTAGTTGCCATTGTCGTGCGTGATGTAGCAGCCCGAACGCAGCACGCCCTGCACAGGTCGCGACAGGCCCTGTGCCCGCAGCAGCGGCACGACCAGGTCGAACACAGCCGAACCGCCGGCCGTGAGCATCACGGTGTCGTCGCAGAAAAGGTTCTCGGCGTCGCAGCAGCGCGCGATCTCGAGCACGCGGTTCACCAGCCCGGTGACTTCGCGTGCGTCGTGTGCGCTGTCGCAGCGGGCCAGGCCGCCTTCATAGCATTCGATGCCGCCGAGCTGCACGACGTCCGAGCGCGCGATGGCCGCGGCCAGCGTGAGTGCCTCTTCCAGCGTCCGGACGCCGGTACGCTGGCCCGGTATGCCGACTTCGATCAGGACATCGAAGCGGCGCCTGCATTGCCGCCGCTGCGCCCAATCCTCGATCAGCGCCAGTTGCGCGAGCGAATCGACCAGGAACCACACGCGCAGGTCGTTGTGCCCGGCCAGCAGCATGTCCAGTCCGTCGAGGTCTGCGTCACCCATCACCTGGTTGGCGATGATGGCGCGACGGGCGCCCGCCTCCACGCCCACGGCGAGCTGGTAGATGGTCGCGAAGGTCAGGCCCCACGCGCCGCCGGCCAGTTGCTGCGCGAAGAGTTCGGGGGACATCGTCGTCTTGCCGTGCGGTGCCAGCAAAACGCCCTTGCGGCGCGCGTAGTCCTGCATCCACGCGATGTTGTGTGCGAGCGCGGAGCGGCGGATCACGGCCAGCGGATACGACAGGTCGTCGGCCAGCACGTTCCATCCCTTCTGGCCGATGTCCGCGGCGCGGCATGGCACGGCCTCGAGTGGATAGCTCTTGCTGCGGTGATCGAGGATGAGCTCTTCCGTCATGTGTGTCCCTTGTTGAAGTTCTCGATGATGGGCCAGGGTCGGGCAAAGATCAAAGATCGTTGCGCCAGCAGGCGTGCCAGTGCCCGGGTTGTACTTCGCGCAGTTGCATGTCGGCGCTGGCGCAGCGTTCTTCCGCCAGCGGGCAGCGGGTGCGGAAGACGCAACCCGAAGGCGGGTTCGCCGGGCTCGGCAAGTCGCCCTGCAGCAGCGGCACCACGCGCCGCTGCGCGGGATCGGGAATCGGCGCCGCGGCCAGCAGCGCGCGCGTGTACGGATGCTGCGGTTGCGCGTAGAGCGAGTGGGTCGGCGCGATCTCCATCACGCGGCCGAGGTACAGCACCACGACGCGATCGCACAGGTACTCGACCACGTCGAGATCGTGCGAGATGAAGAGCAGCGTCAGCCCGAGATGCTCCTTGAGTTCGCCCAGCAGGTTGACCACCTGCGCCTGGATCGACACATCAAGCGCCGACAAGGGTTCGTCGGCCACGATGAACTGCGGCTCGACCGCCAGCGCGCGCGCAATGCCGATGCGCTGGCGCTGCCCGCCCGAGAACTCGTGCGGAAAGCGCTCGGCATGCTCGGGGCGCAGGCCCACCTGCTGCAACAGTTGCTCGATGCGCGGCTTGCGTGCGGCACCCTTGGCGAGGCCGTGCGTGTCGAGCGCCTCCGCGAGCACGTCGCGAATCCGCATGCGTGGGTTGAGGCTGGCATACGGGTCCTGGAAGATGATCTGGACCTTGGAGCGCAGCGGCCGGAACTGCGATTGCGACATGCCCGCCAGATCCTGCGGAGCCGCTTCCGATCCCTGCGGCTGGTAGAGCATCTGGCCATCGGTCGGATCGACCAGGCGCGTGAGAAGACGGCCAATGGTGCTCTTCCCCGAGCCCGATTCGCCGACGAGGCCGAGCGTCTCGCCCTTGCGGACGGTGAAGCTCACGTCGTCCACCGCGCGCACGGGATGGCTGCCCTTGCCGAAGTACTTGCGCAGGTTGCGGATATCGAGCAAGTTGTCGCTCGCCAGTGCTTCAGTCGTCATGCTGCCTGCTCCTCGATGAACCCGATGCAGCGCACCATGCGCTGGCCGCCGGCCGATTCGAGCCGGGGCATGCGCGCATCGCAGGCCTCGCGGCGGAATGAACATCGCGGCGCGAAAGCACATCCCGGCGGCGGCGAGAACGGACTCGACACCTGCCCCGGGATCGCCACCAGTTGCGGCCGCCTGCCGCCCGGMGCGGCWGGCGCACCACGGCGCCGCGCCACACCCGGCAGGCAGGCCAGCAGGCCGCGCGTATAGGGATGGTCCGGCCGCGCGAAGAGATCGCGCACCCGCGCCGATTCGACGATGCGCCCGGCATACATCACGGCGACGGCATCCGCGTACTGCGCGACCACGCCGAGGTTGTGCGTGACGAACAGCATGCTCATGCCCGTCTCCTTCTGGAGGCGGCCCATCAGCGCGAGGATCTGCGCCTGGATGGTGACGTCGAGCGCGGTGGTCGGCTCGTCGGCGATCAGCAGCGTCGGGTTGCATGCCATCGCCAGTGCGATCATCACGCGCTGTCGCATGCCGCCGGAAAGCTGGTGCGGATACTCGCGTACCCGTTGCGCGGCGGCGGGAATCTCCACCAGCTCCAGCATGCGCTGCGCATGCGCGAAGGCGGCCTTGCGATCGAGCTTGAGGTGCAGCCGCACCGACTCGGCGATCTGCTCGCCGATGGTCAGCACCGGGTTGAGGCTGGTCATGGGCTCCTGGAAGATCATGCCCAGTTCGTTGCCGCGCAGCGCGCGCTTCTCCGACTCGGGCATGGCGAGCAGGTTGACCCGGCGCCCATCGCGCCGAACGAACCACGCCTCGCCCTCCACTTGCGCGTGCGAGGTCTTCGCATGCAGGCCCATCAGGCTGAGGCTCGTGACGGATTTCCCCGAGCCGGATTCGCCCACGAGGGCCAGCGTTTCTCCGGGACGGATGGCAAAGGACACGTCGGCCACGCTCTGGATGCGGCCGGCCTCGGTCGCGAAGGAGGTGGACAGCCCTTGCACTTCGAGGCGAGGGATCGTCAGGGTGTGGGTGTTCATGCGGCCTTCCTCAGCTTGGGATCGAGCAGGTCGCGCACGCCATCGCCGAGCATCTGCAGCGAGAGTGCGGTCAGCACGATGGCGAGGCCCGGGCAGAAGATCGTCCAGAAGGCCTTGTCGGCGTATTCGAGGCTGCCGGCGATCATCGTGCCCCAGGTCGGAATGTCGGGCGGCACGCCGACGCCGAGAAACGAAAGCCCCGCCTCGGCCAGGATCGCGTAGGCGAAGATGAAGGTGACCTGCACCAGGATCGGCGACATCAGGTTCGGCAGGATGTGCTTGCGCAGGATGCGCGGCGTGCGCACGCCGAGCGCGCGCGCCGCATCGACGAAGAGCAGTTCGCGAAGCACCAGCGTGGTGGCACGCACCACGCGCGCCACGCGCGGCGTGTAGACGATGACGAGCGCGAGCATCACGTTCCACAATGACACACCGAGGATCGAGACGAGTGCGATGCCGAGGAGGATGTCCGGGAAGGACATCATCGCGTCGACGACGCGCATGATCGGCGCATCGAGCCGGCGGAAGAAGCCGGCGAGCATGCCCATCAGCGTCCCGAACAGCACCGCGCCGGCCGCGGTGACGAAGCCGATCAGCAGCGAGTAGCGCGCGCCGTGCACGATGCGCAGCATCACGTCGCGGCCCAACTCGTCGGTGCCGGCCCAATGCTCCAGGGACGGCGCATGCAGGCGGTTGCTGATCTCGATGGCACCCGGATCGGCATCCGAGAGCCACGGATAGACCAGCGCGACGCCCACCACCAGCAGCAGAACCAGCGCCGCGGCCAGCACGACCTTGCGCGAAAACAGGCGGCGCGCGATCGGCATCGCACCGGCGAAGAAAGAAGAGACGGCGGCTTTCATTTCGACTCCAGCCGGATGCGCGGATCGACGAGCGTATAGATGAAGTCGACACCGAGATTGATGAACACGTAGATCGCGGCGATGACCAGCAGCGTGCCCTGGATCACCGGATAGTCGCGGCGCAGCACCGCGCGCACGACCAGGTTGCCGACGCCCGGCAGGTTGAAGACGGTCTCCGTCACCACCGTGCCGCCGATCATCAGCGCGAGCGTGAGGCCCAGCACGGTGACGATCGGCACGAGCGCATTGCGCAGCACGTGCTTGACCATGATCACGCGCTCCGGCAGGCCCTTGGCGCGCGCGGTGCGCACGTAGTCCTCGCCGAGGATGTCGAGCATGGAAGCGCGCGTGAAGCGGATGATCAGCGCCGAGTTCAGCAGGCCCAGTACCAGCGCGGGCAGTAGCAGATGGTGCAGCCGCTCGTGCAACGAGGCGCTGGGGTCACCGTAGCCCGAGGTGGGAAACCAGCCGAGCTTGACCGCGAAGAACTGGATCAGGATCAGCCCCAGCCAGAAGCTCGGGATGCTGGCGCCCAGCATGGCCACGCCGCTCACGGCCTGGTCGGCCGCGCTGCCGCGCCAGATGGCAGCGGCCATGCCGGCAGGGATGCCGATCAGCGCCGCGATGGCGACCGCGAACAGCGCGAGGAACATCGTCGGCTCCGCGCGCTCCATCAGCGCCTGCGCCACCGGGCGCTGGAGAAACAGCGATTGCCCCAGGTTGCCCTGCAGCAGTTCGCCCACCCACAGCACGAACTGCGTCGGCAGGGGCTTGTCGAGGCCGTACTGGGTACGGGCCTTGGCGATGTCCTCGGTGGTCGCCTGGTCGCCAAGCAGCAGCGCGACCGGGTCGCCCGAGGCGAGGCGCGTGAGCGCGAAGACCAGCACAGCGACGATGGCGAGCACCACCACCGCCCCGGCGAGGCGGGTGAGCAAGAAACGCAGCATGGGGAGAGTTCGCTGGAGTGGGGTTTACTTGGCGAGGCCGGTGTTCCAGAAGAACGGCCAGATCGCGGGCGTGTAGCCCTCCAGCTTGGCCGAGCGCGCAGACAGGCTGTTGAACTTGCCGACTTCGATGAAGGGCACCTCGTCATACACGGTCTGCTGCACCTGGCCCCACAGCGCGCCGCGCTTGGCGTTGTCGGTTTCCTGGTTGAAGGCGGTCAGCGTCGCCTTCTTGGCCGGGGTTTCCCACCAGCCCGGCGCACCGTCGCCCAGTTGCGGCGGCGAGAGCATTGGCTCGGGGAAGAGGCCCGAATGCGTGAAGTACACGTCCCAGAGCTTCGCATCGTTGCGGCGCTGCACCAGCGTGGCCCAGTCGACCACCTGCAGGTCGGTCTTGAAGCCGGCCTTCTTGAGTTGCTCGGACATCACGAGCGCCATGTTGTAGTGGAACTCGTACTGACGGCTCGCCATGATGCGGATCGGCTGGCCGTTGTAGCCGGCCTTGGCGGCGAGGTCCTTGGCCGATTGCGGATTGCGCGAGTTGTAGGCGTTGCTGCCGGCCGCCGAGTAATACGGCGTGCCCTTCGGGAAGAAGTTGGGCTCGACCACGAAGAAGCGGTTGTCGCCGAAGCCGGCCGCCATCAGCTCGCCCTGCCCCACCGCGGTCTGCACTGCGCGGCGCAGCGGTTGCGAAGCCAGCACACCTTCCTTGGTGTTGAACACGATGTAGGGGAAGCCGAAATTCTTCGTCACGATCGGCACGACGGCCGGCGCGCCCTTCTCGATGCGGCCCACCGCCTCGACCGGGAGCAGGTCCGCGTACTGGAACTGGCCCGAGAGCGAGCCTTCGACGCGCGTATTGGCATTGGGCACTGGCACGAAGCGCAGTTCGTCGAGCAGCGCCTCGCGTCGTCCGGCGTAGCCGCTGGGCGCTTCCTTGCGGGAGGTGTAGCCGTCATGGCGCACCAGCACCGTGAACTGGTCGGGGCGGCGCTCCTTGAACTTGTAGGGGCCGGTGCCGATGAATTCCTTGAGCTGCGGCGCGATGCTTTCCTTGGCCATGATCGCGGCCATGCCGCTGGGCAGTGCGAGCTGGGCGAGCAGCGGCGCATACGGACTCTTCAGCTTGAGCTCGACGCTGAGCGGCCCCTTGGCCGTGAGCGACGCGACTTCCTTGCCCACCGACTTGCCGCGCGGCGACAGTTCCATCCAGCGCTGCAGCGAGGCGACGACGTCATCGGCGTTCAGGTCACGGCCGTTGTGGAGCTTGACGCCCTTGCGGATCGCGATGGTGTAGGTCAGGCCGTCCTTGGAGACCACCGGCATGCCCTCGGCCAGCATCGGTGCCACGTTCCAGTTGGCATCGAAGGTGTAGAGCGGTTCGTAGACGTGCTGCATGATCGTGCCGACGAGATCCGCGGTGCTGATCATCGGGTCCAGGCCCTGCGGCTCGCCGACCATCGCCAGGTTGGCGGCGCCGCCCTTGGCAGGTTCGGCGAATGCGGCGGCAGGCAGCAGGCCGAATGCGACGGTTGCGGCGAGCGCGCCGGCGACGGTTCGCCATCGCGATGCGCGCACCGGGTTCAGTTGAGAAAAACCAGATGTCGGTACAGTGATGGCGGTTGTTTGCATCGCGGCTCCATGAGTAATAACATTACATCGGCGATCGTATTTCCAGCGGTTTGCTACGTCAAACAGGGGTTTACCCTGATCTTTTCTGTAATTTCATTACACAAACACCATCATGTCCAAAGTTGAAATGCTCGGCCAGTCACCGATTGCCTCCGATCGCCAGGCCCGTCCCCTCTCGCCCGCCACCCGCGCGGGCGACTTCGTCTTCGTCTCCGGCCAGGTGCCGACCGATGACCAGGGACAGGTGATCGTCGGCGGCATCGAGGCGCAGACGCGCCAGGTGTTCAAGCGCATCGAGCAGGCGCTCGCACTGGCCGACTGCACGCTCGCCGACATCGCGAAAGTGAGCGTGTGGCTCAATGACGCACGTGACTTCGGCAGCTTCAACCGCGTCTACATGGAATGCCTGGGCGACCACCGGCCTGCGCGCTCGACGGTCGAATCGCGCCTGATGATCGACGCCAAGGTCGAGATCGACGTCACAGCCTACAAACCCCGAGCGAGCTGACATGAGCCACACCCGCCTGGTTGCCGTCGATTGGGGCACGAGTTCGCTGCGCGGCGCGCTGCTCGACCCCGATGGGCGGGTGGTGGACGAACAGAGCCATTCGCGCGGCATCCTCACCGTGAAGCACGGCGGCTTCACCGAGGTGTTCGAAACGCTCTTCGCCGAGTGGATGCGGCCCCGAGGTACGCGCTGCCTGATCTCGGGCATGGCCGGCAGCAAGCAGGGCTGGGTGGAAGCGCCCTATTGCGCCTGCCCTGCGGGCCTGGTCGAAGTGCGCGACAAGATCATGGAGATCGAGCCCGGCCGCATCTCGATCGCGCCCGGGCTGAGCGACACGCACGATGGCGTGCCCGACGTGATGCGCGGCGAAGAGGTCCAGATCTTCGGCGCGATGGCGCTCACCGGCATCCACGACGGCCTGTTCGTGCTGCCCGGCACGCACAACAAGTGGGCCCGGGTGAAGAAGGGCATGGTGACCAGCTTCCGCACCTTCATGACGGGCGAGTTCTATGCGGTGCTGAGCCAGCATTCGATCCTTTCTCGCACGATCGACACCTCGGCGTCGCTGGACGAAGCGGCCTTCCTCCAGGGCGTGACGCAGGCCGACAACGGCCAGGGCCTTCTGCACAACGCCTTCGGTGCACGAACGCTGTCGCTCTTCGACCGCATGCCGGCGCGCGAGCTGTCCAGCTACCTCTCCGGCATCCTCATCGGCGAGGAACTGCGCACGCAATCGGTCCACGCCGCCGGCGAGGTCGTGCTGATCGGCACGCCCGCGCTCACGCAGCGCTACATGCTGGCCCTGCAGGCTTCGGGCACCAAGGCCAGGACGCTCGGTGCCGAAGCCACCTGGGCGGGCCTGCATGCGCTTCATTCACTGAACCACAGAAAACAATGACCACGCCCTTCGACAAATTCTCCGGCGCGATGCGCCACCTGCCGCTGGTGGCGATCCTGCGCGGCCTGACGCCGGCCGAGGCGCCCGCGGTGGGCGACGCCATCGTCGAAGCCGGATTCCGCCTGCTCGAAGTGCCGCTCAATTCCCCGCAGCCGCTCGACAGCATCGCGCTGATGCGCCAGCGTTATCCGGATGCGCTGGTCGGCGCAGGCACGGTGCTGAGTGCGCAGCAGGTTCGCGATGTGCATGCGGCCGGCGGCGAACTGATCGTTGCGCCGAACTTCAACGCCGACGTGGTCGCCGAGGCGGCGCGACTCGGGCTCGTGAGCCTGCCGGGCGTGATCACGCCGACCGAGGCATTCGGCGCGCTCGCCGCCGGCGCCACGGGGCTCAAGCTGTTCCCGGCCGAGTTGGCCTCGCCGGCGGTCGTGAAGGCCCTGCTGGCGGTGCTGCCCAAGGGCACCCCGTTGATGCCGGTCGGCGGCATCACGCCCGACAACATGGACCAATGGCGCGCTGCAGGCTCGGCTGGTTTCGGCATCGGGTCCGCGCTCTACAAGCCCGGCAAGTCGGCCGAGGCGGTGCGGGAAGATGCGCTGCGTTTCGTCGCCGCCTTTGCCGGCACGCTGCGGGCCTGAGCACGGATCGACACGCCATGTCCGCTGACTCCGACTTCGCCAGCCCTGCCGTCCGCACCCTTCGCCAGGATCTCGCGCTCGCGCTGCGCGCCGCCGCGCACCACGGCCTGTCCGAAGGCGTGTGCAACCATTTCAGCGTCGCGCTGCCAGGCAAGGAAGACCGCTACCTGATCAATCCGCGCGGCCTGCACTGGAGCGAGATCGGCCACGACGACATCGTGCTGATCGATGTGCACGGCGAGGTGCTTGCGGGACGGCATCGGGTCGAGCCGACGGCCCTCTTCATTCACGGCGCTGTCCATCGCATCACGGGCCACGCGGTGGTGCTGCATTGCCATATGCCCTACGCGACGGCGCTGACGCTGACGGCCGATCGCGCCCTCGACCCGACACTGAGCCAGAACGCGATGCGCTTCATGAATCGCATCGCGATCGACGCCAGCTACAACGGACTCGCACTCGACGACCGCGAAGGCGAACGCATCGCCAACACCATGGCTGGCAAGGATGTGGCCTTCCTCGCGAACCACGGCGTGATCGTGGCGGGTGCGAGCATCGCGCATGCGTACGACGACCTGTACTACCTGGAACGTGCCTGCCTGCACCAGGTGATCGCGCAATCGACCGGCCGGCCGCTGGTGCCGGTCGATGCGGCCCTTGCCGCGCACGTGGCTGCGCAGATCCAGGGCGAGAGGGAGCAGTCCGATCTGTTCTTCGAGGCGCTGCGGCGCATGTTGCCTGCGCCTCGGCCGCACCCCGCTCAGTCCGCCTGAATTCTCGACGCCTTGACGACTTCGCCCCAACGCGCCAGTTCCGCCTTGCTGAAGTCCCCGAGCTTCTTCGGATCCATGTAGTCGGCCGCGGCGCCCTGCTCGGCCGCTTTCTGCTGGAAGGCCTGCGTGGCGGTGATCTTGCCGATCTCGCTGCTCAGGCGGTCGATCACCGCTTGCGGCGTCCTGGCCGGCGCGAATACCGCGAACCACGAGGTGGCATCGAGCTTGGGCATGCCGGCCTCGGCTGCCGTCGGGACGTTGGGCAGCGAAGGCAGCCGCGCCTTGCCGGTGACCGCCAGCGCACGCAGCTTGCCGGCCTGGATGTGCTGCATGAAGGGCGGTGGCGTGCCGAAGGTCATGTCGACCTGTCCGCCCAGCAGGTCCTGCAACGCGGGGCCTGTCCCCTTGTAGGGGACATGCGTGAGCTGGATGCCGGCCTGCTGTTCGAGCATCGCGCCAGTCACATGCTGGAGGGACCCGTTGCCCGATGACGCGTAAGTCAGCTTGCCCGGGTTGGCCTTGGCGTAGGCGATCAGCTCGGCCAGGTTCTTCGCAGGCACGCCCTCGCGCACGACGATGACCTGGGGCGCGCTGAGTACGTTGGCGACCGGACGAAAGTCCTCCGCCGCCCATTGCGGCTTCTGCGCGCTCACGTGCGGCGTGATCACGTGGTAGCCGGAGTACTGCATGAGCAGCGTGTAGCCGCTCGGATCGGCACGCTTCACCGCGATGGCGGCGATCGCGCCGTTGCCTCCGCCCTTGTTGTCGACGATCACCGATTGGCCGAGCGCCTTGCCCAGCGGATCGGCCAGCATGCGTGCCGAGATGTCGGTCGTGCCGCCGGGCGCGGTGGGCACGACCAGCGTGATCGGGCGGCTCGGATACGGCCCGTCTTCGGCGATGGCCAGTCCCGCGCCGGCAACGCCGAAAGACGCGACGAGCACGGCCAGCGTGCGGCGTACGGATGGGGTCTTCTTGAAGCTCATGTCTGTCTCGCTTTGGTTGGAAATATCAGAGGGCTCGCGCCATGGCACGTTCACGAATGGACGCGAAATCGGCGGGCACCGGATGCAGGTCGAGCCGGCGGCCGGCCTTGACGATCTGGCTCGGAATGTCATGGCCGATCAGCGCGGGCAGGCGCTTCGATGCCTCGATGAGGAGCGGGAGATCGACGCCGGTGCGATAGCCCATCAGTTCGAGCGCATGGACGATCTCCTCGCTGCACACGTTGCCGGTGGCACCGGGCGCGTAAGGGCAGCCGCCGATGCCGCCGAGCGAGGCATCGAAGCGGTCGGCGCCGGCGTCGATGGCCGCGATCACGTTCGCGAGGCCCATGCCGCGCGTGTTGTGGAAGTGCAGCGTGACCTCGCTGTCCGGCCAGCGCACGCGGAAGGCTGCGGTGAGCGCCGCGACCTGCCCGGGGTAGGCCATCCCGGTGGTGTCGCACAGTGTGACGCCGCGCGCGCCCATCTCTTCGATGAAGCGATGGCACCAGTCGAGCACGGTCGACACCGGCACGTCGCCTTCCATCGGACAGCCGAAGGAACAGGAGAGCGACACGTTGACCGGCACCCTCGCCTGTCGCGCCAGCGCATTGACTTCCGACAGCGCAGCGAAGGATTGCTCGCGCGTCATTCGCAGGTTCGCCAGGTTGTGGCTTTCACTGGCCGACATGACGAGGTTGAGCTCGTCGGCATCCGCGTCGATGGCTCGCTCCGCACCGCGCACGTTGGGCACCAGCGCGCTGTAGACCACGCCGGGCCGGCGTTCGATCTCGCGCAGCACGATCTCCGCATCGCGCAAGGCGGGGATCGCTTTCGGCGACACGAAGGCCGTCACTTCGATCTTCGCCATGCCGGCTTGCGACAGCGCATTGACCAGTGCGATCTTGTCTTCAGTGGGCACGAAGGCCTCTTCGACCTGCAGGCCGTCGCGGGTGCCGACCTCCTGCATGTGGATGCGACGGCCGGCGCCGTTCCAGGGCGCTTCATCGAGATTCATGCGACCACCTTCCTGCTGCGCAGCGCAGCAATGTCTTGTGTTGAAAAGCCGATTTCCCCGAGCACTGCGTCGGTGTCGTCGCCGAGGTGCGGCGCCGAAGAGCGCACAGTGCCGGGCGTGCCGAGCAGCTTGGGCACGACGCCGGGCACGTCGACGACGTAGCCGTCGCGCGTGGTCTGCTGGAGGATCATGTCGCGCGCCCGGTAGTGCGGGTCTTCGTCGATGTCCTTGGCGGTGTAGACCTTGCCGGCGGGCACGCGGGCCTCGCCGAGCAATGCGAGCACGTCGGCCACCGTGCGGGACTGCGTCCACGCCTCGATCGCCTCGTCGAGTTGCGCGACGCGCGCCACGCGGCCGGCGTTGTTGGCGAGTTCGGCGTCGACGCCGAGGTCGTCGCGGCCGATCACCTGCATGAGCCGCTTGAAGATGCTGTCGCCGTTGCCCGCGATGAGCACATAGCCGTCGCTGCACCGATACGCGTTCGACGGCGCAATGCCCGGCAACGCGCTGCCAGCGGCCTCGCGCACCGCACCGAAGGCGCTGTACTCCGGCAGCAGGCTTTCCATGACGTTGAACACCGCTTCGTGCAGCGCCACATCGATCACCTGCCCCTGTCCGCCATTGACCTTGCGGTGATAGAGCGCGGTGAGGATGCCGATGGTGCCGTGCAGCGCGGCCAGCGTGTCGCCGATCGAGATGCCGCAGCGCACCGGCACGCGGCCCGGTTCGCCGGTCAGCTGCCGCAGCCCACCCATTGCCTCGCCGATGGCGCCGAAGCCGGGCAGGTCGCGGTAGGGGCCGGTCTGGCCATAGCCCGAGATGCGCAGCATCACGAGGCCCGGATTCAGCTTCGACAGCACGTCGTAGCCCATGCCCCAAGCTTCGAGGGTGCCGGGGCGGAAGTTCTCGATGAGCACGTCGGCTTCGGCGATCAGCTTGCGCGCGATGTCCTGTCCCTCGGGGCTGCGAAGGTCGAGCGCGATCGAACGCTTGTTGCGCGACTGCACCTGCCACCAGACGGAGGTGCCTTCCTTGATCAGCCGCCAGTTGCGCAATGGATCACCACTGCCCGGGGCCTCGATCTTGATCACGTCGGCCCCGAATTCGCCCAGCGTCTTGCCTGCGAAGGGGCCGGCAATGAGTTGGCCCATTTCGATGACGCGCACACCCTTCAGCGCGGCCGGCGTCATCGGAATGTTGGATACGGATTCTTCGTTCATGCGCGTTGTCTCCAGGGAGTGCATGAATTCTCGAATCGCAGGCCTTGCAAGGGAACGACAAAGCCGCGGAGCCTGCTTTCGCAAAACGCGAAAGCGGACACGGGTTTCCCCGGAGCAGTGACCGCGGTGCAGCTGGCGCCGGGCCTCGGCGAATGAAGGGACCAGCGGCGGGCAGTCTGCATCTTGCGAGGTCGGATCGCCTGACTACAATTTGTGTGCTTAAAACAAAGCACTACACCTCGGTCCCGCGGTGCCCGGCTGAGAGCGAGACGCGGCGGGAATCCCGTAGAAGGCCGTTTGGGGTGTTTTTCAGGGTCGGCCGGGCTCACCGGAAGGTCATCATGACGACAACGATTGCGCAACAGGTCTGCGTCCAACTCCATGACCGATTGACCGCGGCCGAAGCCGGGCTGGCAGCGGACGGCCTGGCATCTCCAGTTCTAGTAGCCGTCGTAGCAGAGTTTCGGCGGAAGTTCTCGAAAACTCGGCCTGCGCTGGAAGGCGACTCTGGCCCAGGCCAACGCGAGGCCATATTCGAGCTTGAGCAGGCAGCCGATAGCGCCAAGTGGGCGGCATTGGCCGACCCGGGCGCGTCCGAAAACGCCAAGCTGACAGTCATCGCCGCTCATGACTCCATATGCTGGTTCAAGGCGACCGGCAGTCTGCTCGACCGAGAGTACGCCGAACCAGACCCGCTCGCCTCGGTCGCCGAATGACCGCGGTCGCGCGCTGCGGCCGGCAGTCCCCAGGCAAGCGCCTTTCACACTCTATTTGGCGACGCCAAGAGGTGGTCGATCAGGAGGCGCACATGCCGCGGCACTGCGCTCGCGTCCCGCAAGCCAATGAGGAGGCGGCGCGCGGCCCACGCATCCTGGAGAGCGATCTGACGCAGGTTCATCGAGCGCAGATGAGGCTGGATCGCCTCGCGCGGCAGCACCGCGACGCCCAGCCCGGCCGCCACCATCTGGCACATCGCATCGAAGCTGCGAACCTGCAGCCGCATCTTCAGGCTTCGGCCCAGCGCCTTGGTTTCGGCCTGCAGGCGCTTGGCGAGTGAGGTGCCCTTGGGCAGGCTGACGAAGTCGTAGTCGATGGCTTCCTCGAAGCGCACCGTCCGGCGTCGTGCCAACGGATGGCCCTGGGGCACCACGAGAACCAGCCGGTCCTCGCGGTAGTTCATCTGGTGCAGGCCGAAGGCAGGAGTGCGGTCCGCAAAGATGCCGAGGTCGGCGCGGCCGTCGAGGACCGCCAGCACCACTTCGCCGCTGTCCTCTTCCTCGAGCTGGATGCGGATGCCCGCGTTGGCGCGGACAAAGGACGAGATGTCCGACGGCAGGAACTGCGTCACCGCCGACGTGTTGGCCCATAGTCGCACGACGCCCACCAGGCCGGTCGCGTAGTCCGACAGGTCAGCCGCCAGTTGATCGACGTCGCTGAGGATGCGTTGCGCATGCACCTGCAGCGCCTGCCCGGCCACCGTCAGGGTGATGCCGCGCGAATGGCGCTCCATCAGCACCGCACCGACGGCGGCTTCGAGGTCGGTGATGCGCTTGCTGGCGGCACCAATGGCGAGGTTCGCCAGTTCGGCGCCCTTGCTGATGCTGCCGCTGCGCGCCACGAGGCTGAAGAGCGACAGCGAGAACAGGTCGAGCCGGTGGAGATTCACGGGTTGGCGGTGCGCGGGACCATCACCTCATTCTGCACTTCCGAGGCGCGACAATCGGGGCTTCTCCACCTTGGAGGTTCGCTATGTTCCGATCCGACGACGCCGGCAAGCTCGTGCTTCGCCTTGGCCTTGCCTTCATCCTCCTCTTCCACGGAATCAGCAAGCTGCACTCGGGCGTCGGCTTCATCTCGGACATGCTGGCATCGCATGGCTTGCCGGCCGCGCTGGCCTACCTGGTCTACGTGGGCGAGATCGTGGCGCCGCTGCTTCTCATCCTCGGCATCTTTACGCGGCCGGCCGCCTGGATCATCGTCATCAACATGATCGTGGCGGTCGCGCTCTTCGGCTCCAAGGAACTGCTGGTCATTGGCAATACCGGCGGATGGGCCCTGGAACTGGAAGGCCTGTACCTCGTAGCGGCGGTGGCCGTGGCCCTGCTCGGCGCCGGCCGCTTCAGCCTTGGCGGAAAAGACAACAACTTCAATTGAGCGGCTAGCTCGCTGCCGCGTACGGCGGCGCTTCGGCCGAAAGCCCCTGCTTCACCTGCCGCGTCAACGGATCGGCCAGCACTTCGAACTGCCCTGCTTCCAGCGCCGCAAGCGTCTGCGCGACCACATCGTCGGGCGACGCCTTGGGGCCGGTGATCTTGCTCGTCATGTCGGTGTCCATGAACGCAACGTGCAGGCTGAGGACTTGCGTGCCCTGCTCGCGCAGCGCATTGCGCAAGCCATTGCTCAGCGACCATGCCGCCGATTTCGATGCGCTGTAGGTGGCGGAGGTCGGCAGGCTGAGCCAGCTCAGGATCGACAGCACGTTCACGATCGCGCCACCGCCGTTCGCCTTCAGCACCGGCGCGAAGGCCCGGCTCACGGCCCAGGGGCCGAAGAAGTTGGTTTCGAACTCGGCCCGCGCCGATTCGAACGCGTCCGGCGTGCCGAGCAGGTTCACGCCGCGCGAGATGCCCGCGTTGTTGATCAGCAGGGTCACGTCGCCGCACTCGCGGGCCGCGGCTTCCGCCTGTTCGGGGCTGGTCACGTCGAGCGCGATAGGGTGCACTCCGGCGAGCGTCACGCTCTTGGGATCACGCGCTGCGGCGTAGACCTTTTTTGCGCCGCCAGCGAGGGCGGCCTTCGCGAAGGCAAGGCCCAATCCGCGATTGGCGCCAGTAATGAAGACGACGGAATCCTTGACTTTCATGATGACCTTTCGAGAGTTTCGACGACCGAATCAGGAGGGTTGAAGCCGGCGCAGCAGGCCCGCGGTGGTGCGCGGCCAACCCACGCGTCCGAACCATGCACCACCGGCGATGGCGGACGCGTTGACCACGCCATAAACCACCAACGCCACCCCTTGCAGGAAGAACACGTTCACGAGTGCGCCGCCCCAGCGCAATGCGAGCCAGCCGCCAAACCCGGCGACGATCAGCCGGGCGACGTTGCCCAGCACAGGCCAGAGCAGCCGGCCGGCGCCCTGCGACGCGAAATAGAGCACCAGCCCGACACCGAAGAAGCCATAGAACGGCCCGACCGCACGCAGGTACTGCGAACCGGCTTCGAGCATGGCGGGATCACTGCCGAACAGCATCAGCCACGGACGCGGGAACAGCGCAGCCGCGAGCCCGATCGACCCCGAGAGTGCGAATGCGATGGCCGCGCCCGCCCATGTGGCGCGCAAGGCGCGTTCGCGCTGGCCCGCACCGATGCAGGTGCCAACCATCGCGACCAATGGCGCGCCGAGGCCGAACACCAGCGGCACGAGCAGGTATTCGAGCCGCGAAGCCGTGCCGTAGCCCGCGATCGCGCCCGGACCGAAGTGCCCCGAGAGTGCCGTCGCAATGCCGATCGCCAGGTTGGTCGCGACCGTCGACACGGCGCCGACGAGGCCGATGTGCAGGATGTCGCTGAACAGCGGCCACTGAAAGCGCGCGTTGGTCCACGACGGCTTCAGCAGGCTGGCATCCGAGCGGAGATAGGCCCACAGTGCGATGGAGCCGCCCAGGTAGTAGATCAACAACGCGACCGCACCACCCGCGATGCCGAGGCCCGGGATCGGACCCCAGCCGAAGATCAGCAACGGCGACAGCGGGATGAGCACGACGACGCCCGCCACGGTCACGTTCGCAGGCACGGCCATGTTGCCCGTGCCGCGGATCACCGCTGCCAGTGAATTGAAGATCCACACCAGCACCGCGCCCGCGAAGGCGACGTGCGAATAAGTCAACGCCGCCTGGAGGGAATCGCCCGTTCCACCCATGAGCGTGTAGAGCCAGCGCCCACCCAGGAGCAGCGCGAACATGAAGAGCAGGCCGAACCCGATCGCGATCGCGATGGCATGCAGCACCAATGAATCCGCGTCGTCACGTCGACCAGCGCCCAGCGCACGCGCGATCGCCGACGCGATGCCGCCGCCCATCGCGCCTGCCGAAGTCATCTGCATCAGCATGACGATCGGGAACACCAGCGCCATGCCTGCCAGTGCGTCGGTGCCGAGCTTGCCGACGAAGTAGGTTTCGATCAGGCCGACCGAGGCCTGCGCAATCATCACCAGCACGTTGGGCGCGGCAAGGCGCAGGAGTGTCGGCACGATCGGCGCCTCCAGCAGGCGCTGGGTGCGTGGGTCGACGGGGCTCACGCAGCTGCCTTGGCCAACAAGGCCGGCCGCGATTCGCGGATCGGCAGATTGATCAGCGCGGCACCGGCGGCCAGCGCGATATCGATGTACCAGATGATGTCGTAGCTGCCCGTCGCCTGGAACACATAGCCGCCGAGGAACGCGCCGAGAAAGCCGCCGATCTGGTGCGCGAGCATCACGATGCCGAACAGCATCGCCATGTTGGCAGGACCGAACATCTTGGCAACCAGGCCTGCGGTCGGCGGCACTGTCGAAAGAAAGGTCACGCCCATGACGGCCGCGAAGACCAGCATGACGGCCGGCGTCTTGGGCGCCAGGAGGAAGACGAGCACCGCGATGCCACGCGTCGCATACAGCAACGCCAGCAGCGACTTCATCCGCCAGCGACCGACGGCCCAGCCCATGAGCAGGCTGCCCACGATATTGAAGAGGCCGATCATGCCGAGCGCCCAGCCGCCGATCTCCGGTGGCAATCCGCAGGCCGCGACCACGCCAGGCAGGTGTGTCGCGAGAAACGCAACGTGAAAGCCGCACACCAGAAAGCCGAGGCTCAGGTAGCGGTAGCTGGGTGTGGCAATGGCCTGGCTGATCGCCTGGCGCGCCGTCAGCGGCTTGGCGCCGCTGGCCGCCGCGGATTGCGCGGCGAGTTGGTTCGAATTGCCCTTCAGCACGAACACGGCCGGCAGCGCGAGCAGGATCAGCACCGCCAGCCACTGCATCGCGCTCGCCCAGCCGACCGTTGCCATCAGCCCGATCGCGATCGGTGCCATGGCGAACTGCCCGAAAGAGCCGCCTGCATTGACGACGCCGGTGGCCAGGCCACGCTTGTTCGCCGGCAGCAGGCGCGTGGTCGCGGCCATCAGCACCGACGGACCGGCCATGCCCGCACCGCCTGCGGCCAGCACGCCGATGGCGAAGATGAGGCCGCCGGTCGAAGTCATCATCGGCGTGATGAAGGTACCGAGTGCCACCAGCAGCACGCCGATGAAGATCACGCGGCCCGTGCCGATGCGATCGGCCACCGCGCCCGCGAAGGGCTGCGTCAGCCCCCACCACAACTGCCCGAACGCGAACGCGAGGCTGATGCTGCCGATGCCGAGGCCTGTGGATGTGTTCACCGACGAAAGGAAGAGACCCATCGTCTGCCGCACACCCATGGTCAGCGAAAACGTGCCGGCCGCAGCCAGCAGCACCAGCCATACGGCATAGCGCGCGACGGGTGTCGTGCCCGCGGTGGACTTGTCATTCATCGAGCTCTCCCTCTCCGGCTTCGCCGCTGTCTCGCAATAGCTCGATGCTTTCGTCGATCATCGTGTGCAGCGCCACGACCCGCTCGATGCCCAGCTTCTCGTTGAATTTTTCCTGCGCGATGCGCCAGTGGCGCTGCGCCTCGGTGCGCTTCTTGCGTCCCTCGCTCGTGAGCGCGATCAGGCGGCTGCGTGCGTCAGGCCCTTCGCTCTGCGTGAGCCAGCCGGCGGCCACCATGGGCTTGAGGTTGCGCGTCAGCGTCGACGCCTCGATCCCCATGGCCTGCGCAAGGTCGACCGGCCGCACCGGCCCCAGGTGGAGCACGTTCGACAGCAGCGAGTACTGCGTCGTCTTGAGCCCGCTCTTGGCGACCTCGGCGTCGTAGTGACGTGCGACCTGGCGCATCAGGCGCCGCAGCCGGAAATTGGTACAGCCTTGCGGCTTCACGGTAGCATCCATGCCGATGATTGTAGCTACAATCATTGCATATGCAACCTTTGAGGGAATGTGAATGACATCGACGGATCGACTGGCGGCCTGGATCGCCGAAGAGGACGCCATCAACGAGCGCCTCGATGCGGGGCCCGGCCCTGGCGTCGCCCGCCCCGAACAGGTCGCCGGCAAGACCGGCCTCGAACTGATGGAGATGATGCTGCGCGCCGAGATTCCCTATGCGGCCATCGCCAAGACGCTGAGCTTCCAGATCATCGAAGTCGGGCCCGGAAAGGCGGTCTTCCAAGGCACGCCGCGCGCGGAACACCTGAATCCAATGGGCGGCATCCATGGCGGCTGGTTCGCCACCCTGCTCGACTCCGCCCTGGGCTGCGCGATCCACACCATGATGCCCGCGGGCCGTGGCTACACGACCGCCGAACTGAGCGTGAACCTGGTCAAAGGTCTCACCATCAAGGTGCCGCGCGTGCGCGCCGAGGGCAAGGTGATCCATTGCGGGCGACAACTTGCGACGGCCGAGGCCCGGCTGGTCGGCGCCGACGGCACCCTCTACGCCCACGCGACGACGACCTGCCTGGTGTTCGAGATGCCGAATCGCTGACGCTCCGGGGCGTGCAATTGCCCCGATCTTGTAGGTGCATTGCCCAAGCAGGCATTCGCGCCAGTGAAAATCATTCTCATTGGCGCACACGTTGCGCCGATGCTTTCAATTCACTGCCGGGAGAAGGACCATGCATCAACACCTCAGCGCGCCTGCTCGCGCGATCAGCGCCCTGGGCTGCGTCGCCGCCGCGATGCTCGCCTTCAGCGCGCCTGCCCATTCGGCGACCGAAGAACTCACCCTCTACACCACGCGCGAACCCGGCCTGATCCAGCCGCTGATTTCGGCGTTCAGCGCCCAGAGCGGCGTCAAGGTCAACACCGTGTTCGTGAAGGACGGCCTCCTCGAGCGCGTGAAGGCCGAGGGCGCCCGCTCGCCGGCCGACGTCCTGATGACCGTCGACATCGGCAACCTCATGGATCTGGTGGAAGGCGGCGTCACCCAGCCGGTGAAATCGGCGACGCTCGATTCAGCCATCCCGTCCAACCTGCGCGGCGCGGACGGCCATTGGTATGCGCTGTCGATGCGTGCGCGCGTGCTCTATGCCGACAAGAGCCTGCCGATCACTTCGTTCCGATACGAAGACCTCGCGGACCCAAAGTACAAGGGCAAGGTCTGCATCCGTGCGGGCCAGCACCCCTACAACACGGCGCTCGTCTCGGCGATGATCGCGCACGACGGCGAAGCCAAGACCGAACAATGGCTGCGCGGCGTCAAGTCCAACCTGGCGCGCAAGGCCACGGGCGGCGATCGCGATGTGGCGCGCGACATCCTCGGCGGCATCTGCGACGTGGGCCTCGCGAACTCCTATTACGTGGGCCAGATGAAGGGATCCAAGGAGGGCACCGACGCGCGCAAGTGGGGGGATGCCATCAAGGTGATCAAGCCGACCTTCGCCAACGCGAAGAGCGGCGGCACGCACGTCAACATCAGCGGCGCCGCGGTCGCGAAGAACGCGCCGCAACGGGCCAACGCGGTCAAGTTGGTCGAGTTCCTGGTGTCGGAGCCGGCGCAGGCGCTGTACGCCGAGATCAACTACGAATACCCGGTGCGCAAGGGCGTTGCGCTGGATTCGATCACCGCATCCAGCATCGGTGAATTGAAGGTCGACCCGCTGCCGGTGGCGGAGATCGCCAAATACCGCAAGCAGGCCAGCGCATTGGTCGACAAGGTCGCCTTCGATCAGTGACGCATCTGCGGCATCTGCGAATTGTCGGCGCCGTCTGGCGGATCGCGTCGATGGCCATCGCCCTCGGCGTCCTTGCGCCGGTCCTGAGCCTCGCCTGGCTCGCGGTGGGCTCAGGCCTGTCGCACTGGTCTCATCTTGCCCAGCACGTGCTTCCGCAGGCCGCGCTCAACACGGCGCTGCTGCTGTCCGGCGTCGGCGTGCTGGTTCTGGTGATCGGCACGGGGTGCGCGTGGCTGGTCACGGCGTGCGACTTTCCGGGTCGCAGCGTGCTGCACTGGGCCTTGCTGCTGCCGCTGGCCATGCCGACGTACATCGTCGCCTTCGCCTATCTCGACCTGCTGCATCCGATCGGCCCGGTGCAGGGCGCGATCCGCTGGGCGCTGGGCTTCGACAGCCCCCGCCAGTTCCGGCTGCCCGACCTGCGCTCGATGCCCGGCGCGATCTTCGTGCTGGGCTTCGTTCTCTATCCGTACGTCTACATGACGGCGCGCGCCATGTTCATGACCCAACCCGCCCACCTGATGGAAGCGGCCCGCACGCTCGGTGCCAGCCGCGCGGGTGCCTTCTTCCGTGTCGCGCTGCCGCAGGCCCGCCCCGCCCTGGCCGTGGGACTGAGCCTCGCGCTGCTGGAGACGCTCAACGACATCGGCGCCTCCGAATTCCTCGGCATCCAGACGCTCACCGTCGCGGTCTACACGACCTGGATCACGCGTTCCGATCTGGCGGGCGCTGCACAGATCGCGTGTGCCATGCTGTTCGTGGTGGTGGCGCTCGTGCTGCTCGAACGCAACGGCCGGCGACACCAGCGATTCGGATCGGCCCAGCGCATGCGCGCGATCCGGCCCCGCCGGCTGCACGGTGCGTCGGCCTGGGCGGCCACTGCCGCCGCCGCATTGCCCGTCCTGCTGGGCTTCGTGGCTCCTGCCCTCTACCTCGCCTGGGAAACGACCAAGCGACTGCGCATGGGCGGCGGCATTTCTTCAAGCCTGATCGCGAGTCTCGGCAACACGATCGGGCTGGCTGCCGGCGTGACCGTGGTCACCGTCGCCGCAGGGCTCGTCGTCGCCTGGGCAGTTCGCAACCAGGGCTCGATGGGCAACGGCGCACGCTGGCAGGCGCGCGCCGCCGTCCTGGGCTACGCGGTGCCAGGGACCGTGCTCGCGATCGGCTTGCTGACGCCGGCTCTCGCCTTCGATGGCGCCCTGGGCTCATTGATCGGCCATCCCGGCCTGCCGCTGATGAGCGCGGGCATCGTGGTCGTCATCGGCTGTGCGATACGCTTTCTCGCGATGCCGGTCGGCGGCATCGAGGCCGGGCTGGCGCGCATTCCGCCTGCGCTCGAACAGGCCTCGCGCCTGCTCGGCGAGACCGCGAGCGGTACGCTGCGCCGCGTGCACCTGCCGCTGCTTCGACCGGCCATTGCCGCGGGCGCGCTGCTCGTCTTCGTCGACGCCATGAAGGAACTGCCAGCAACCCTGCTCCTGAGGCCTGCGAACTTCGACACCCTCGCCACCTTGCTTTACGGGGAAGCGGCACGCGGCACCTATGAAGAAGGCGCCATCGCGGCGCTCGCGATCGTTCTGGTGGGACTGCTGCCCGTCGTGCTGCTCGCCCGCAACGGCCTCGGCGCGCGGGCGGAGGTTGCCTTATGAGCGCGGCGCTCCAACTCGATGACGTGCGCCTCGCGTACGAAGGCACGCGCGGCCTGCACACGGTCGTCGACAGCTTTTCGCTTTCGCTCGAGGCAGGGGACATCGCCTGCCTGCTCGGCCCTTCCGGCTGCGGCAAGACGACGGTGCTGCGCGCCATCGCCGGCTTCGAGCCGGTTCGCGCAGGCACGATCCGGCTCGGCGACAGCCTGCTCTCCTCGGCCACGACGCACGTGCAGCCCGAGCGTCGACGCGTCGGAATGATGTTCCAGGAATACGCCCTGTTTCCCCATCTCACAGCCGCCCGGAACGTGGCCTTTGGCTTGCGACGGTTGGCACGCGAGGCGCAAAGGCAGCGCGTCGCCGCCATGCTCGCGCTGGTCGGTTTGGCCGATGCCGGCGAACGCCATCCGCATGAACTCTCCGGCGGCCAGCAGCAACGCATTGCGCTGGCCCGCGCGCTCGCGCCGGAACCGGCGCTGCTGCTGCTCGATGAGCCGTTTTCGAACCTGGACGCCGCGACGCGCGAACGACTGACGGCCGAAGTGCGCGACATCCTCAAGGCCGCGGGCCAGACTGCCGTCCTCGTCACGCACAACGAGGCCGAGGCCCACGCCATGGCCGATCAGGTCGGTGTCATGCACGACGGACGTCTCGCGCACTGGGCTGCAAGCGTGCGCCCGGCGCGCGACAATGGGTGAACGATCACTCTTCGCCCCCACGACATGCGACTCCTTCACACCATGCTGCGCGTTGGCAATCTCCAGCGCTCCATCGATTTCTACACCCAGGTGCTGGGCATGCAACTGCTGCGCACGTCCGAGAACCCCGAGTACAAGTACAGCCTCGCCTTCGTCGGCTACGAGGGCAATCCGGCCCAGGCCGAGATCGAGCTGACCTACAACTGGGGCACCGAAAGCTACGAACTGGGCACCGCCTACGGCCACATCGCGCTCGGGGTGCCCGATGCGTATGCGGCCTGCGAGAAGATCAAGTCGGCCGGTGGCAACGTCACGCGCGAAGCGGGGCCGGTCAAGGGCGGCACGACGGTGATTGCGTTCGTGACCGATCCCGATGGCTACAAGATCGAGTTGATCCAGCGCGCGGAAGGCGCCGGCGGCGGCGGATTGCGCTGAGGGTCTCGGCTCAACAGCCGAGCAGATCCGCCAGCACCCCGATGTCGCGCGCATGCAGCGTGTTGTCGGGATTCGGCGAGACATCCTTCGGACGCGCGGGCCCGAATTCGTTCGGGCGCTCGATGTAGCCAGTGCGCAGACCGCAGCCTCGCGCGGCGGCGAGATCGTCATGATGAGCGGCGGCCAGCATCACCTGGTTCGGCGTCACGTCGAACACCGCGGCGACGCCAAGATAGGTGCGCGGATCGGGCTTGTACGCCTTGAACACCTCGGCCGACAGCACGCAATCCCATGGCAGACCCGCGCCCTTTGCCATCTCGGTGAGCAGCCCGATGTTGCCGTTAGAGAGGGTGCAGATGATGTACTTGCGCTTCAGCCGCGCCAGCCCCTCGACCGAATCCGGCCACGCCGGCAGGCGATGCCACGCCTTGTTGAGCTCGCGCTTGCGCGCCGAGTCCAGATCGATCACGCCGAAGTCGCGCAGCACGCCTTCGAGGATGCCCATGTGCAATTCGTCGAGCAGCGTGAAGCCGCCCTCGCCTGCCGCGAGGCGTTCCATCACGCCCTTCATCGCAGGCTGGTATCCCGCGCGCCATGCCAGCGCGAAGGCGCCGCCGTCGATGCCCGGCAGGATACGTTCGGCCTCGGCGGCAATGCCGGCGTACCAGTCGACCACCGTGCCGAAGACGTCGAAGGCAATGACCTTCAGGTCACTGCCGTCCAGCACCGCGCTCATCGTGCGAGCTGGCTCGCCTCTCGCGCGAGCGCTTCGATGCGGGTCCAGTCGCCGGCCGCGATGGCGTCGGTCGGCACGATCCACGAGCCGCCCACGCAGGCGACGTTGGACAGCGCCAGGAACTCGTGCGCATTGCCCGCGTGGATGCCGCCGGTCGGGCAGAACTTCACGTCGCCGAAAGGCCCTTGCCAGGCCTTGAGCATCGCGAGGCCGCCGGCCTGCACCGCGGGGAAGAACTTGAGCTCGGTCAGGCCGTCTTCCTGCGCCATCATGACTTCGCTGCCGGTCGCCACGCCGGGCAGCAACGGCAGGCCGAGATCATGGCAGGCCTTGCCGACGGCGCGCGTGTAGCCGGGGCTGACGCCGAACTTCGCGCCGGCCAGCGCCGAAGCCTGTGCATCGGCCGCGCTGCGGATCGTGCCTGCGCCGGCGACGGCTTCGGGCACTTCCTTGGCGATGGCCTCGATGCATTCGAGCGCCTCGCGCGTGCGCAGCGTGACCTCGAGCATGCGGATGCCGCCTGCGACCAGCGCCCGTGCCAGCGGCACCGCATCCTTCACGTCGTGCAGGACGATGACCGGAATCACCGGGGCGTCGCGCATCACGTCGAGCGCGGAGATCGAATCTTTCACAGCCATGTGCAGGCTCCTTCTTCGGCAGTCAATGCATTGCGGCGCATGCCGGCAAACAGGTCGCGGCCCAGGCCGTGACCGTTGGCGGTGCGCAGTTCTTCGGGCAGGGTCGCCGTTTCGCGCGCGGCCCATTCGTCTTCGGGCAGCAGCACGGTGAGTGTGCCTGCGATAGCGTCGAGGCGGATCAGGTCGCCGTCGCGCACCTTCGCCAGCGGCCCGCCGGCCGCAGCTTCGGGCGACACATGGATGGCGGCCGGAACCTTGCCCGAAGCGCCGCTCATGCGCCCGTCGGTGACCAGCGCCACGCGGAAGCCCTTGCCCTGCAGCACCGACAGCGGCGGCGTGAGCTTGTGCAGCTCGGGCATGCCGTTGGCCTGCGGACCTTGCCAGCGCACCACGCAGACCACGTCGCGTTCGAGTTCGCCGGCGGTGAACGCCTGCTGCAAGGCAGCCTGCGACTCAAATACGCGGGCGGGCGCCTCAACCACATGCCGGTCGTCCGGCACCGATGACACCTTGATGACGCTGCGGCCGAGGTTGCCGCTCAGCAGCTTCAGGCCGCCAGTGGCGCTGAAAGGCGTCGACACGGGCCGCGCGACAGCATCGTTCTTCGACGGCGCGGCCACGTGCCACTGGAGCACGTGTTCATCGGACGGCGCGCCCGTCAAGGTCGGAATGTTCGCGAACTCGCGAATGCCGCCGGCGCGAACGCTGAGCACGTCCTCATGCATCAGCCCGGCGTCGAGCAGTTCGCCGATCACGAAGCCGGGGCCGCCCGAAGCCTGGAATTCGTTGACGTCGGCGCTGCCGTTGGGATAGACCCGCGTGAGCAACGGCACCACTTCCGACAACTCGGAGAAATCGTTCCAGTCGATGAGGATGCCCGCGGCGCGCGCCACGGCAACCCAGTGGATCAGGTGATTCGTCGAACCGCCGGTCGCCAGCAGTGCGGCCATGGCATTGACGATCACGCGCTCGTCGACCATTTCGCCAATCGGCGGCACGGCGTACGCGGCATCGGAGGCGCGCCCCAGCACGGTGCGCACCGCCTCGCGCGTGAGCGCCTCGCGCATCGAATCGCCGGGCTGGATGAAGGCCGTGCCCGGCACATGCAGGCCCATCGCTTCGAGCAGCATCTGGTTGCTGTTCGCGGTGCCGTAGAACGTGCAGGTGCCCTGCCCGTGATAGGCCTGCATTTCCGCATCGAGCAGGCCCTGCCGGCCCACGAGGCCCTGCGCCGCCTGCTCGCGCACCTTGGACTTCGCGCTGTTCGACAGGCCCGAAGGCATCGGCCCGGCGGGCACGAACACCGTCGGCAGGTGCCCGAAATGCAATGCGCCGATGAGCAGCCCCGGCACGATCTTGTCGCATACGCCGAGCAGCAAGGCGGCGTCGAACATGTCGTGCGTGAGCGAGACCGCCGTGCTCATCGCGATGACGTCGCGGCTGAACAGGCTCAGTTCCATGCCGGGCGTGCCCTGCGTCACGCCGTCGCACATCGCTGGCACGCCACCGGCCACCTGTGCGGTCGCGCCAAGGCGGCGCGCCTCGTGCTTGACGATGTCCGGATAGCCCTGGTATGGCGCATGGGCCGAAAGCATGTCGTTGTAGGCGGTGACGATGCCGATGTTGGGCGCGCGTTCGCTCACCACCCTGAACTTGTCGTTGGCCGGAATGCCTGCGACCGCGTGCGCCACGTTGGCGCAGCCCATGCGGTCGGAACCGCGATCGCGGTTGCGGGTTTCGGTCAGACGCTGGAGATAGGCGCTTCGGAGCGTTCGGCTGCGCACGCGGATACGCTCGGTGACGTCGCGGACTGTGGGGTGTGTAGTCATGGGGTGGGTCGCTCTGCCGGAAAGCCGCCATGTGACGACGGCTCGGAAGTACATGGTATCAAGTCGAAATGAAAAAGCCCGGTCAGGCCGGGCTTTTTCACTCACGCGCGCAGTGCGGTATCAATCCACCAATTTGACTTCGACGCGGCGCGCTTCGGCGTTGTTGCCCGAACCGGCAGTCACTTCCGGCTTCTTCATCTCGACCTTATCCGCCGGAACACCCAGACCCGTGAGCACGTCGCGCACCATCTCGGCGCGCTTCTTGGCGAGTTGCTCATTGATGGCCGGATCGCCGGTCGTGTCATGGAAGCCCGAGACGACCGCCTTGTGGCCGCTCTCGACACCCTTGATCACGGCAGCCAGTGCCTCGGCGGCGCCCGGTGCCAGGTCGGCACTGGCCGTGGCGAAGTAGAAATTGACGATACCGCCCACGACGCGGATGCTCGCGCCGTCCGGAATGACGATCGCCACGGTTTCCGTCACGACGGCGATGGTGGTCCTCGGCGCCGCGGCCGCTGCCACCGGCTGAGCCGATGCGCCGGCCACATGGCTCTTGTGGTACAGCACGATCCCGATCACGAGGAAGATCACCAGCGCGATCAGGCCCATGACGAAAGCGAGGATGAAGTTCTGCTGACTCTCGTCGTCTACTGTGGCGGACATGGGGGGGTCTCCGTAGTTGAGGGGTCGGTAAATAATGGTGCGGTGAACCATGACCGCCAAATTGTAGGCGTCGCCCCTCCGGCTGCGGGCGACCCCGGTCCGCCTGGCCTGGACCCCATGCCCAAGCCCCTGCGCGACCCCAAGCCGATGCTCGACCGCGTGATCGCCGAATGGGGCGGGCACGAGGATCTCTGGCTCTTCGGCTACGGCTCGCTGATCTGGCGGCCTGACTTCGGCTTCGTCGAACGGCATCCCGCGCGGGTCCATGGCTGGCATCGCGCGCTGAAGATGTGGAGCCGGGTCAACCGCGGCACGGTCGAAAACCCCGGGCTGGTGTTCGGCCTGTTGTCGGGCGGCAGTTGTCGCGGGATGGTGTTCCGCGTGCCCGCGGCGGACGCCCTCGAAACCCTCGGCCGCCTCTGGCTGCGCGAGATGCCCACCGGCGTCTACGACCCCAAGTGGCTCGAATGCGTGACGCCGCATTCCACCGTGCGCGCGCTGGCCTTCACGCTGTCGCGGCGAAGCCCCAATTTCACCGGCGAACTGAGCGACGATCGCTACCGGCAGATCTTCGAGAGCGCGGTGGGCCGCTACGGCAGCTCGCTGGACTATGCGCAGCAGACCTTGCTGGAACTCAAGCGCCACGCCATTCACGACGCGGCACTGGCGCGGCTCTGCAAGCTCGCGGAATCCCGGATGTCGGTATCGGCGCAGACCGACAGCGGAGCGCCGCACGCTCCGGTATACCCTCCTCCATCGGTATCCGATTCCACATCCAAGGAGTAGCCATGCCCCGTCGCTTCATCGCCCCTGCGGCAGTCCTCTTCGCGGCCAGTGTTCTCGCCGCGTGCGGCACCATGGGATCCGGCGCGGGCGTCACGGCCAATCTGGCACCCACCGGCGCGATCTCGCCGAACCCGACCATGGGCAAGGTGACTTTCAAGGCGCTGGAACATGGCGTGCGGGTCGAAGGCGAAGTGCGCGGCCTGGCACCGGGCACGGAACACGGCTTCCATGTCCACGAAAAAGGCGATTGCGGCGACAACGGCAATGCGTCCGGCGGCCATTTCAATCCTTCCGGCGGCACGCACGGCAAGTTCGCCGCGCCCGGCAGCCATGCGGGCGAACTGCCAAGCCTGGTGGCCGACTCGAGCGGCGTCGCACGCTTCAGCGTCGATGTGCACGTCATTTCGCTGACCGAAGGCGCCTCCAACAACGTGGTCGGACGCGCGCTGGTGGTGCACCGCGACCGTGACGACTACACCTCGCAACCGGCCGGCAACTCCGGCCCGCGCATCGCCTGCGCGGTGATCACGCGCGGCTGAGCCGCTCCCGCATCAGCGCCTCGGCGCGCGCAAGTTCCTCGGGCGTGTCGATGTCAGTCACGATGCCGACGTCGTCGACCTCCACCTCGACGACCTGCCGCGCGTCTCTCAACGCCCGGAGGACCGGCGCCGCACCCTGGTTGCCGGACAGCGCTGCGAGTTGCGGCCCGCAACTCGCAGCGAAGCCGACGGGGTGCCCTCTCGCGCCGCGGTAGTGCGGCTGGGCGGCCATTGCCGGGTCGACCAGCGCACGCGCCACAGCCTGCAAGGTGGCCGGCTGCACCAGCGGCAGGTCGGCCGGAAGAATGAGCCAGCCTCCCGCATCGGACGTGGCACGCACAGCAGCCGCGATGGAGTCGCCCATACCTGGATGGCCCACATCCTCCAGGCGCCACGGCAGACCGCTGGCGCGCACGGCAGCCAGCGTGTGCGCGAGCACGGTCGCTCCGGCCAGCGGAGCCTGAAGCTTGTGGCCGACCCCGCCGGCGGCGCGGAAGCGCTCGCCGCGGCCCGAGGCGAGCACGATGACGATGGGCGACAGGGGCGTGGGCGCACTGGACATGGTGCGCAGTATCTCCGCTTCGCATGCGCAACAATGGCGTCATGATGAGTTCCCCCAACGAAGCGCTGGCCGCGCTGCGCAAGAGCTACGAGCGCGCCGAGCTCGACGAAGCCAGCAGCGCCGCCGATCCGCTGCAGCAGTTCGAGCGCTGGCTCGCCGAAGCCATCGACGCGAAACTGCCCGAGCCCAATGCGATGACGCTGGCCACCGTCGGCGGCGACCTGCGGCCTTCCACACGCATCGTGCTGATCAAGGGCTACGACGCGCGCGGCATCGTCTGGTACACCAACTACAACAGCCGCAAGGGCCAGGACCTCGCGGGCAATCCGTGGGCGGCCCTCCAGTTCCACTGGGTCGAGTTGGAGCGCGTGGTGCGCATCGAAGGCCGCGTCGACAGAGTCGATGACGCCGAAAGCGACGCGTACTTCGCAAGCCGCCCTCTCGACTCACGCATCGGCGCCTGGGCCAGTCCGCAGAGCGAGGTGATCAGCGGACGCGACGTGCTGCTGAAGAACGCCGCGGTCCATGCGGCGAAGCACCTGCTCTCGCCACCGCGCCCGCCGCATTGGGGCGGCTTGCGGCTGGTGCCCGATCGCTGGGAGTTCTGGCAGGGACGCAAGAGCCGCTTGCACGACCGACTTCGCTATCGCCAGGAAGACGGCGAATGGGTCCGCGAGCGGCTCGCGCCCTGAGTCGGTCGCTGGCACGTCTACCCCAAGGAGGGGACTCGCGCGAAAATTGGGTCGCCACGCGGAAGGATTCGCGGCCACAATCCGCCTCATCCTTGGATCAGGAGAGTGAAGGTGATGCAGGCCCTGGAGCTCACCGCGGACCGCGCCGTCGGGTGGTCGGTCGCGGCTGACCGAAAGAAGGCCCTTCAAAGCAAGGCGCGTTGGACGGTCTTCGGGTTGTCGATCGCGGGCGCGCTGTTCGCCGCATTGGCCAGCCAGTTTCCTGAAGACATGCCCGGCTCGTATCGCCGAGCGATCGTCGCTGCGCTGGCGGCCGGGCTCCTGGCCTTCGCGACCCTCATCACCAGTCGCTTCCTCGGGCAGGAGAAGACCCGGGGCTGGGTGCTGGCCCGGGCCACCTCGGAGGCACTCAAGCGCGAAGCCTTCCGCTTCGCCGCGCAGGCAGCTCCCTACGACGGAGCCGATGCCTCGAAGAGGCTCACAGAGGAGCGCACCAAGATCGAGGCCGCCGCCGAGAAGGCCGGCGCACCCGCGGACGACCCGGGGCGCAAGGGGTCGTCGCCGCGCGTCCTGTTGTCGCCTGAAGACTATCTCCAGAAGCGGGTCGTCAGTCAGGCCACGGACTACTATCGGAAGAATGCCGCGAAGTACGCCAAGACTTCGAAGTTGCTCCGGCGCGGCGAACTCGTCCTCTCCGCCGCGGCCACGCTCATCACGGTGTACGCCGGCGCCTTCGGCAAGACCTTCGTCGCGACCGGCGGCATCACCTTCGACTGGGCCGCGCTGACGGCGGTGCTCACGACCGTCACGGGCCTGATCCTCGCGCACATCGAATCGTCGCGGCTCGATCACCTCGTCGACACCTACCTCGCAACCGCGAGGCGGCTCGAAGACCGGACGCTGGAATTCGATGAGGCCAAGGCCGACCCGAGCATCTGGTCCGCCTTCGTCAACCGCTGCGAGGACATCATCGCGGCGGAGAACACCTCATGGGTTGCCAAATGGGCCGAGGACAAGCCGTAGTCCGGCCCCAAGCGCGAATGACCGGGACGGATGAACTCCTCAACCCGTACAGCGTCGGCGGCTCGCTGGGCGATCCGCGCGGCTTCGGCTTTTTCGGGCGCGAGGACGTCTTCGAGTTCGTGCTCCAGTCGCTCCAGACGGTGCGGCGCGCGCCCGTGGTGTTGTACGGGCAGCGGCGGATCGGCAAGTCGTCGGTGCTGCGGCAGTTGCCCCGGCATCTGCCGAGGGGTACTGTCAGCGTCTTCTTCGATCTCCAAGGCCAAGCTGCGCTGCCGCTGGACACCGTCCTCTACGGGCTGGCGCGCGAGATCGCCCCCGCCTGCGGATTGACGCGGCCCGGCCGCGAAGAGATCGATTCCGACAGCTTCCCCGAATTCCTGCAGCGGGCCTACGCGGCACTGGGTTCGCCGAGGCGGCTGGTGCTGCTCTTCGACGAATTCGACGTCGTCGACGGTGGCGCCGCGACCAATGCCGCCGAATCCACCTTCCTGGGCTATCTCGCCAAGCTCATCGACATGGACCCGCAGCTCGGCATCGTGATGGTGATCGGCCGCAAGGTCTCCGAATTGTCGGAAGAGTTCGTCGGCGCGATCCTGCGAAACGCGGTGCAGCACCGGCTGGTGAGGCTGACACGACCTCAGTCCGATGCGCTCGCGGTGCAACTCGGCGCCAACGCGCTGGCTTTCGACGAAGCGGCTCTCTCCAAGCTCTATGCGTGGGCCGCGGGCCACCCCTACTGCACGCAGCTCCTGTGCAACGTTCTCTGGCAGCGGCGCATTCGCAACGCCGTCTCCCTGCCAGTCGCCGTCACGCAAGTCGATGTCGAAGCAGCCGTGGCGCCGGCGATCGAATACGGCACGAGCGGCCTGAACTGGATCTACGACGGCCTCGACGCGCCGGCGCACCGCCTGTTCCTGGCCGCGCTGGCCGAGTTGCAGGGCGAGCACCACGGCCGCTCGGCGAGCATGAGCGAGATCGAGAAGCGTCTCTTCAGCCAGGGCGCGCCGATCGACGCGATGGAACTGCGCACGTCGCCGGCGCGGCTTGCGAACTGGGACGTGGTAGACGGCACCTCGGCGGGCTACCGCTTCGCGGTCCCGATGGTCGGCGTCTGGATTCGCGCCAACCGCCCGCTGGTCGAGCTCGAGGCCCAGGCCCGGCTTGCCAATCCACGGGCGTGGCGGCTGTACGAGTTGGCGGTGACCAGCCAGGAAGCCGGCCAGCAGGCCGAGGCGATCGACCTGTACGAGCAGGCCGTGTCGGCCAACCCGGCGCTGATCGAAGGCTTCCTCGGCCTCGGCGTGCATTACCGGCTGCGCGGCAAGCCCGGCGACCTGGACAAGGCGATCGCCGCCTTCGAACGGGCGCTCGACCTCGATCCGGCCGGGCCGCGCACCGGGCTGCTCGAAGCGCTGGTGGAGAAGATCGAGCGCAGCGGCCACGACGACGACGCCCTCGTCAAGGCCTTCAGGCGCATCGTCGAACTCGACGCCGACAGCGCGGAGGCCGCGCACGCACGGCGCCGGCTCGATCATCTGGCGCGGATCAGGATGCCGATCCCGGACCGTCACGCCGAAGCGGAGCGCCTGTTCGAGGCCCTCGACGACAAGGAGGGGCTGCGCGCCATCGAAGATGCCAGGACGACGCTGGCGCCAAGGCGCACCGTCGAGGGCGTCGCGGCACTCGTGGTGCTGCTGGGTTTCTCCCTTGCCCCATTGCTCTTGATCGACCCCATTGCCAAGCACTGGCCCGCGTCCGACGCCAGTCTGCTCTGGCTCCGGCGGGGCTTCGTGGCCGCGGGCGTCGGCGCGTTTCCGGTGTTGGTGAAAGTGTTGACCGTGCGGAGCATCAGCCTCCTCGCGCTGATCTCTCTGGCCTGCGCGGCCGTCACGCTGATCGCCTCGGCATTCGACATCAACCTGTTGCTGTGCGCATTCGGCGGCTTCGTGCTTGCGGCGCTCCTGACCGAAACGCTACTCCCCGGCCCGAAGCCGTCCGACGAGCTCGCGTCGCCCTCGCTGGAGTCCAAGGATGATCCGCCGATGGCCAGCCTGGCGCTGCGCGCTGCGTCCTGGCTGCAGCGCTATGCGCTCCGTGTCGAGGAGAAAGAGCGATGAGCCTGACGGATCTGCCTGCTGACGATGCCCCGCTGCTGCCGGATTGCTTTCATGGCCGCAGGAACGAACTCGACGTGGTGTGTGGCCGCCTGCGACAGGCGGAACTGCTGAGCAGCCAGGTGATCGGCGGGCCGTGCTGCGGCAAGACGTCCCTGCTGCGCTATCTCACCAGCGACCATGCCGGCGAGACGCTGGGCAGCGCCCGTCACCTGATCCGGGTCTACGTCGATGCGCCGCCGCTCGGCGCCGAGTCGGTGCCGGTCGACTTCTGGATCCATGCTTTTCGCGAACTCCGGACCACCGAGAGCGCCAAGGCCGTGATGGCAGCGCGGCCGGAGATCGGCCAGGCGCTCACCCATGCCCTGGAACGTGCCACGAAAGGACAACTCGATCTGTTCGACCTGCAGGATGTCTTCGACAGCTTCGCGGTCGCCGGATACCCGGTGATACTGCTGGTCGACGAGTTCGACACTGTGATCGCCAACGACCGCTATCTGCCCCCGGCGGAGTTCTTCAACCAAGTGCGCAATCTGTGCAACCGCATGCCCCGGGGGCTGGCCTTCGTCGCCTCGGCCTCGCGCCCGCTGTCCGACGTCGGCGGCGTTGCGGCCGGGCCCTCGCCACCGTACAACCACTTCCTGACGGTGCCGATGGAGCCGCTGGGCGAGGAAGACGTGCGCCTGCTGGTCGACCGGCTCGCCGCCCGTGCGGCCGTCACCGTCGCGAGCGATGCCTGGCGGTTGCTGGCGAAGGTATCGGAAGGCCAGCCGATGGTGGCCAGCCGCCTGACGCGCAAGCTCATCGAGGCCTCGGCCGAAGGACGCGCCTTCGGGCTGGCCGAGTGTCAAAGCCTCGTCGAAGATCCTGACGGCCCGGTGGCGCAGCTCACGCGATCCATCCTGACGATGATGAACGCGGTCGAACGGCAGGCGCTAACGACCGCCGTCGAGAAACCAAAGACGCTCACCGACGCCCAGCGCCACCTGCTGTATCGACTGCGCAAGTACGCGCTCCTGCCGCTGGGCGTCGATCACAAGGAGCTGTCTTGAATCCGCTCCAGCAGAGCCTGCGTGCATCGCTGCAGCACTCCATCGCCCAGTACGCCAGCAAAGAGTCGCTGGCACGCGGCAGCCCGGCGACCTTGCGCATTTCCGTGCAGGCCACGGAGGCCGCGCAGTGGCAGGACGGCGTTGTCGCACTGATGCGGCCGGCGCCGAAGGGCTCGCATGACGCGCGCTGGGCGGCCGCCCGCCTGTCGCATGCAGTCTTCGTCGACCCGCCACCGAATGTGGAATTCGGTTATCCGCAAGTGCGGGTCTATTCGGCCGCCGTGCTCGCAGCGCTGGCCGCCGGTCATCCGGCCGCCACGCGCGCCGCGCTGGCGCTGCCGGGGCCGTACCATGGCCTCGACGAATCGGCATGCGTCGAGTACCTCTTGCTCGGCCTGCTCGATGCGCTGGCGGCTCCTCATCCGGCGCTGGAGGAGATCGTCCTGCTGGAGCCGCTGGACATCCGCCGCGTGCTCATCGCCGACAAGTTGCGTGAGCTGTTCCCCGACGCCACTGACGCATCCGCCTGGACCTTCGAATACTACCCCGCGAACGAAGCCAGCCAGCATGCAAGGGCGCCTTTCGAGCAGCGGCTGACGATCCAGGACACGCTCGCGGCCTTCATCGCGATGCCTTTCGCCAGCCGGATGTCGGACGTCTTTCACTACGGCATCCAGAAGCCCGCGCTGCGTTGCAAGTTCAGGCCGGAGCGGCTGGACTTTGAGCATTTCACCGGCTCCATCGTCGAGCAGATCAAGGAGCGCATCCAGCAGGCGCATCTCGTGATCGCCGACGTGACCGGCGGCAATCCGAATGTGTTCCTCGAAATCGGCTACGCGTGGGGCAAGGGCCGGCCGACGCTGCTCCTGCACGGCAAGGGACGAATGGCGGCAACGCGCGCAAAAAGCCGCCCGCCCTTCGACGTTGCCGCCGACAGCCGCATCGACTACGAAAGCATCGAGTCACTGGACAAGCAACTCACCGAAAAGCTGAAAGCGCTGCACGTCGACTTGCGCCGACGCGCAGCGCGCGAGGATTGACTGGCTACAGGCGATCCGCCAACGCCATCACCACCGACAGCGTGACCAGCGCCAGCGACGTCGACATCACCACGCTCGCCGTCACCAGTTCTTCCGCCGTGCGATAGCGCTGCGAGAACAGGAAGACGTTCGCGCCGATGGGCAGTGCCGCGGCCACGACCATCACGATCAGCGGCAACCCGCGCAGTCCCAGTGCCAGGCCGATGCCCATTGTCAGCAACGGATGGACCACGTTCTTGACCACGGCCTGCACCAGCGCGCCTCGCCAGTGCGCACCGACCGGCGTCAACGCAAGCGTGATGCCGACCATGACCAGCGCCACCGGACTGAAGGCACCGCCAAGCAAGGCGATCGGCGTGTCGATGGCCTCGGGCATACGGAGGCCTGTCTGGGCGAACAGCAGGCCCGCGATGATCGGCAGCGGCACCGGGTGGATGATCGCGTTGTAGAGCGCCCGGCCCACGGTGCGCATCATCGAGCGGCGCTCCTCCCCTGTCGTCGACGCGTGCTCGTGGGCCACCGCGAGTTCGAGGACCACGGTTGCGCTCGTCAGCAGCACCAACGAGTGCAGCGAAATCAGCGTGAGCAGCACGATGGTGCCGTCGGGACCGTAGGCGAGCCCGATCAGCGCGATGCCGATCATCACGGTATTGCTGTAGGTATTGGCCAGCGCAAGCACGGCGGCCGTCCGGTTGAAGCCGCGCCACAGCATGGTGACGGCGAAGATCAGCCCCGCAGCGATGAAGTACGCGGCGACCGGCCGCAGGCTCAATTGCTCCACATGGACCGTGCTCATCGACCGGAACAGGAGCGCGGGCGCGAGCAGCAGGAAGATCAGGTTCGACAAGTCCCGCACCGCCTTGCCGCCGACCCATCCCCGCCGCCCTGCCAGGTAGCCCGCGGCGATGAGCAGCACGACAGGCAGGAGCGAGGAAAGTACGGATGAATTCACCGCGGCGAGGATACATGGCGACCAGCTGCCGGCCGCCGCACGATGCCGGGGTGCGAGCCTAGACGGTGGGCAGCCGCTCGAACTGGTCGAGCCGATCGACAGGCGATCGCAGCGAGTTCACTTCGAGGCTGTCGACGACCGCCGACGGCACGCCGTTGCGCAGCCAGCCGCATATCTCGGCAAGCTGTTCGGGCGTGCCCTGCACCATGATTTCCACCGAACCGTCGGACCGGTTGCGGACCCAGCCCGTGATGCCGAGTGCGCGCGCGTGGCGCACGCAGGTCTCGCGGAAGCCGACGCCCTGCACGATCCCGCGTACGCGGGCCAACCGGCTTTCCACCGAACAGTCGTGATCTTCAGGGCGCATGGGCCGACTCCGCGAGTTCCACATTCCTTCGCTTCCGGAATCAAGTTGCAGTGCCAACGGCCCGATGGTCGCGCTCATGTCTTCCGGGCGAAAACGGTAGTTTCCCTCTGAAATGCTTTCGACCTACAGGGACTAGAACGACGCCCGCAAGCCCAGCTTCAGCGACCGCCCCGGCAACGGCGCATTGGGGTATACGGTCGTCGTCAGGATCGAGGTCGCGCTGTAGGCCAGCTGGTTGGTGATGTTGTCGATGCGCGCATACCAGGTGAGGTTGGCGCGCTGCACCCGCATCTTGTAGGTGAGCGAGGCGTTCCACAGCGTGAAGGCGTCGGTCGCGCGGTCGCCGAGCGGCGGCACGCGATCCTGTGCAGCGTTGTAGTCGAAGCCGAGACGTGCGATCCATGGCCCATTGCCATACGCAAGAGTTGCGCCTACGCGTGCGGGCGCGATGCGGGGCAGTGGCTGGTGGGTGTCCGTGTTGACCGCTCGCACGAGATCGCCGCGCCATTCGAGATCCAGCGTCGCGGCATCGTCGAGGCGCGAAAAGCCATCGGTGCCGAGCAGCCGCAGGTTGCCATTCGCCTCGATGCCGGTGAAACGCGCGCGCACGCCCCGGTAGACGTATTCCGCGAAGGTCTCGGGGAACAGCAAGCCTTCAGGCGTGTCGACCGGCGGCGGATCGACTTCGCCATCCACACTGCGCTCTCGCCCGGTCGCCGTGAGTCCGATGTAGTTGCTGAATCGTGTGTAGTAGGCGTTCACGCGGGCGGTGTTCGGACCAGACTTCCACTGGGCGCCAAAGTCCAGGCCCGTCGACTTTTCCTCCTTCAGGTCCGGATCACCGATCTCCCACGCCGCGGTCGCGACGTGCGGGCCGTTCGCGAACAGTTCGTAGTCCTTGGGTGCACGCTCGGTGTAGGCGAGGTTGGATGTGAGCTGCCATTGCAGCGTGAGGTTGACCAGAGCGCCGAATGCGGCACTGCTCGGGCTGAAGTTCCGCTGGCCCACGAAGAAACGCGTGACGGCCGGGTCATCCGGCAAGCCGAGCGACTGCACCTTGACCTGCTCGGTCCGGGCGCCGAAATTGAGCCGCCCCCACGAGGTGCCCAGGTCCTCGGTCACGAAGAGCGCGTTCGACCGCGTGCGGCTGTTCGGTGCGAATGCTTCCTCGCCCGCCGCAGAGAAGCGGCCGCTCTCGCTGGTGAAGCCGACGATGCCCTGGAGGTTGCCGATCGGCCGGTGGCGTGCTTCGAGCCGGAAATCGTTGCTGTCGTTGGTGAAGACCGTGCCGGGCTCGGGACCTTCGAACTCGGTGTGGCGGTACTCGGTGCGGCTCGCCTTCGCGTGCACGTTGGTGAAGAAGCCCCCCGGCTGCCACTCGCCCTCCAGCGCGTAGCGGTCGGACTTCATGCGGATGGTCACGTCGTCCTCGGCCACTGTGCCGTAGGTGCTGCCGTACGTGCTCATCGATGCGCCGAGCCATCCCTGGTCGAAGAACATCGTGCCGCCGACCGCGCCACCCTCCGCCTGATTGGCCGAGTTGCACAACTTGTAGGCGATGCCGGGCCGCTGCGGATTGGCGCAGGGGATCGCGATCGGCACCGAGGCGTCGTCCGAATCGCGCCGGAATGCATCGACGTGCAGCGCATAGCGGTTGTTGCCGCCTTCGAGCACCACGCCGCCGGCCTTCTCGCGGTTGCCGGTCGCGAAGCCCACGTCGGCCCGTCCGCCGAAGCCGTCGATCGGCTCGGTCGGGATGCGGTTGTCGATCACGTTGACCACGCCACCCACAGCGCTGCCGCCGTACTGCAGGGCGGACGGCCCGCGCAGCACTTCGAGTCGATCGGTGACGAGGACATCGACCGGCACCGCGTGGTCGTAGCTCAGCGCCGAAGCATCGGGCGCCGCACCGCCGTTCTGGAGGATGCGGATGCGGTCGCCGTCCTGGCCGCGGATAGTGGGCCGGCTGGCGTTCGGTCCGAAGTAGGTGCTGTTCACGCCCGGCACGCCGTTCAGTGTCTCGCCGAGCGTCGACTGGGACTTGAGAAGCAGCGCATCGTTCGACAGCGAGGTGGTCGGCGCGATCAGGTCGGCGGCGCCGAGCGGATTGCCGGTGACGGTGACTTCACGCAGGGTGGGGGGAGCATCCGCGCCGGATTGGCCCCAGGCGGCAGATGAAAGAAGGGAAAGCACGGCAACGCCCACGGCGCTGCGACGAAGGAAGGATCGCATCTTTGAACACTCGTTGAATCAATGGACAGCCGGCCGCGTCCCGCAAGGCGGGAGCAGCTCGGCAGCAAAGGGGATTCAGCGAGTAGGAGGCGGGCCGCGCGCGTCGAAGAGCGCGACCCATCGGGCGAGTGCCTCGCCCTCGAGCCAGGCGAAGGTGGCCGCCGGCAGCATGACCGGAAGGATCACCACCGGCACGCAAAGTGCGGCCGCGCCATGGGAAAACTGGTCGTACAGCCGGCAATCGGCGTCGGTGTGATTTCCGAACAGCGCGAAGAGACCGCCTTGCGCGTGGCGCGCGTCCGCGGTCTTCGCCGTGCTGCCTTCGTGAGCGGATGCTGTCGGTGCCAGTTCCGCCGAAGGATCATGCAAGGTGCGGTGCATGAAGCCGAGCGTCGTCGCGAGCCACAGCGCGAACGCCAGCGCACAAACGATGGCGCGGGTTCGGGTTCGACTGCGGTGGGCGGCGAGACGCATGGGGTCCGAAGAATACCCCGGCTCACAAGGAAGAAATCTCGGGCAACGAACGGGACCGGCGCGCGCTGCCTCGGCTTGACGCAATCGGGGCGGCTCACTACATTAATAACCCGCCAGTCATTAACCCTCTCCCATGCCCGCCCCTCGATTCCTCAGCGACAAGCTTTGCGCCGTGCGTACCAAGCGCGAGCGTCGCAAGGAAGCCCGTCCCGGCGAGCTGCTGGAAGCGGCACTCGACCTCTTCGTCGACAAGGGCTTCGCGGCTACCCGCTCGGAAGAAGTCGCCGCCCGGGCCGGCGTCTCCAAGGGCACTCTCTTCCTCTATTTTCCGAGCAAGGAAGAGCTGTTCAAGGCCGTGGTCATCGAGAACCTCGCCGGACGCTTCACCGAGTGGAACAAGGAATTCGACGAATACGAAGGCACCACGGCCGACATGCTGCGCTATTGCATGCGCATCTGGTGGGAGCGGGTCGGCTCGACCAAGGCCTCTGGCCTGACCAAGCTCATGATGAGCGAGGGGCGGAACTTCCCCGAGCTGGCCGAGTTCTACCGGCGCGAAGTGGTGCGGCCCGGTCACGAGCTGCTGCGCCGCATCCTGCAACGTGGCATCGACCGCGGCGAATTCGCGCCGGTCGACGTCGAGCTCGCCATCTACACCGTCATCGCCCCGATGATCTTCCTCATGCTCACGAAGCATGCGGCGGCCATCTGTGTCGACGGCGAAACCGAAATCGACCCCGAGAAATACCTGGCGATCCAGGCCGAGACCGTGCTGCACGGACTTAGCTTGCCGCCGAGAGCGCCTGCATGAAACGAAATCTGAAGTGGGTCATTGCGGCCCTGGTCCTGATCCTGGTCGTCGGCGGCGTGCTGCGCGCCGTCGGTGCGCGCAAGGCGCACCAGGCCGCGATCGCCGCGGGCGACACGGTCAAGGAAACCGTCGTCGAGCTTTCGCCCGCGGACGTGGTGCGCGTCAAGCGCCGCGAGCTTGCGGAAGCGCTGTCGGTGTCGGGCACGCTGAAGGCGGTGGACTCGGCACAGGTCAAGGCCCGCGTGGCGGGCGAACTGATCGGCCTCACGGTGCGCGAAGGCGACAACGTCACCGCCGGACAGGTCATCGCGCGCATCGATCCGATCGAATACCAGTCGCGCGTGCGGCAGGCGCAGGAGCAGGCCGATTCGGCCCGCGCGCAGGCCGAGGTGGCGCAGCGTACCTTCGACAACAACAAGGCGCTCGTCGATCAGGGCTTCATTTCCCGGACGGCGCTGGAGACCTCGCAGTCGAACCTCAATTCCGCGCTGTCCACCCACCGTGCCGCGCTCGCGGCCGTCGAGATGGCGCGCAAGTCCCTCGACGACACGGTGCTGAAGAGCCCCATCACGGGCCAGGTGTCCCAGCGGCTCGCGCAATCGGGCGAGCGCGTGGGCGTCGACACCAAGGTGATCGAAGTGGTCGACCTGAGCCGCATCGAGGTCGAGGCCACGGTCGCCGCGGCCGACTCGGTGGCGGTGCGCGTGGGCCAGCGCGCCACGCTGCAGATCGAAGGCAGCAGCAGCGTCGACCCCAAGAGCGGCGAGCGCAGCGTCGGCGCCACCGTGGTGCGCGTGAACCCAAGCGCGCAGGCGGGCAGCCGCAGCGTGCTGGTCTACCTGCGGCTGGATCGCAGCACCGGCTTCCGCCAGGGCCTGTTCGCACAGGGCACGATCGACGTGGGCCGCACCGAGACCCTCGCGCTGCCCTTGTCCGCGGTGCGCACCGACAAGCCTGCACCCTACGTCCAGCTCGTGATCGACGGACGCATCGTGCACCGCCAGGTCGAGACCGGCCTGCGCGGACTGGCCGAGGGCCAGACCATGATCGCGGTGAGCGGAATCGACGACGGCGCGGTCGCCGTAGCGGGCAGCGTTGGCCCACTGCGCGATGGCACGGCCGTGCGCCTGGCGCCGGTCGCGGCGACCACCGCCCGCACCGCGCCCTGAGCGACGCAGCGCCATGTGGTTCACTCGCGTCAGTCTCAAGAATCCCGTCTTCGCGACGATGCTCATGCTCGCGCTGGTGGTGCTCGGCATGTTCTCGTACCAGCGCCTGCAGGTCGACCAGTTCCCGAACATCGACTTCCCGGTCGTGGTGGTCATCACCGAATACCCCGGTGCCTCGCCCGAAATCGTCGAGAGCGAGGTCACCAAGAAGATCGAGGAAGGCGTCAACTCGATCGCCGGCATCAACGCCCTCACCTCGCGCAGCTATGAAGGCCAGTCGGTCGTCATCATCGAGTTCCAGCTCTATGTCGACGGACGCAAGGCCGCCGACGATGTGCGCGAAAAGGTCGCGGCCGTTCGGCCGCTGTTCCGCGACGAGGTGAAGGAGCCGCGCGTGCTGCGCTTCGACCCGGCATCGCGCGCCGTCTGGTCGGTCGCCGTGCTGCCGGAAGGCGACAAGGACAAGCAGCCCAGCGCCGTCGAACTCACCAACTGGGCGGACCAGGTATTGAAGAAGCGGCTCGAGAACGTGCGCGGCGTCGGTTCCGTCACGCTGGTGGGCGGTACCAAGCGCGAGATCAACATCTACCTCAACCCGCAGGCCATGGAGGCCTTCGGCGTCAGCGCCAGCCAGGTGGTCGAAGCGGTGCGCAGCGAGAACCAGGCGCTGCCGGTCGGCTCGGTGCGCTCGCTCGAACAGGACCGAGTGGTGCAGATCGACGCGCGCATGGAACGACCGGAGGACTTCGGCCGCATCATCGTCACGCGCAAGGGCGGCGCGCCGATCCGCGTCGACCAGGTCGCGACCGTGAGCGACGGCGCGCAGGAGCTCGACAGCCTCGCGCTCTACAACGGCCAGCGCACGCTGCTGCTGTCGGTGCAGAAGGCGCAGGACGAGAACACCATCCAGGTGGTCGACGGACTGCAGAAGGCGATTGCCGAGATCAAGCCGCAACTGCCGCCGGGCGTGCGGCTCGAACCCATCGCCGATGCCTCGCGGCCGATCCGCGTCGCGGTCGAGAACGTGCGGCGCACGCTGATCGAAGGCGCCGTGCTCACGGTGCTGATCGTGTTCCTCTTCCTGAACTCGTGGCGCTCCACCGTCATCACCGGCCTGACCTTGCCGATCGCGCTGATCGGCACCTTCTGGTTCATGGCGATGTTCGGCTTCACGATCAACATGATCACGCTGATGGCGCTGTCGCTGTGCGTGGGCCTGCTGATCGACGACGCGATCGTGGTGCGCGAGAACATCGTGCGCCACGTGCAGATGGGCAAGCGCCCCTACCAGGCTGCTCTCGACGGCACGCAGGAGATCGGCCTCGCAGTGCTGGCGACCACGCTGTCGATCGTCGCGGTGTTCCTGCCGATCGGCTTCATGGAAGGGATCATCGGCAAGTTCTTCCACGAGTTCGGCATCACGATCGTCGCGGCAGTGATGATCTCGATGTTCGTCAGCTTCACGCTCGACCCGATGCTGTCGAGCATCTGGCACGACCCCGCGATCGACACGCACGGCAAGCGCGGGGCGCCCGTCACCTTCTACGACAAGACCATCGGCCGCGTGACCGGCTGGTTCGACCGCGCGACGGAGCGCCTGGCCGAGGGCTACCAGTCCATCCTGCGCTGGGCCTTGGTGCACAAGCTGGCGACGCTGGGCGCGGCGCTGGGCATCTTCATCGCGAGCATCTTCATGGTGCCGCTGCTCGGTACGGAGTTCGTGCCCAAGGCGGACTATTCCGAAACAGCCATCAACTTCTACACACCGGTCGGCTCGTCGCTCGAAGTCACGGAAGCCAAGGCGCGCCAGGTCGAAGCGGTACTGCGCGAGATGCCGGAGGTGCGCTACACGCTCACCACCATCAACACCGGCGACGCGCAGGGCAAGATGTACGCGAGCATCTATGTGCGGCTGGTGGATCGCAAGGCGCGCAAGCGCAGCGTGGACCAGATGTCGACGGTGCTGCGCGAGCGCCTGCGCTCGGTGCCGGGCATCACGGTCACGCACGTGGGCCTTCGCGATTCCGTGGGCGGCAACAAGCCCGTCGAGTTCTCGCTGCAAGGCCCCGACCTGAAGGAACTGGAACGCCTGACCGCAAAGGTGATGGAGGCGATCCGACCGATCCCGGGCCTGGTCGATCTCGATTCGAGCCAGAAGCCGAACAAGCCCACGGTGAGCGTCGTCATCCGCCGCGACGCCGCATCGGACCTCGGCCTCGGCGTGACGCCCATCGCCACCGCCCTGCGCACGCTGGTCGCCGGCACCACCGTCGGCAACTGGCGCGCGCCCGACGACCAGACCTACGACGTCAACGTGCGGCTCGCGCCCGAGGTGCGAAATTCCCCGCAGGACCTCGCGCGGCTGCCCTTCGTCAGCACGGCGGTCGGCGCGAACGCCGACGGATCGAGCCGCATCGTGCGCCTGTCGCAAGTGGCCGAGGTGCGCGAATCCACCGGACCGAACCAGATCAATCGCCGCGCCCTCGCGCGCGAAGTCAGCATCAATGCCAACGTCGACGGGCGCTCGGCGGGCGAAGTCTCGGCCGACATCCGCCAGGCGCTCGCCGGCATCGCGTTCCCGCCCGGCTACGGCTGGCAGTTCAGCGGCTCGACCAAGAACATGCAGGAATCCTTCGGCTATGCCGTGTCCGCATTGGCGCTCGCGATCATCTTCATCTACATGATCCTGGCGAGCCAGTTCAAGAGCTTCCTGCAGCCGCTGGCGCTGATGACGGCATTGCCGCTCACCCTGATCGGCGTCGTGCTGGCGCTGATGTTGTTCGGCTCGACGCTGTCGATGTTCTCGATCATCGGCGTGGTCATGCTGATGGGCCTCGTCACCAAGAACGCGATCCTGCTGGTGGACTTCGCCATTCGTGCGCGCGAGCCCGGCGTGGCCGACGACGGCAGCACGGTACCGGGACTGCCGCGTGCCGAAGCGCTTCTGCTCGCGGCACGCGTGCGGCTGCGGCCCATCCTGATGACGACGCTGGCGATGATCTTCGGCATGGTGCCGTTGGCCTTCGCGATCACCGAAGGCTCGGAGCAGCGCGCACCCATGGGGCAGGCCGTGATCGGTGGCGTGATCACCTCGTCGCTGCTCACGCTGGTGGTCGTGCCGGTCGTCTATTGCTACATGGACGACCTCGCGAACTGGGCACGTCGCCGCTGGAATCGCGCGCCCGCGTCGATCCCTGTCAAAGAACCGACGGAGCCCATGCCTAAAATTGAGGGTTTGTCCTGAGTCCCCCACTAGGAAGAATCACATGAATCCCACGCCTACCCTGGAGCGCCTGCGCTTCAACATGATCGAACAGCAGATCCGCCCCTGGGATGTGCTCGACCTCGAAATCCTGGACCTGCTCAACAACATCCGGCGCGAGGACTACGTGCCCGAGGCCCATCGCGCCCTGGCCTTCTTCGACATGGAGATCCCGCTGGAAGGCGCGACCGCGAAGGAAGCCGGCCAATTCATGCTTTCGCCCAAGGTCGAAGCGCGCATGCTGCAGGACCTGCACATCCAGAAGCAGGAGTCGGTGCTCGAGATCGGGACCGGCTCCGGCTTCATGGCCGCGCTGCTCGCCCACCGCGCCGCCCAGGTGCTGACGCTGGAGATCGACCCCGGGCTGGCCGCTTCCGCCGCCGAGAAGCTGCGCCGCAACGGCGTCATGAACGTCGAGGTGCGCCATGCCGACGGCGCCCAGCCACTGCCCAGCGGCCCGACCTTCGACGTGATCGTGCTGAGCGGCTCGGTCGCGCGCATTCCCCAGGGCCTGCTCGGCTCCCTCAAGCAGGGTGGCCGGCTGGCGGCAGTCGTCGGCGACGAACCGATGATGCGCGCCCACTTCGTCACCCGCACGAGCGAAGGCAAGTGGGAAACCATCCAGCCGTGGGACACCGTGGCACCGCGCTTGCTCAACTTCCCGGCGCCTTCGCGCTTCAACTTCTGATCCACACGATTTCATGATCGATCAAATTCGTCCGGCCGAGCTTGCCGACTGGTTCGCCCGCAATCCGAGCGCCATGCCGGTGGTCCTGGACGTGCGCGAGCCCTGGGAACTGCACACCGCCAGCGTGGTGCCCCAGGGCTTCACCCTGGCGACGATCCCGATGAACGAGCTCCCCGCCCGTGTCGCCGAACTCGATGCCGGCCAGCGCATCGCCTGCCTGTGCCATCACGGTGCACGCAGCCAGCGGGTGGCGGCCTTCCTGGCCCAGAGTGGCTTCGCCGAGGTGGCGAACATCGCCGGTGGCATCGATGCGTGGTCCGCGCAGCACGATCCCTCCATACCAAGGTACTGATGCTCGCCCCCAGGCTTGCCCACTTCGTGTGGCCGCCCACCCCCTGCCGGGGGCAACCCCTACGGCCCGGCGAAGCCGGTTCCGTGGGGTTTCCCGACTTTTGCGGCCGAAGCGCGGTCAATGCGTTGCAACGCTGCTGCTGCTACTGAATTCTTCTAGGACATTTCATGCCCGTTCCCAGGTCTCTTCCTCTTTCGGCAGCGCTCGCGATCGTGTTCGCAACGGCGATTGCGCTGCCGGCTCACGGCCAGAGCCTGATCGAACTCTATGACTCGGCGCGCGGCTATGACGCGACCTATCAGGCGGCGCGCGCGCAATATGACGCGAGTCTGGCGCGGGCGGCGCAGGCAAAGGCAGGCATCCTGCCGGCAGTGGGGCTGTCGGCCAATGCTTCGGCCACGCATCAGGAGCTGTCGACCGACAACCTTTCCGCGACCCGTGGCTTCCCGAACCAGTCCGCCGGCATCAACGCGACACAGCCGCTGTACCGGCCCGCAAACTGGGCCGTCTACGAGCAGAGCAAGCGCCAGGTCGACATCGCCGAGGCCACGCTGACCATCGCCGAGCAGGACCTGGTCGTGCGCGTGAGTCAGGCCTATTTCGACGTGCTCTCCGCGCAGGACAGCCTCGCGCTCGTGCGCGCGCAGAAGATCGCCGTGGCTGAGCAACTCGCATCGGCCAAGCGCAATTTCGAGGTCGGCACGTCCACCATTACCGACACGCGCGAGGCGCAGGCCCGCTACGACCTCGTGATCGCCCAGGAGATCACGGCCGAGAACGACCTGCAGGTCCGGAAGATCGCGCTCGACCAGTTGGTCGGCCGACCGGGCGCGAACCCGACGCCCCTGGCCGCGCCGGTGGTGCTGCCGACGGTGCCGGCCGACATGAACACCTGGGTGCAACAGGCCGAGGACGTGCACCCCGCCATCACGCAGGCGAAGCTCGGCCTCGAGGTGGCCAAGCTCGAAGTGGACAAGGCCCAGGCCGGCCACAAGCCCACGCTCGACGCGCAGCTCGGCTACAACGCCACGAACAACCCGAACGGCACGAGCACCAGCACCAGCACCGGCCGCGTGAACGTGCGGGCCGCGAGCATCGGCGTGGTGTTCAACCTGCCCCTGTTCGCGGGCTTTGCGACCGAGAACCGGGTCAAGGAAACGCTGGCGCTCGAAGAGCAGCAGCGCCAGATCCTCGAATCGACGCGCCGCAACGTCTCCCAGGCCACGCGCACGGCCTATCTCGGGCTGATCTCGGGCGCCGGGCAGGTCAAGGCGCTCGAAGCCGCCGAGTCGTCCAGCCAGAGCGCACTCGACGCCAACCGGCTGGGCTACCAGGTCGGCGTGCGCATCAACATCGACGTGCTCAACTCGCAGAGTCAGCTCTTCCAGACCAAGCGCGACCTCGCGGTTGCGCGCTACAACGTGCTGGTGGGCAACCTCAAGCTGCGCCAGGCCAACGGCACGCTGACGCCGGGCGACCTCACCACCGTCAACGACACGCTGGCGACCAACGGCCGTGCGACCGTCGGCAGCGAGGCTTCGCCGAACCAGCCTTCCGCCGCCACAGTGAGCCCTGTGCCCGTGCCAGCGAATCCGGTCTTCGTGATGCCGCCCGTGACGATGCCGCCTTTCAATCCGCAGCCGCCGACGATGCCCGTGCCGCCCCCGCCGCCGGTGATCGTCGTGCCGCCTACACGCTAGGCCTGCCGGCCCTCGGCGAATCCATCATCTCGTGCACCAGGCGATGCGTCGAAAGTGCGGGCGTTGCTCTCCATGCTCGACGAATTCGAGCCCATGTTCAACATCGTCGAACCCTGATCCGTTGACGGAACGCCACATTCCGCTTGGCGGTAAGTGACGACTCCGGTCGACCCGCGCACAATGGTTCGAACCGCCCGGCATCACAGATCGCCAGGCTTGTCCGAAGGAGGGTTCGGCCATGCGATGTGCGTCTCCGCAAGTGCCCGGCAAGGGCGCTTCAGCCCGGCGGCCCCCCGTCGGGTTGGGGGTGCACGTCGCTCGCGCGTGTACGCGTCTGGCGGCCGTCGCCGTCCTCGGCGCGAGCGGTTCCGGCGTCTTTGCGCAATGCACGCCGGCGCCGATCGGCGCCACGGGCCTCTGCCCCGCCGGCGTCGGTCCTGGCGCCATCGCTGAACCACAAGCCGGCGCCTACCTGGGCGACCAGCGCCTGTCGAGCTTTGTCTTCGTGCACAGTCTTCAGGATCGATGGGGGGATTCCTCGCCCGACAACCCCCGCACCGTGTGGTTCCGCGGGGGTGGCCTGGGGATGGCTTCGGGCAGCCCCGGCGGACTCGATGCGAACAGCAACGCGTGGATGATGCAGGGCGGCGGGGACGTGGCGAAGTTCTCGCTGTTCGGCGGCACCGACCGGCTGCATCTGGGCGCGATGGCCGGCTATGCCGGAGGGAGAACCGATGCGAATGTGCCAGGCGCTCCCTTCCAGGCGCGTGGTGAGACCTCGGGTGGCGGTGCAGGCATGTACGGCACCTGGTACCAGAACGATCGAACCCGGCTTGGCTGGTATGCAGACGTCTGGGGCCAGTACTCGCGGTTCAGCAACCAGGTCCAGCCCGGCTTCCCGGATCGCTCGAACTACGACTCGCAGGTCGGCATGCTGTCGGCCGAGACCGGCTACGCGATTCGATTGGGCGAGGCCAGCAACTGGGTGATCGAGCCGCAGGGCCAGATCATCTATCTGCACAACCGTTCGTCCCCTTCCGCTTCCTATGGGGCGATCGATCCCCTGGGAAGCAGCGTCGAAGGAACGCACAGCGGGTTCGCATCGAGGCTGGGGGTGCGCCTGCGCGGAACCGGAATCCAGGACTTGGGCTGGCGAGTGCGTCCTTATGCGGCGTTCAACTGGTGGTATGACAACACGGGCGAGGAGCTCGTGGCGAACCCGTATTCGATACGCGACCTCTACCCGGGCAGCCGCTACGAACTGAAGGCAGGCGTCAATGTCGATCTCAGGTCGGGCTGGGCAGGCTGGGGTGACCTGGGATGGCAATGGGGCAACCAGAACTACCAGGCGTGGACGGTGCGGGGCGGCATGAAATACGCGTGGTAGTCGTTGCTCGCCCCCAGGCTCGCGCACTTCGTGTCGCTCTCCACCCCCTACCGGGGGCAACACCAGCGGACCGGCGGAGCCGGATCCGCGGTGTTTCGCGAAGGGGCCATGCTTTGCTGGCCGCGCAGTTGGGGCCTGCTATTCCAGGTGGGGTTCGGGGCGTTCTTCGGGGGTGGGGGACGCCTGTTCTGCGATGGTTAGCAGGGCGGTTGCCGTGCGTTCGGCGGCGCCTCGGTTGGCGGATGCGAAAGCGAGGGCGGCTTGGGACATGGCTTCGCGGCGGTCCTGTTTTTCTACCAGTTTCAGGGCGGCGGTGACGGCGTGTTCCATGTCGGCGACTCGCAATGAGGCGCCGGCGGACAGGGAGAGTTCGGCGGCTTCGGCGAAGTTGAAGGTGGAAGGGCCCATGATGACCGGGCAGCCGCAGGCGGCGGCCTCAATCAGGTTCTGGCCGCCCAAGGGTTCGAAGCTGCCGCCCAGCAACGCGACGTCGGCTAGGCCGTAGTAGAGCGCCATTTCGCCGAGGGAATCGCCTAGCCAGATCTCGGCTTCCTTGGGGGCGCCGGCGGCGCTGCGGCGGGCGACGGCGAAGCCGTTGGATTCGACCAGGGCGGCCACTTCGTCGAAGCGCTGGGGATGACGGGGCACGATCATCCATTGCACGTCGTGCACGCGCTTGGCGATCGACTGGATCGCATCCTGCGCGGGCGGCACGGGGGCCAGGGCGCCGAAACGCTTGAGGACGTCGAGGAGTTGCTGTTCCTCGCCGTCGCGTGAGCTGGCGAAGACGACGACGGGGCGCGGCAGTTGGCCACGCAACTTGGTGGCCGTGGCGAGTTGACGGGCGTCGGGGGTGGCGTCGAACTTGAGGTTGCCGAAGACGCCGGCCACCTTGGCGCCCAGCGAGACGAGTCGGTGCGAATCGGCCTCCGTTTGCGCCCACACGGCCGCGAGGGATGAATAGGCGGGGCGCGCGAGCCACGCCAGGCGCTCGGCGCCGGCGAGCGACTTCTCGTTCAGGCGCGCATTGGCGAGCACCAGCGGAATGCCGCGTTCGGCGCAGGCGGCGGTCATCTCGGGCCAGACCTCGGTCTCCATCAGCACGCCGATGCGCGGGCGGAAGCGATCGAGAAAGCGCGCCACCGGCTCCGGCGCGTCCCATGGTTGCCACACCTGGAGGTCGCCGGGTTCGAGCAGCTTGGCACCCTCTTCGCGACCCGTGGCCGTGCCGTTGGTGAGCAGGATCGGGATGCCCGGAAACTGACGGCGCAGCTCCTCGATCAGGATGCCGGCCGCGCGGGCCTCGCCGAGCGATACCGCGTGGATCCAGCACCAGCCCGTGCCGTTGGCAGCTTCGTCGTAGTGACCGAAGCGCTCTTCCACGGCATGCGCATAGCCGGGCTCGGCCGCTGCGCGCCGCCGGAGCTTGCGGCGGACCAGCGGCTGGGCCAGGGTGGTGAAAGCGCCGTAGAGGCGCAGCAGCAACGAACGCACGCTCGATGGATCAGTGGGCGGCTTCGGCCAGGGTGGCGTCCGGCTTGGCGCTCTTGAGCAGCGCGAGCATCTCGCCTTCGATGCGATGGAGCGCGGCCTCGGTCTGGCCCTCGAAGCGCAGCACCAGCACCGGCGTGGTGTTCGACGCGCGGATCAGCCCGAAGCCATCGGGCCAGTCGACGCGCACGCCGTCGATGGTCGACACCTTGGCCGGCGCAGCGAACTTCGCGGTCTTGACGAGCTGGTCGACGACCGTGTGCGGCTCGCCCTCGGCGCATTTGACGTTGAGCTCGGGCGTCGAGAAGCTGGTCGGCAAGGCGTTGAGCACGTCGCTGGCATTCGGGCTCTTGCTCAGGATCTCCAGCAGGCGGCATCCGGCATAGGTGCCGTCGTCGAAGCCGAACCAGCGTTCCTTGAAGAAGATGTGGCCGCTCATCTCGCCGCCCAGCGGCGAATCGATTTCCTTCATCTTGGCCTTGATCAGCGAATGACCGGTCTTGAAGATCAGCGGCTTGCCGCCGGCGGCCTCGATGGCCGGGCCCAGGCGCTGCGAGCACTTCACGTCGAAGACGATGGTGCCGCCCGGCACGCGCGACAGCACGTCCTGCGCGAAGAGCATCATCTGGCGGTCCGGATAGATGTTGGTGCCGTCCTTGGTGACGATGCCCAGCCGGTCGCCGTCGCCGTCGAAGGCCAGGCCCAGTTCGGCGTCGCCCGCCTGCAGCGCCGCGATGAGGTCCTTGAGGTTCTCCGGCTTGCTCGGATCGGGATGATGGTTGGGGAAGTTGCCATCGACCTCGCTGAAGAGTTCGGTGACCTCGCAGCCGATGGCGCGCAGGATCGCCGGGGCCGATGCGCCCGCGATGCCGTTGCCCGAATCGACGACGATCTTCAGCGGGCGTGCCAGCTTGATGTCCCCCACGATGCGCTGCGTGTAGGCCTCGGTCACGTCGACCTTGCGCACGCTGCCGCCGGGTGCGAGTTTGGCGCTGTCGGCTTCCATCACCTTGCGCAGGCCCTGGATCTCGTCGCCGTAGATGGCGCGGCCGGCCAGCACCATCTTGAAGCCGTTGTAGTCCTTGGGGTTGTGGCTGCCGGTGACCTGGATGCCGCTGGTCGCCAGGGTGTGGGCCGCAAAGTAGAGCATGGGGGTGGTCACCGCGCCGACGTCGATGACCTCGATGCCGGTGGCGACCAGGCCCTTGATCAGCGCGTTCACCAATGCGGGGCCCGAAAGCCGCCCGTCGCGCCCCACTGCCACCGACTTCTCCCCGGCCGCACGCGCTGCGCTGCCGAAGGCCTTGCCGAGTGCCTCGGCGACTTCCGCGTCGAGCGTGGTGGGCACCACGCCGCGAATGTCGTAGGCCTTGAAGATCGATGCGCTGAGTTGCATGAAGGCTTCCCCTGAGAAGTTCAAGAAATGAAGACCATTGTAGGCATGGCCTCCCGGGGCCAGATGTCCGGAAATGGCCAATCCTGCTCGTACGCCGCCGTATCATCCTTCCATGTCCCCCGCCCCAGCCGCCACCGCCGGACTCGAGGGCGACGCCTGTTACCTCGCCATGAAAGCGCACGACGCGCGCTTCGACGGCTCGTTCTTCACCGGCGTGACCTCGACCGGCGTCTATTGCCGCCCGGTCTGCCGCGTCAAGCTGCCGCGGCGCGAGAACTGCTGCTTCTTCCGCCATGCGGCACAGGCGGAGGCGGCGGGATTCCGTCCCTGCCTGCGCTGCCGGCCCGAACTGGCGCCCCGGGCTGCGAGCTGGTCGACCGAGGACGCATCGCGCATCCTTGCCTTGCAAGCCGCGCGCCTGATCGACGAACCGGACGCCTGGTCCGAGGACGGCCCCGGCGCGGCCCGCATCGCCGCGCGGCTCGGCGTCAGCGACCGCCACCTGCGCCGCATCTTCGAGACGCAATTCGGCGTCTCGCCCCTCCAGTACCTCCAGACCCGCCGCCTGCTGGCCGCGAAACAGCTCATCGCCGACACGCGCCTGCCGATGACGCAAGTGGCGATGGCGAGCGGCTTCGCGAGTGTCCGCCGCTTCAATGCAGCCTTCCTGACGCACTACGGCCTCAACCCCAGTGCGCTGCGCCGTGCCGGTGCTCCGGCGGGTGACCGCGAGGACGCGGCGGTGAACGTGCGCCTGGGCTACCGCCCTCCGTACGACGGCGATGCCATGCTGGACTTCTTTGCGCGTCGTGCCTTGCGCGGCGTCGAGGTGCTGAGCGACACAGGCGGAACACGACAGTTCGCGCGCACGCTGCGCGTGACGCAAGGCGCACGCACGCTCGAAGGATGGCTGCAGCTTCGCTTCGATCCGCTGCGCGAGCAGGTCCTGCTGCGCGTCTGCGAATCGCTCGCCGCGGTGCTCCCAACCGTGATCAGCCGCGTGCGCGCCATGCTCGATCTCGACGCGGAGCCGATGGCGATCAACAGCGCCCTGCATGCGAGCTTCCCGCTCGGCGACGGATTGCGCGTACCGGGCACGGTCGACGGCTTCGAGCTTGCGGTGCGCGCCGTGCTCGGCCAGCAGATCACCGTGGCCGCGGCGCGCACGCTGGGCGCGCGGCTGGTGCAGGCCTTCGGCGAGCCGATCGTCACGCCGATCGAGGGCCTTGACCGCCTGTTCCCGACACCCGCCGCCATCGCCGCAGCAAGCGGCGACGCGCTCGGGCAGTTGGGCATCGTGCGGCAGCGGCAGGCGGCGCTGCTCGCCGTGGCGCGCGAAGTCCTCGACGGCCGTCTCGCATTGCATGCCGGGGCGGACGTGCCCGCCACCCTCGCCGCGTTGCAGGCCCTGCCGGGCATCGGCGACTGGACGGCGCAATACATCGCGATGCGCGCCCTGCGCTGGCCAGATGCCTTCCCGGCCGGCGATGTCGCGCTGCAGAAAGCGCTCGGCGTGACGACGGCACGCGCCGCGGCCGAGGCTTCGCTCGCGTGGCGGCCCTGGCGCGGCTACGCGGTGCTGCGCGCCTGGCACAGCCCCGCACCTTCACCTTCCAACACGGCCGACGCGACGGCCGCTTCATTCCCAACACCTTCCAGCGTCACAGGTTGACCGCCATGAAATTCAGGAACGCCATCATCTACACCACCCACATCGACAGCCCGCTCGGCGGCATCACGCTCGCAGCGACGGACAAGGGCCTTGCCGGCGTCTGGTTCGACCAGCAACGCCACTGGCCAGACATGACCGGATGGCAGCCCCGTGACGACCATCCGGTACTCCGCGAAGCCGCCGTGCAACTCGGGGACTACTTCACCGGTCGCCGGCAGCATTTCGACCTGCCGCTGGACCTCTCCCATGGCACGGCCTTTCAGCAATCGGTGTGGCAGGCGCTGCTCGCCATCCCGGCGGGCAAGACGACCAGCTACGGCGCGCTCAGCGTCGGTGTCGGCAATCCGGCCGCCGTGCGTGCCGTGGGCGCGGCCGTCGGACGCAATCCGATCAGCGTGATCGTGCCTTGCCATCGCGTGCTGGGTGCCGATGGCTCGCTCACCGGCTATGCGGGCGGGCTCGAACGCAAGACCGCGCTGCTCGAACTGGAAGGCGCACTGTGAGCGAAGGCGAATGCACCGCTGAAATCGCTGCAGCCAAGCCGTCCGCCGCGATACCGAAGCCCAAGGCCGCGCAGCCGGCCAGCCGACGATGGCTGGTAGACCTCTTGCTGCTCGGCATGCTGTGGGGCGCGTCTTTCCTGTTCATGCGCATCGGCGCCGCGGAGTTCGGTGCGCTGCCGACCGCCGCGGTCCGCGTGGGCATCGCGATGGTGTTCCTGTTCCCTCTCCTGCTCTTCCGGGGCCAATGGTCCAGCTTCAGGCAGCACTGGAAGCCAGCGCTGGGCATCGGCGTGCTCAATTCCGGCTTGCCCTTCGCCTTCTTCGCGTTCGCGCTGCTGACCATCAACAGCGGCCTCGCAGCGGTCATCAATGCGACCGTGCCGATGTTCGGCGCGTTGGTCGCGTGGGCGTGGTTCGGCGACCGTCCCGACCGCTCGCGCATCCTCGGGCTGGTGATCGGCTTTGCGGGTGTTGCCATGCTGGCGGGCCGCAGCGCGGGCTTCCATTCGGGCGCCGACGAAAGCGCGGCGCGCTGGGCCATCGCATCCTGTCTCGCGGCATGCGTCTGCTATGCCTTCTCGGCGAGCCTGACGCGCAAGCACCTGGTCGGCGTTCCCGCACTGGCGACCGCGACGGGCAGCCAGATCGGCGCCACGCTCGCGCTCGCGCTGCCGGCCCTCTGGCTCTGGCCCGCGCAGATGCCGAGCCTGCAGGCGTGGCTTGCGCTCATCGCCGTCGGCACCGCCTGCACGGGGCTGGCCTACATCCTGTTCTTCCGCCTGATCGAGGCCGCGGGGCCGGCGCGGGCCTTGACGGTGACCTTCCTGGTGCCGGTGTTCGCCCTGTTCTATGGGGCAGTTTTCCTCCGCGAGGAGATCACGCAGTGGATGCTGATCTGCGCAGTGGTGATCGTCTGCGGCGTTGCGCTATCGACGGGGCTTGTCAGGCTGGGCCGTCGAACCGGAGCTTCCTGAAGCGCCATCGCTCGACGAATCCTGGATCAGCGTGGCCACTACGTTGATCGAGAGCGCCAGCACCAGCATGTTGAAGGCGAAGGACACCACGCCATGCACGAGCGTGATCCGCCGCATGTCGCGCGATGTGACCTGCACGTCCGACACCTGCGAGGTCATGCCGACCACGAAGGAGTAGTAGAGGAAGTCGAAGTAGTCCGGCTCCAGCTTGCCCGGAAAGTCGAGCCCCGGCCCCTGCTCGTCGGGATCGATTTCCGCCTGGTAATAGCGGTGCGCATAGTGGAAGGCGTAGATCGTGTGGATCGTCAGCCACGAACTCGTGAGCGCGGCCAGCCCCAGCGCGATGAGCCCGATGCGCTCCATGCCGCGCAGGTTGGGCACTTGCCGCAGCAGCGTCAGGATCACTCCCACGCTGACGCAGACCGCGACCAGCATGATGACCAGGAGCCAGACCCTGGGCGGGTCCATCGACTGCGCGCGCAAGCGGGTGCCGTCCGCGTCCAGGGTCTCCGCCAGCCACCAGGCGGGCAGCAGGTACACCGCTGCGGCGGTGCACCAGCCCACCAGCCCGCATGGCCCGGGGGCGAGCGGCGTGAAACCCATGCCCAGCCCCACCAGCAGACCGATGACGGCCCCGCACAGGAGCCGCTGGCCCCCTGACATCATGACGAATTGCTTGCGCATGCGGCCCACTGTAGCCTCTCCAACTCTTGCAACTCACCCAACTGATCCGGTCGATTGGCGCGACACTGAGACTGTTCTTTCGCCGTGCGATGGGCGACAGTCATGAAAACCGATGAACCACGCATGAAGACCCCACGCCGTTTGCAGGCCCTGCCGCGATGCGTCGTGGGCGCGTTCGCGCTCGTCGCCTCGACCCTGGTGCCGACCCACGCCGCCCCGCCCGCTCCCGGACATGTCCCCGACACCATCGAGCAGCGCGCCGCAGCCTGCATCGCCTGTCACGGCCGGGAAGGTTCGAGCACCGAGGCCGCCTACTTCCCCCGCCTGTCGGGCAAACCGGCGGCCTATCTCTTCAACCAGCTGCAGAGCTACCGTGACGGCCGTCGCTTCAACTCCGACATGACGCACATGGTGCAGCACCTGTCGGATGCCTACCTCCGCGAGATCGCGGACTACTTCGCGGGCATCGACCTGCCCTATCCGCCCGTGCCGACCACCACCGATGCGACGCCGCAGATGCTCGCGCATGGCAAGGCGCTGGTATTCGAGGGCGACTCGGCGCGCGGCATTCCTGCGTGCGCGCAATGCCATGGCCAGGCGCTGACGGGGGTGCTGCCGGGCATTCCGGGGCTGGTAGGCCTGCCGCGCCTCTACCTGTCGTCGCAACTCGGCGCCTGGGTCACCAGCGACCGCCATGCGCTCGAACCCGACTGCATGGCGCAAGTGGGCCGCAAGCTCACGACAGCCGACATCAACGCGGTGACGAGCTGGCTGGTCCTGCAACCCGTGCCGGCCCATCCCAAGCCGGAGGCCAACCCGCCAAGCCCGGTTCCGATGGCGTGCAGCGCGCTGAACACCCGTTGATCCCGCCATGCGACGCCTGCTCTACCTGCTGACCTTTCTCGCCACCCTCGCCGTGCTGGCGGGACTGGCCGTCATCGCGCTCAACCTGCGCGGCGAAGACAAGCTCCCCGACCCACCCGTCGCATTCAACCCCACGCCCGACCAGATCGAACGCGGCCGCTACCTGGCGCTCGCCGGCAATTGCGCCGGCTGCCACACGGCCCGTGGCGGCGCGCCCTACGCGGGCGGCGTCGGCATCGAAACGCCTTTCGGCACGATCTTCGCCAGCAACCTCACGCCGGACCCCAATGCCGGCATCGGCGGCTGGACCTCCGCGCACTTCTGGCGCGCCCTGCACAACGGGCGGTCGAAGGACGGGCGGCTGCTCTACCCCGCTTTTCCGTATCCGAACTTCACCCGCGTGACGCGCGAGGACTCGGACGCGATCTTCGCGTACCTGCAGAGCATCCCGCCCTCGCCCACGCCGAACCTCCCGCACGACCTGCGCTTTCCCTACGACACGCAACCGGCGCTGGCCGTGTGGCGGGCGCTCTCCTTCACGCCGGGCACCTACGTCCCCGACCCGGCGAAGCCGGCCGAATGGAACCGCGGCGCCTACCTCGTCGATGGCCTCGGGCATTGCATCGCCTGCCACGGCACGCGCAACGCGCTCGGCGCCACACAGGAGAAGCTCGGCCTGTCGGGCGGACTCATCGCGGTGGAGAACTGGTATGCGCCGTCGCTCACCTCGAAGCGCGAGGCAGGTGTCGCCGACTGGGACCCGAAGGACGTGGCCGAACTGCTCAAGAACGGCCGCTCGGCGCGCGGTTCGGTGATGGGGCCGATGGCGGACGTCGTGTTCGGCAGCACGCAGCATCTGGACGACGCCGACTTGCGCGCCATGGGCGTGTACCTGAAGACCTTGCCGAACACCGCGTCCGCCGCGCCGGCTTCGACGTCCACGACATCGCGCCGCGATCCGCGCGTCATGGAGCGCGGCGGACGGATCTTCGACCAGCGGTGCGCCTATTGCCACGGCGATCAGGGGCAAGGTGCCGAAGGCGCCTACCCGCCGCTCGCGGGCAATCGCGCGGTGCTGATGGACTCGGCCGTGAACCTGATCCAGATCGTTCGCCATGGCGGCTTCCTGCCTTCCACCGGCGGCAATCCGCGGCCCTATGGCATGCCGCCTTTCCGCTACGTGCTCGACGACACCGATGTCGCGGCCGTGCTGACCTACGTGCGCGGCTCCTGGGGCAACGATGCGCCGCCGGTCACGCCGCGTGACATGCTGCGCCGCTGAGTGCGGCCCTCAGAACGATCCCGGCGGCGCCTTTGCGGTGCGCTGGGCGCGCCGGATGGGCGCCAGCATGCGCGCCAGCGTCGAGCGTGCCGATCCGACGAGTTCGCCGATGGGCGCCTTGAAGGTGTCCGCCGACAGCGATTCTCCCGGCGGCACGGGCGACAGGCCGCACTTGCGCAATACGCGGTTGAGCTGGTGCACGCGCGCCACCCTGCGCGTGACCGAGGTGTAGAAGTTCACGCCGATCGAGATCGCCACCCCGTCCCCGGGCGAAGTCCAGTCGCGATCCGAGCGCGTCATGTGCGGCGAAGTGCTCGGGAAGTACACGCCATCGCCCGGGCGCGTTTCGAACTCGTGGCTGCGCGCCTTGAATTCTTCCTTCAGGCGGACCCTGCGCAGCGAGTGCGCGACGATGAAGTCCTCCACCGCGTCGGCGGGCACGACGACCCGGTCCGTGTGGTCCCAGACGTTCATGACCTTCCGCCCGCGCAACTGGAGCCAGAAGTTGTTCTCGCGGTCGATGTGGAAGGGGGTGACCGACGGCGGCGCCGAGATGAAGATGAAGCCGGTCACCATGAAGATGTCGGGCTGCTCGCGCTCGATGGTCTCGCGCACGTTGTCCAGAATGTTGTTGAGCAGGGCCTGGTAGCGCGGAATGGCTTCGACGTTGTAGAGCGCGATCCACGATCCCGGCTCCTCGATGCGTCGGAAGACCTCCTCGATGCTGCGCCCGTCCGGGTGCTGGCTGTCGTGCGCGAAGCCCGAAGCCTGCGTGAGGCCCGGCCGGACGAAGCGGCATTGCTTCATCGGCGAGAGCTCCCTGGCCAGCGCTTCGAGCTCTGGCAACTGGAACAGCGGATGCTCGTGATAGTTGTGATGGAGCCGACCCACCTTGTGCGTCGTGAAACCAGCCGGGTCGTCCACCCAGAGCCGGCAATTCGACGTCAAGGCCGCCATCCGCTCGATGTCGCTAGCGCCCATGATTCCTCCAGGAACTGTGCAAAAAGCATAGCGGAAGTAACACCAAATTACTATTAACTGGCGGGATATGGCGAAAGTAGGTGTCTGCCCTGTCCCTTGACCCTCCCATGATGTCAAGGTTGATACTCCTTTCATCCGCCGCATCTGCGGCTCGAAGAACAGGAGATTTCGAATGAACAGCAGCCTGGCGCTGTCACCCGGCGCGAGCGACCTGAAGGAATGGTCGCTTCCGATCGAAGGCATGACCTGCGCGTCGTGCGTGGCACGGGTGGAACGGTCGCTCAACGGCGTCCCGGGCGTGACGGAGGCGAGCGTCAACCTCGCCACCGAAGCGGCCAGCGTCCAGACCGATGGGTCGGTGTCGCTGGGCACCTTGCGCGCCGCCATCGAGAAGGCCGGCTACACCGTCGGCGAAACAGCGCCGCCGCCCGAAAGCGCCGGAACCTCCGGCGCGCCGGCCGCAAGACCGCGCAAGCGCAACGACGCCTGGCCCGTCATCGCCGCCGCCATCCTCTCCGCGCCGCTGGTGTTGCCTATGGTCGGGCTGCTATTCGGCGAGGAATGGATGCTCGACAGCTGGCTGCAACTCGCGCTCGCGACGCCCGTCCAGTTCTGGCTGGGCGCGCGCTTCTATCGCGCCGGCTGGAAAGCCCTCAAGGCCCGCGCCGGCAACATGGACCTGCTCGTCGCCCTCGGCACGACGGCGGCCTATGGACTCAGTGTCTACCTGCTCTTCAAACACGCAGGCCACGGCGGCATGCCGCACCTGTACTTCGAAGCGTCGGCCGTGGTCATCACGCTCGTGCTGCTGGGAAAGTGGCTCGAGACGCGGGCCAAGCGGCAGACCACCGAAGCCATCCGCGCATTGAACGCGCTGCGGCCTGATCGCGCCCGGGTTCGCCGCGACGGCATCGACCATGACCTTCCCCTGGCGCAAGTCGGGATCGGCGACCTCGTCGTCGTCCGGCCGGGCGAACGCATGCCGGTGGATGCCCTGGTCATCGAGGGTGCGAGCGAACTGGACGAGTCGCTGATCACCGGCGAAAGCCTGCCTGTCACCAAGCAGGTGGGCGACGCCGTCACCGGCGGCTCCGTCAACGGCCAGGGCCTGCTGGTGGTTCGCACCACCGCCGTGGGCGCGGAATCGACGCTGGCGCGCATAGTGCGGCTGGTGGAATCCGCGCAGGCAAAGAAGGCGCCGATCCAGCGCCTCGTGGACCAGGTCAGCAATGTGTTCGTGCCGGTGGTCATCGGCATCGCGTTGCTGACCTTCCTGGGCTGGGGCCTCGTCACGGGCAACTGGGAAACGGCCATCCTCAACGCCGTCGCCGTCCTCGTGATCGCCTGCCCCTGCGCATTGGGTCTTGCGACGCCGACCGCGATCATGGCCGGCACAGGTGTCGCCGCGCGCCACGGCGTGCTGATCAAGGACGCGGAAGCGCTCGAAGTGGCGCACAGCATCCGTGTCGTCGCCTTCGACAAGACGGGCACCTTGACCGAAGGCCGCCCGGAACTGGTCGCGTTCGAAGCCGTGGATGGCGATACCAGTGCCCTGCTTCGCGCCAGTGCCGCGATCCAATCGGGCAGCGAGCACCCCCTCGCGCGCGCTGTGCTCACTGCGGCAAGGAATGCGGCAGTCGATGTTCCACGCGCTGGCGCGGTGCGCGCCGTCGCGGGACGCGGCATGTCGGCGACCGTCGACGGCCGCGAACTCCGGCTGGGCAGCACCCGCTACATGCGAGAACTTTCGGTGCCGCTCGGCAAGCTCGATGCGCGCGCGACGCTGTTGCAGTCGGAAGGCCGTACCGTCTCGTGGCTGGCGGACGTTACGGCGCGCCCCACGCTCATCGGCCTGCTCGCCTTCGGCGATACGCCCAAGGCGAGCGCGGCCGAGGCCATCCGCCGGTTGCATGCGCAAGGGATTCGCACGGCGCTGGTCTCCGGCGACAACCGCGGCAGCGCGGAAGCGATCGCGCGCCTGCTGAAGATCGACACCGTTCGCGCAGAGGTGCTGCCGGAGGACAAGGCGACGATCATCGCGCAGCTGAAGGCGGGCGGCGAGCGCGTCGCCATGGTCGGCGACGGCATCAACGACGCGCCGGCACTGGCCGCGGCCGATGTCGGTATCGCGATGTCCACCGGCACCGATGTCGCCATGCACGCGGCCGGCATCACGCTCATGCGCGGCGATCCGGCGCTCGTCAGCGACGCCATCGACATCTCGCGCCGCACCTACGCCAAGATCCGGCAGAACCTGTTCTGGGCCTTCGCATACAACGTGGTCGGCATCCCGCTGGCCGCCTTCGGCATGCTGAGCCCCGTGATCGCTGGTGCAGCGATGGCGTTCAGCAGTGTGAGTGTGGTGAGCAACGCGCTGCTGCTGCGGCGCTGGAAGGGAAATGCGCAATGAGCGAAGCCGGGGCAGGAATGGAACCCTTCAACATCGGCGAAGCCGCAGCCCGATCGGGCGTGTCGGCCAAGATGGTTCGGCATTACGAATCTCTCGGCCTGATTCCCGACATCGGCCGTACGGATGCGGGCTACCGCCAGTACACCGAGAACAACGTGCACACGCTGCGCTTCATCCGCCGTGCACGGGACCTGGGCTTCAGCATGGCCGAGATCGCGGAACTGCTGAAGCTGTGGCAGAACAAGCAACGTGCCAGTGCGGACGTCAAGCGCATCGCCCTCGCGCACGCCGAGGACCTGCATCGCCGCATCGAGGAAATGACCGCGATGAAGCGCACGCTGGAGCAGCTCGCGCATTGCTGCCACGGCGATCACCGCCCGGACTGCCCCATCCTCGACGAGCTCGAAAGATAGGGCGAACCTTCACGCGGCTCAGTGCCCCAGCACTTCGCCACGCGGCACTGCCGCTGCCGCGTGCGGCGTCACGGCCTGCTTGACCAGCAAGGCGATTGCCGACACCAGGCCAGCCGCAGCGATCACCGTGAAGACCTGCGCAAAGCCGAACTGCCGCCGCGTGAGTTCCGCCACGAGCAGCGAGCCGGCGATGCCGCCGAAGCGACCCATGCCCAGCATCCAGGAGACACCCGTGGCGCGCCCCGAAGTCGGGTAGAAAGCCGCGGCGAGCGCCGGGAGCGAGGACTGGGCGGTGTTCATCAGCACGCCGGCGACGAACACGACGACCACCAGCGTGGCGACGTTGCCGCTCGACTGCCCGATGGCCCAGATCGCGACGGCGGTGAGCGCAAAGCCGACGGCGATGATGCGGTTGGGGTTGAAGCGGTCCATCAGGAAGCCGAACAGCACCGCACCGACGCCGCCCAGCGGGAACAGCGCGGCAATCAGGCCCGCGGTCTGCGTGTCGAGCCCGGCCTCCTTGAACAGGATCGGCATCCAGTTGATGAGCGCGTAGAAGATCACCAGGCCCATGAAATAGGCCAGCCACAACATCAACGTGCCGACCACGTAGGAGCCCGACAGCACCAGCGCGATGCCGGTCTTTCCGCTGCTCGCGGGCGCGGCTTTCTCGGTCATCGTGAAAGTGGTGGCGCTGGACGCCGATGCGGAAATCTTCACAAGCACGGCACGGATCTTCTCCGCCGCCTGGCGCTTGGCCACCATGTAGCGCACCGACTCCGGCAACCACATCACCAGCGGCACCAGCAGCAGAAGCGGCACCGTGCCGCCCAGCACCAGCACGCTGCGCCAGCCGAAATGCGGGATCATCCATGACGCCAGGAATCCGCCGAACGCGGCGCCGAGCGGGAAGCCGCAGAACATCAGGTTGGTCATGGTGGCGCGTCGGCTGTCGGGGCAGTACTCGCTCATCAGCGTGACGGCATTCGGCATCGCGGCGCCGAGTCCCACGCCGGTGACGAAGCGCAGGACCGCGAGTTCGTCCAGGCTGGTCGCGAAGCCGGACCACAGGCACGCCACGCCGAACACGATGACCGAGAGAATGAGCAGCCGTCGTCGCCCGAGCCGATCGGACAACGGCCCAGCAGCGAGCGCACCGAAGGCCAGGCCGAACAGCGCCGCGCTCAACACAGGTCCGAGCGCCGGTTTCCCGACCTGCCATTCGGTGAGCAGCGACGGCGCGATGAAGCCGATCGCCGCGGTATCGAAACCGTCCAGCAGGACGATGATGAAGCACAAGGTGAAGATCAGCCACTGGAAGCGGGAAAACCGCTTCTCGTTGAGGAAGGTCTGCACATCGAGGGCAGGGGTTGGCGACGACATTTTTTTATCTCCCGTGGGTTGTCATGCAGCGCAGGTGCTGCGGGTGCGGCGCGATGTCTCCAACGCCGATCGGTGGCTCGCCTCGCGCCTATCGGTTTTCGAAGCGGTTGTAGTCGAGGATGCCGGCCTCCAGCGATTGGTCCTTCTGGTAGCGATCGATCACCGCGTCGCTGAAGGCCCAGAAGTCCGGATTCGTGCGCCGAACGGCCCAACGCCTGGCGAAGGCCGCGTAGTCGGCCTCGGAGCGGAGTTGGCCAACGGCGGCGGTCATCGCCGGCAATTCGCTGGCCTTCACGCGGTAGAACGCATTCGGATAGGCGCCGATCACGCCGGGGACGACTGTCAGCGTGTCCTCATCGGGCCGCAGCTCGCGGCGTTCGCCGAGCAGGTGCGACACGCTGCCATGCGCGGTATTGCGGATCAGGCTGAAGGTGCGCAGGTTGCCATCGGGCGTTTCGACCACCAGCAGCGAGCTTTCGGGCAGCCATTGCAGTGCGGCCCCATGCACGCTCTCGAGTTCGTGAAGCGGCGTCCTCAACGCAGGCGCGACATGCCGGTCGATATCGAAACGCAGGTCCAGCACGGGCGCGAGACGGGTCTTCATCAATCCGAGCAGTTCGCGCTTCGGATCGGTCGTCTTGAACGGGATGCGGCTCTCCAGATCCAGCGTCGTCGCCGGACCACCATAGACCTGCTCGCGCGTGTCAAGGCTGTCGCCGCGGTACCACGCGTCCCGCGTTGCCTTTCGTTGTGCCTTGGGCAGCATCACGATGAAGTTGAACTCGCCTTCCATGCGCAGGAAGTCCATGTAGAGCCGCGAATTGAGCTGATGCCCGACATTGCCGTAGACGTCGTAGTTGGCGACCAGCAGGTAATGGATGCGCTCCAGCAGCGGATAGCCGATGACCCACGCTGTCTTGGGCGACTCGCCCACCATGCCCTTGACGACACTCGCGCTGTCGAAGTGCCGGAAGACCGTGAGCGCCGCGTTGTCGTTGCGACCGTCGCCGTCCCAGATCATTCGCAGGTCGAGACTGCCCGGCCCTTGCAGCGATTGCGCAAGGAAATCCGACTTGGCCTTCAGGTATTCGTTCTCGAGCTTCGCGTAGTACAGCCACGGGATCAGGACTTCGGTGTTGCTGCTGCCGGTCGGCAGGCGCAGCAGGTTGGCGTCCCGCGCCAGCAGGTTCGACTGCGCCGCGTCGAAGGCATCGGTCGGCGCCTGGAAGACGACCCAGAAGTGGTCGTCGATGACATCGAGCGCCATCTGGCCACGGCACACCGGCCCCTTGATGAAACCCATGATCGTGAACTCGGCCTCGTCGAGCATGAAGCGGTAGCGAGCGCTGACCGGCAAGGCCTCGAAGGTGGAGAACGGATTGGCGGCCGTGTCGGCGCTGTAGCCCGGCAAGCGGTTCACCGCAAACGGCGCATCGATGAACAGTGCCCGCCAGCGCGCCATGCGTTGGGCGCCCAGCGCGTAAGGCATGTGCGTCTTGGCGACGATGGTCTCTCGCTCGGGCACGATCCGGTAGTACACGCGTTCCACACCGGGATCGTCGACCGGACGGCGGCTCGCGATCAGTTGCACCGGCTGGCCGGGCGGCGTGGCCGACCGCACCAGCTTGAAGTACTGGCGCTGCGGGTCGTCGTCGAAGTAGAGGTGCGCGAGGAAGAGATGCTCGTAGGCATAGCGGCTGAAGAGCCTTTCCTTCAGCGAATCACCGTTGAAGAAGCGTTCCCACTGCGCCACGCGCTGCATCGCCAGCGGCGTCGGCGCGGCCGGGCCTTCATAGGGGGCGCCCTGCTCCAGCCAGCGAGTCAGCGTGTTGTGCTCGGCCGCACTCAGGCCCGGCAGTCCGAAAGGCATGCCGCCCTGAGGCATCGCGCGCTCATAGTGATCGATCTCCGGGCCGGCCGGGCACATCGCCGAGCGGCCGATGGAGAAATCGAGTCCACCGCCGACGACGCCTTCGGTCGGCAAGGGATGCTGCTGCTTGAGCATGAGCAAGCGGTACATCAATCCCGCGGTGCGGTTCGCTTCCGGCGTCGGTGCATGCTCGTTGAGCACCGGGAAGAAGCCGCGCTCACGCCATTCCGAAGGCTTGTCCGCATCGACGAACAGGCGTGACGGTGTCGCGGCCAGCAGCCGGCTGGCGTCGTACACGGGCGTCTTGCTCGCACCGCGCGCCAGCCCTTCCCACGCCGTTGTCTTGAGCTGGCAAGGCCCGTCGTAGCAGGCGTGGCAAGCCACGCACCGGCGGTCGAGGATGGGCTGGATCGTCTGCGCGTACGACTGCCCCGCTGGCGGCGCCATGGGGTGGTCGAAGCGCTGGGGGTCGGACGGACCGAAAAGGTCGTCGAACCGGTGGGTGGCGATCGTGGTGCAGGCAGCGATCAGGAGGACGAGTGTGAACAGGGATGCGACACGACGCATGCGAACAGCCTTGGATTGCGGGGATGGATCGCCCACTGTACCCGGAGCGCCATGACAAACTGGCGTCCCGCCTACTGTAGAAAACGAAAGACGGACGCGTCTACGCGAAACGTCCCGGCCTTCGCTCGAAATCTCGACACCGAAGCAGGAGGCTTCCGGGCACAAGCATTCTCGCGCTCAGCGCACCGCCTCCATCCGGGTCACGACGAGCCTTCCGTCCACCATCTCGGCCCTGAACCGCACCTTGTCGCCCGTCTGCACCGCATCGAGCATGCGGCTGTCGCCAACCTTGAACACCATCGTCATGCCCGGCATGTCCAGATTGGTCAACGGCCCGTGCTTCAGCGTGACCCTGGCGTTTTCCTTGTCGATCTTGCGCACCTCGCCCTCGCTGAGGTCGCCGGGCGCGGACTGCGCATGTGCGAAGCCGGACATGGCGACCACGCTCGCGAGAAGTGCCTTTCGAAAGCCGAACATCCTTGGTTCCTTTGCTGCTTGTGAATGATCAATGACCTGCATGCCCGCGCGGCTTGCGGACCTGCACTTCGATGCCGGGCGCCGGCGCGCCGCTCGGCGGCATTGCCGACGACCCCGTGCCGCGCGCACGCGGCGCCTTCGCCGCCGGCGCCGCCAGTTCGTGCGCGGCGGTGCCCGGCGGATGCCTGAACCAGCCGGGGTTCGAGTAGTCGCCCGCCTTCTGCCCCTTGCGCACCTTGACCACGCTGAACATGCCGCCCATCTCGACCGAGCCGAACGGCCCCTCGCCCCCCATCATCGGCACCGTGTTGTCGGGCAAGGGCATCGCCATCTCGCTCATGTCGCCCATGCCGCGCTCGCCCATCACCATGTAGTCCGGGATGAGCTTCGTGATCTTGCCGACCACGTCGCGGTGGTCCACGCCGATCATCGTGGGCACGTCGTGTCCCATGGCGTTCATCGTGTGGTGGCTCTTGTGGCAATGGAAGGCCCAATCGCCCTCCTCGTCCGCGAGGAACTCGATCTGCCGCATCTGTCCGACCCCGACGTCGGTCGTCACCTCGGGCCAGCGCGCGGCCATCGGCTTCGGTCCGCCGTCGGTGCCGGTGACGACGAACTCGTGACCGTGCAGGTGCATCGGGTGGTTCGTCATCGTGAGATTGCCGAAGCGGATGCGGACCTTGTCGTTGTGTCGCACGTTGAGCGAATCAATGCCCGGGAAGATGCGGCTGTTCCAGGACCAGAGGTTGAAGTCGAGCATGGTCATGATTTTCGGCGTCGCGCTGCCGGGCTCGATGTCGTAGGCATTGAGCAGGAAGACGAAGTCCCGATCGACCTCGTCGATGAGCGGATGCGGGGCCTTCGGATGCGTGATCCAGAAGCCCATCATCCCCATCGCCATCTGCACCATCTCGTCCGCGTGCGGGTGGTACATGAAGGTGCCCGGCCGGCGCGCGACGAACTCGTAGACGAAGGTCTTTCCCGGCGCGATGGCCGGCTGCGTGAGTCCCGAGACGCCATCCATGCCGTTGGGCAGGCGCTGACCGTGCCAGTGGATGCTGGTGCCCTCGGGCAGCTTGTTGGTCACGAAGATGCGCACCCGGTCGCCCTCGACGACCTCGATGGTCGGCCCCGGCGACTGGCCGTTGTAGCCCCATAGGTGCGCCTTGAAGCCGGGCGCCATCTCGCGCACCACCGGTTCGGCGACGAGGTGGAATTCCTTGACCCCCTTGTTCATGCGCCAGGGCAGCGTCCAGCCGTTGAGCGTGACGACGGGGTTGTAGGGCCGTCCGGTCGCGGGCGACAGCGGCGGCATGGTGTCCGGCCTGCCCTGCAGCACCGGCTCGGGCAAGGCGGCCATCGCCACCTTGTGGACCGATGCGGCTGCGATCGCACCGGTGATGGCGCCAGCGGCGCCCAGGAAATTGCGTCTGTGCGTCATGTTCGTCAATGGGTGGTCGCGGAGGTGGGCCTGCCGACGAGCGACGCGGCGAGCGCGGCATCGGCGAGCCAGAACTGTTGCTGGGCGTTGATCGCGGCCATCACGCTCGCGATCTGCTCGCGGGTCTCGGCGAGGAGTTCGAAGACGCCGATCAGCATGCCGTTGTAGCGAAGCATGTTTTCCTCGGCCATGGTCTTGCGCAGCGGCACGACCTCGTCGCGGTAGTGCCGCGCGATGTCGTAGGCGGTGCGGTAGGCGGAATAGCCCTCACGCAACTGCGAAGTGGCACTGCGCACCGCTGCGTCGTAACGATGGGCCGCGGCGAGCGCCTGCGCATTCATCGCATCGCGCCGTGCCGTTCCCCAGTCGAAGAGCGGCAGGCGGATGTCGAGTTCGTAGCCGTCGCGATTGGCCCTCGCGCCGTTGACGAAGAAGGTGTCGTGGCGCGCGCCCGCTTCGACGTCGACGAAGGTCGACAGCAGGTTCAGCCCTTGGGACTTCCCTGCCACGTCGAGTTGCGCCCGTGCGAGCCGGACGTCGAGCCGCTGGTCGTTGGCCGCCCCGGCCACGTCGCTCGCATCGCGCGGCGCCTTGGGCAGATCGGGCAAACGCTCGGGCAACTGGAGCCTTTCCGCCTGCGCATCATCCAGCCCGAGCATGCGAACGAGTTCCTCGCGTGCAGCGCCGGTCGCGTGCTGTGCGGATGCCAGTTGCGTTGTCGCGTCCGCGAGGAACACCTGTTGCCGCGCCCGCTGGAGCTTGCTGAAGTTGCCCACCTGCTGCATGCGCCGGGCGAGTTCGGCGCTGGCCTGCGCGGCCTCGTTCACCTGCACTGCATATTGGAGCGACTGTTGCGCCGCCACCGCGCGCACCCAGGCCTGGCGCACCTGGGTCACCTGGTCGATCACCGCCGAGGCGAGTTGCAACCGCACCTGCTCCGACTGGCTCTTCGACAGGGCCATGCGTTGCGGCAGCAGGATCAGGTCCACCAACCCGACGGACAGCAGGCGGCCCAGTTCGAGTTCGTCGACGAGCCGCAGGCGCTCGAACTTGAAGACCGGGTTCGGAAGCCGGCCTTCCTGATTCGCCGCCGCAATGTCGGCCCAGCCTTGCGCGAGCAGCGCCTGCACGGCCGGACTGTTGGCGAGCGCAACCTGCACTGCATCGGTTTCGGAAAGCGCGCGCGACAGCAACTCGTCGGCGAACGCCATGCGGGCCTTGCGCTGTTCGTCGGTGCGGCTGAGTTCCAGCTTGCCGTCGGTGAACTGCGATGTGCTGGCGTTGGTGTCGTTCAACACCTCGTCGATGCCGACCGACGCGCAACCGGAAAGCAGGAATGCCGCGGCGGCAAGCGCACCCGGTGACAGGGCGCGCCTCACCCGGGCGCCTGCCACCCGGGCAGGCAGTGTGGCCGGCCAACAGGCCGGCGATGAAAGAGACATGGAGTCCTCGCGATGATCATGAACGGAGCGCGCCAGCGGACCCGCGATGGGTCAGGCGACGCACGATGCATGGAGGGCGCGTCAAGCCGCACCGGTAGCACAAGGCGGCCGGTGGCGCGACGCGATCAGGCGCGAGGAGGTTTGTCGGGAACGTCGGTTGCGAGCTTCGCCATCGCGCTCGCCGGCTCGGCCAGATCGGCCTGCGGCAAGGCGTGAAGCAACGCAACCTGTGTGCTGTCCGTCAGGGCGACGGCATGGCACGCGACACAGGTGGAGCACTTGGCGGCGCCATCGCCATGCGCGTGCGAGGTGTTCGTCCCGCTGTCGGGATGGGCTTGCGCCGCAGCGTCATGGTGGTGCGCGGCGCGGTCGCCGAGGACGCCATGGCCCGAATGACCGGCGTGCGAATCCGCCTTCGCGACCTTGGCGGCGGACTGCTGCGGGCCACAGAGGGCCATCGACGCGGCCGCATACCCCTGGAAGGGTACGGCCAACATCACCAGCCACAACAGGAACACGCGCACGCGGAACATCCGCAGGATTCTACGTCCCGAGCGCTGCGATTCACCGGCTCACTGGATCACCCTGTCTGCCCGGTTCATCACCGACCGCGGCACCGTGAAGCCGAGCCGCTTGGCCGTGTTCAGGTTGATCAGCAGCTCGAACTTCGTCGGCTGCTCGATGGGCAGGTCCGCGGGCTTGGCGCCCTTGAGGATCCGGTCGACGTACCGCGCGCCGTCCTTGCCTTCATTGACATAGCCGGGCCCGTAGGCCATGAGGCAACCGTTCTCGGCGTAGTCGCTCCGGGCGCAGATCGTCGGCAATCCGTTCTCTATCGCCAGTTCCGCGATCAGCTTCTGGTTGGAGTTCGCCACCGGATTCAGCGTGACCCACACCGCCGTGGCGCGCGCCTTGACGGCATCCTTGAACACCTGCGCGTACCTGTCGGCGCTGGTGGCCTCCATCGAGTAGAGCTGGATCCCCAGTTTCTCGGCCGGCACCTGGCTGGCTTCCCACTGCGGGATGGAGCCGGGCGCATTCGGGTCCCACAGCACCGCCACGCGAACCGCCTTGGGATCCGTCTCCTTCAGGAGTTCCAGCCGTTTACCGGTGAGGATGGCCGCCACGTTGGTGACACCGGTGCTGTTCCCGCCCGGCCGTGCCAGGCTCTCGGCCAGTCCGGTGGCGATCGGATCGGTGACGCCCATGAAGACGATGGGCACTGTCGAGGTCGTCTTCGCGGCGGCCTGCGCGGCGTTGGATGTCACCGCGACGAGGATGTCGACGTCCATCCGGACCAGTTCGTCCGCCAGCATGGGGAGCCGCCGCAGGTCCTGACTTTCGTGGCGGTAGTCGATAAGGATGTTCTGCCCTTCGACATAGCCGAGGTCGCGCAGCCCTTTGCGGAACGCTTCCAGCCGCGGCGCGTCGGCGCTGGCCGAGACGGCTGCCAGGTAACCAAGGTGCGGCATCTTCTTCGGCTGCTGGGCATGCGCGAGGGAGCCGACCACCAGCGCAGCGCCCAAAAGAAGCCCCAGGATCTTGCTGCGCATCGATGTCCTCCATGTTGCCAGCAGCGCGAGGTCCGATTTTGCGCCGCTTCCGGGCCATCGCCGGAGTGCATGCGCGGTATCGGGTCGGCCAATAGGCCTAAGACGGCCGCTCTTCCCATCGGACGGATGGCGTTGTCCAATTGGCGGCACATGACGCCCCCGGAATCGTCCCCCGCCTCGCTCGCTGGCGATCTCGCGCCGCCGGCCCGCGCCCGACGATTCGCGGTGTTGTCGCAGGCGGCGCGGGACGTCCACCGCGGGCGCCTGTTCCGCAAGTACCTGCTGCTGATCCTCTCGCTGGTGACGACCGTCCTGCTGGCGTCCAGCGCGATCGGCCTCTATTTCTCCTACCAGGAGAACAAGGCGGCGCTGACCAGCTTCCAGCACGAGAAGGCGGTCGGAGCGGCCCTGCGCATCGAGCAGTACGTCCAGCAGGTCTCCCAGCAGCTGGCCTATGCATCCCTCGCGCAGCTCGACGCGTCGGACCTGGAATCGCGGCGCACCGAGTTCTGGCGGCTGCTGCGCCAGGCGCCCGAGGTCACCGACATCGCCCAGCTCGACCGGGCGGGCCGCGAACAGATCGCCGTCTCGCGGCTGGGCATGGACGTCATGGGCTCCGGCAAGGATCGGTCGGCCGAAGCGCCTTTCCGCGAGGCGCTGCCCGACGCCCCCTGGTTCGGGCCGGTCTATTTCAACCGCGACACGGAGCCCTACATGGTCGTGGCGATCCGCTCCGGCGGCGCGAAAGGCCCCGTCACCATTGCCGAGCTGAATCTCAAGTTCATCTGGGATGTGGTGTCGCGCATCCAGATCGGCCAGAAGGGCAAGGCCTACGTGGTCGACAGCAACGGCCTGCTGGTGGCGGACCCCGACATAGGGCTGGTCCTGCGCAAGACGAGCGTGGCCTCGCTGCCGCACGTGCAGGCCGCGGCGGCGGACGGCGCCATCGAAGAGCAGGCGATGGTGTCGCGCGACATCGGCGGCGCCACGGTGCTGACCTCGATGGCGCCGATCAAGTCGCTGGGCTGGAAGGTGTTCGCCGAGCAGCCGATCGCCGAGGTCTACGCCAAGCTGAACGCATCGCTCCTGCGCGCCGCGGTACTGCTGCTCGCAGGCCTGCTGATTTCCGCGGTGGCGGCCTCGATGCTGGCACGCAGCATGGTCCAGCCGATCCGCACCCTGGCGCGAGGCGCGCGGCGCATCGGCGAGGGCAATCTCAACCAGCAGATCGTCGTCAACACGGACGACGAGCTGGAGGGCCTGGCCGACCAGTTCAACCGCATGTCCGCACAGCTTCGCGGGTTGTACGGCGGGCTGGAACGCAAGGTGGAGCTTCGTACCGCTGAACTGAGCTCGGCGCTGGAATTCCAGACCGCAACGGCCGAAATCCTCCGTGTGCTCAGCCGCTCGCCGACGGACCTGCAGCCGGTCCTGCAGGCGGTCGCGGAGCGCTCAGTGCTTCTCTGTCGCGCGCACGGAAGCCGCGTCTGGCTCCCGGACGGCGATCACTTGCGGTCCATGACGAGCTATCACACCGAGGCAGGCATCGAATCGGGCCGCGACGAAGTGCTGCCCATGAGCAAGGGGTCCGTGGTCGGTCGCGCCTTCGTCGAGCGCCGCACCGTGCACGTGGAAGACGTCGCAAAACTGCTCGATTCGAGCTATCCCGATTCCCGCGACCCGCAGACGCGCCACGGCTTCCGCACCGTGCTGGCCGTGCCGATGCTTCGCGAAGGCGCGTCGGTCGGTATCATCGCCGTGCTCCGGAAGCAGGTGCAGCCCTTCTCGAACGCCGAAGTACGCCTGGTGGAGACTTTTGCCGACCAGGCGGTGATCGCGATCCAGAACGCCCGGCTGTTCCAGGAGATCGAGGACAAGAGCCGGCAGCTCGAGATCGCCAACCAGCACAAGTCGGAATTCCTGGCGAACATGTCGCACGAATTGCGCACGCCGCTGAATGCCATCATCGGCTTCTCCGAAGTGCTGACCGAGCGCATGTTCGGCGATGTCAACGACAAGCAGATGGAATACCTGCAGGACATCCACTCATCGGGCCAGCACCTGCTGACGCTGATCAACGACGTGCTGGACCTGTCGAAGATCGAGGCCGGCAGGATGGAGCTCGACCTGACCTGCTTCGACCTCGGCCTGCTGCTGGACAACGCCCTCACCCTCGTGCGCGAACGCGCACAGCGCAATGGCCTGTCGATGTCGCTGCAGGTGGACGAAGGCCTGAACGAATGGGTAGCGGATGCACGCAAGGTCAAGCAGGTGGTGGTGAACCTGCTGTCCAACGCGGTGAAGTTCACGCCCTCGGGCGGCAGCGTGCGTCTCACCGCCCGGCGCATCGAGAACGCCGGGCAGCCGATAGCCGAAGTGAGCGTGGTCGACACCGGCGTGGGCATCGCCCCCAAGGACCAGGCGTTGGTCTTCGACGAGTTCCGCCAAGCGGGCGGCGATTACCTGCGCAAGGCCGAGGGCACCGGGCTGGGCCTGTCGCTGGCCAAGCGCTTCGTCGAACTGCATGGTGGAACGCTGGGCGTCGACAGCCGCCTCGGCGAAGGCGCGACCTTCACCTTCACGCTGCCGCTCCTGACCCTGGAGGCCATTGGATGAGCACAATCCTGATCGTCGAGGACAACGAGAAGAACATGAAGCTGGCGCGCGACATCCTCCAGCACAAGGGCCACGTCACGCTGGAGGCGAAGACCGGCGAACAGGGCGTGCGGCTGGCGATCCTGCACGAGCCCGACCTGATCCTGATGGACATCCTGCTGCCCGGCATGGATGGCATCGCCGCCCTCCACCGGATCCGCGAACAGCCGGCCCTGGACGCCACGCCCGTCATCGCGATCTCGGCCTCGGTCATGCCCGATGCGCAGCACAACATCGTCAACTCGGGCTTTGACGCATTCCTGACCAAACCTGTCTCGCTCAAGCCCTTCCTCGAAGCCGTGGATCGCCTGCTGAACGAAGGGCGTGCGAAATGAGCGCCCACATCCTGGTCGTCGACGATGTCGCGCAGAACCTCCGGCTGCTCTCGGACCTGCTGAGCGCGCGCGGCTACCGCACGAGCACCGCAGCAACCGGCGAAGACGCGCTCGCCAGCATCGCCGCCGACCCGCCCGACCTCGTGCTGCTCGACGTGATGATGCCGGGCATGAACGGCTACGACGTGTGCCGCGCCATCCGCGCCGATCCGGCCTGCGCGGTCCTGCCGGTGGTGCTGGTGACTGCGCTCGACCCGGAACAGGAGCGCGTGAAGGGCCTGAACGCCGGCGCGGACGATTTCCTGAGCAAGCCCATCAACCAGGCCGAACTGATGGCGCGCGTGCGCTCGCTGTTGCGGGTGAAGACGCTGTACGACGAAGTCCAGCGGCAACGCACGGAACTGCAGGCATGGAACGCCACGCTCGAACAGCGCGTGCAGGAGGCGGTGCAGCAGCTCGAACGCGTGGGCCAGCTCAAGCGCTTCTTCTCGCCGCAACTGGCCGAGGCGATCCTGGCCGGCGGCACCGACGACCCGCTGCGAAGCCACCGGCGCGAGATCACCGTCGTCTTTCTCGACCTGCGCGGCTTCACCGCGTTCACCGAGACCGCGGAGCCCGAGGAGGTGATGGCCGTGCTGGCCCAGTACCATGCCGCGATGGGGCGGCTGGTGCTCGCCCACGAAGGCACGCTGGAGCGCTTCTCCGGCGACGGCATGATGATCTTCTTCAATGATCCGCAGCCCATCCCCGATGCACCGGCGCGCGCACTGCGCATGGCTGTCCAGATGCAGGCGGAGATGGCCGCGTTGAGCGGGCAGTGGCGCCGGCGCGGGTACGACCTGCACATGGGTGTCGGCATCGCGCAGGGCTTTGCGACCCTCGGCGGCATCGGCTTCGACGCGCGCATCGACTATGGCGCCATCGGCACAGTGACCAACCTGGCGGCGCGACTGTGCGGCGAGGCCGGGGGCGGGGAGATCCTGATCTCGCAGCGCGTCCTCAGCGCGTTGCAGGACGGTGCGCCGAGTGCCGAGTGGTCGATGCAGGAGGTGGGCGAGCTAGAACTCAAGGGCTTCCAGCGCAAGGTGCCGGCGTGGCGCGTGGTGGTGGCTGCGGGCTGAGAATCCTCTTAGGATGGAGCCATGAAAATGTCGGAAGCAACCAAAGGCCCGTCGGCATCGGAACTCATCTCGGAACGAATCGCGGAACTTGGCGACTGGCGCGGGGAGACGCTCGCCCGCATGCGCGAGCTCATCAAGGCCGCGGACCCCGAGGTCGTCGAGGAGTGGAAGTGGATGGGCACGCCGGTCTGGTCGCACGACGGCATCATCTGCACCGGAGAGTCCTACAAGGACAAGGTGAAGCTCACGTTCGCCAAGGGCGCGGCCCTCAAGGACCCGGCTCGTCTCTTCAACGCAAGTCTCGACGGCAATACACGCCGCGCGATCGACATTGCCGAAGGGGAAGAAGTCGACGCGTCCGCCTTCAAGGCGCTCGTCCACGAGGCGATTGCCCTCAACGCTTCCAAGTCGAAGCCATCGAAGAAGGCGAAGTCATGACCGATCCGCTGCACATCGTGTGCCCGCACTGCCACACCACCAACCGCGTGCGCCAGGCGCAGCTCGGCAGTGCGCCGGACTGCGGCAACTGCCATCAACCGCTGTTCACAGGTCATTCGACCGCACTGGACGAGGCCTCCTTCGACCGCCACGTGGCGCGAAACGAACTCCCCGTGCTGGTCGACTTCTGGGCCCCGTGGTGCGGCCCGTGTCGCCAGATGGCGCCAGGCTACGAACAGGCGGCGGCTCAGCTCGAGCCCAACGTGCGGCTCACGAAGGTCGACACCGAAGCGGTGCCGGCCCTCGGCACGCGCTTCAACATCCGCAGCATCCCGACACTCGCGCTTTTCAAGGGCGGACGGGAAGTCGCCCGTCAGGCCGGCGCGATGGGCGCGGCCGACATCGTCCGCTGGGTGCAGGCCAACTCAAGGTAGTTCGGCAGCCTGCGACTGCCATCACCGCGCGGGAAGCGCGTCGGGATCGGCGCGCGAATCGATCTTGAGCTGGAGAAAGGCCAGGTCGAGCCAACGACCGAACTTGGTGCCGACTTCCGTCAGAAGGCCGACTTGCTCGAATCCGAGCTTCCTGTGCATCTCGATCGAGCCGACGTTCTTCGCATCGATGCCCGCGACCAGCACATGCTTGCCGATGCGGCGTGCGCGCTCGATCAGCGCCACCATCAACGTCTTGCCGATGCCCGCGCCGCGGCAATCCTTGCGGACATACACCGAGTGCTCAACGGTGTGGCGGTAGCCGTCGAAGGCCCGCCAGTCGCCGAATGACGCGTAGCCGGCCACGGCGCCCGCGCCGTCGATGGCCACCAGCACCGGGTAGCCGGCCCGCTGACGATCGGCGAGCCAGGCGGCACGGTTCGCGGCGTCGACGATTTTCTCGTTCCAGATTGCGGTGGTGTGAAGCACCGCGTCGTTGTAGATGGCGACAATGCCTTCGATGTCGCCTGCTTTCGCATCTCTGACCTGCATCTCTCTTCTCCGGGAGGCCGCAGGGCCCCATGGCCGGATTCTCGCCCAGCCCCGAGCTGCAGGCCAATGGGCAGCCAGCCGTCGGCCTGCGCGCCCGGAGCAGTTGACACCCCTCGGGCCATATCTATGATCGACCGGCTGTACGCGCCACCAACTCCCAAGGCACGCCCCGATTCGATATCAAGCGCAACCGCGTCGAAGGCGCCACGCCGTTGGACGGCGCGCGCTTCGACGCCGTGCGCGCAATCAGGATGAACGAAAGACACGAATGCGCAGACACGCCTCGATCGTGAAGTGGGCCAGCACGCTGCTCGCCGCCCTGGCCATGAGCGGGCACGCAGAGCCCGTTCAATGGCGCGGCGAGTTCGTCTACTTCGCCGATTCCGCGATATTCACCGATTGCGCCAGCGGCAAGCCACGGCCCGTGGCCATCCACGACGACTACCTCGCGCTCGAACGCGCCTACCTGCACTGGCGAAGCGCGCCGGGCGCTCCCCTGCTGGTGAACTTCGTCGGCCGGCTCGAAATCATGGAGCCGATGGAAGGCCCCGCGCGCGAGCACATGGTCGTCGACAGGCTCGCATCGGTGGAGCCCGGAAACACCTGCGAGATGGTGTCGACCGGCAAGCCGAAGCCGAGGGCTTCTCTCAGAGACACCTACTGGAAGCTGGCGGACATCGGCGGCACGCCGGTGAAGATGACGCCCACCCAGCAGCGCGAAGTGCGAATCACCATGGCGAGCGACGGTTCGCGCCTGATGGGATTCAGTGGATGCAACCAGTTGGTCGGCAGCTACGAGGCCGACGACCGCAGCCTGCGCTTCCAGGCCGCCGGCACGATGATGGCCTGCGAGCCCGAACTGATGGAACTCGAGCGCAACGTGCTGCAGGCGCTCGGTGTCACCACGGCCTACCGCATCGAGGGCGAGCGCCTGATCCTCGTMGGCGCGGACGGCAGGAAACTCGCGACCTTCGACGCCGTCTACCTGCGCTAGTCAACGCCCGCGATCGCGGAAGTAGGCCGGCGTCTGCCCGGTCCACTTCTTGAACGCCTTTCGGAAATTCGACACGTCGGAGAACCCGCTGCGTGCGGCGATCTCGTCGACCGACAGGTCCGTGCGTTCGAGGAACTCGATGGCGAGCCGCTCGCGTATGCCATCGATGAGCGCCTGGTAGGTAGTGCCGGCCTCGACCAGGCGACGGTGCAGCGTGCGCGTCGACAGGTTCAGCTGCTCGGCCATCTGCTCGGCGCGCGGCAGGTCGTCCATCCGGTTGAGGCATGCCTGCCGGATGGTCTTGACCAGCGCGTGCTCCTGCCCGATGTCTTCCAGCATGCGGCTGCAGAAACTCGCACACACATCGGCCGTGATCGGGTTGGCATTGGGCAGCGGCCAACTCAGCCATGCCGCATCGAACTCCCATTGCATGACGCCCGCGTCGAACTCCACAGGGCAGAGCATGACTTCTTCATAGCGTGCGGCGTAGGACGGTGCCGGATAGGGCAACAGAAGCCGGCGGCCCTTGTACGGGCGCTCCGTCACGTGGCCGATCAACGCCTGGATCGAGCTGAACCAGAACTCCGTCGCCAGGGGCAACAACGCGCCGAGCGCGATGACGTCATGCCCCTCGAAAATGGCCGCGTCGCCCTCGACCCGGAAGCTCTTCTCGAGCACCGGCCCCGCCAGCCGCACGTGCTTGATCCCGAAGGCGACGGCATCGGCCATGGTCGCACTGGTCAGGACGGCGTAGCCGAAGACACCGAAATCAGAGATGCGCTGGCGCTGGCCGGCGATGAGGCCGATCGCCGGCTCCGGACTCAGGCGCTTCACATTGCCGAACAGCGCGATCTTCTGCAGGTGGGAGATGCGCGCTTCCGGATCGGAGATGGCGCTCGGGGCGACGCCTGTCCCTTCGAAAAGCGCATCGGCACCGACGCCGAGGTCCGCCATCGAATCGACCAGGGCCGCCAGCCCCAGCATGCTGTGCGTCGGCGCGCCGAGGTCGCTTCCATAGCGGGCGACGATGCGTGGCGGCTTGCTGGCCAGGGCTTCTTTGGGCACGGTGGTGAGACGGGGGGGATCGCTGCGAATGTTGTGGCCGATTTTCACCCGAATGTGTCGAACTTGAACCTAGGCTTTCTCCCGGGGAGGCCCTAAATTCGAAGGCTGCCGGCGCGGCGCCTCCCCGAGCGGACCGCGAAGAAAAGGAGACACCCTTGAACGACACCACAGACATGCGGCATGTGGCCGCGGCCGCAGCCAGCGAACGCGTGCTGCGCCTCTTCGCCGAGCAACAGGCGGCTTTCAGCAAACACCCCTACCCCGGCGTCGACGAGCGTCGTACCCAACTCCGGGCCCTGAAGCGGCAGGTCCAGCGCTACCAGGATGCGTTGGCCGAGGCCATGAGCAGCGACTTCGGCTACCGGTCCGAGGCCGAGTCGAAGATGCTCGACATGCTGGGTTCGATGCTGGAGATCAACCACGCGATCTCGCACGTCCGGCGCTGGATGAAGCGCAGCCGCCGCTCGACGGAACTCCTGTTCCTCAGCAACAGCGTCGAGGTGCGCTACCAGCCCAAGGGCGTGGTGGGCGTGATCGTGCCGTGGAATTTCCCGATCTACCTCGCCGTGGGACCGCTGATCGCAGCCCTCACGGCAGGCAACCGCGTGATGATCAAGATGCCGGAGGTCACGCCTGCGACGAACGCGGTGCTCAAGGCCCTCCTGGCGGAAGTCTTCCCTGAGAACCTGGTGGCCGTGGTGGGCGAAGAGCTCGCGGACCCCAACGTGTTCACCTCGCTGCCTTTCAACCACATCGTGTTCACCGGCTCGCCGGCGGTCGGCCGCATCGTGATGCGCACCGCGGCGGACAACCTGACGCCGGTCACGCTGGAGCTGGGCGGCAAGTCCCCGGCGCTCGTCACGCGCAACTACCCCGTCGACGATGCGGCCACGCGCATCACGCATGGCAAGTCGGCCAACTGTGGACAGATCTGCGTGTCGCCCGACTACGCGCTGGTGCCGCGAGAACGCGTCGATGATTTCATCGCCGGGGTGCGGCGCACCGTCGGCCGTTTCTACGACGGCAAGACCGACGGCAACGCGAATTACACCTCGGTGGTGAACGAACGGCAGTATCAGCGCGTGCAGTCGCTGCTCGACGATGCGCGCGCCAAGGGCGCCCGGGTCGAAGCCTGCGCGCCGATGCCCATCGGCGAAGGGCGCCAGATGCCCCTGCACATCGTGACGGGCCTGACGCCCGACATGCGGGTGATGCACGAAGAACTCTTCGGCCCGATCCTGCCGGTCGTGCCCTACGACACCATGGACGAAGCCATTGCCTTCATCAATGAGCGCCCTCGCCCGTTGGCCCTCTACTGCTTCAGCCATGACGGCGCCGAACGCGACCAACTGCTGCGCCGGACGCACTCGGGTGGTGTGTCCGTGAACGACTGGGGCTGGCACGTGGTGAACCATGACGCGCCCTTCGGCGGCATCGGCAATTCCGGCATGGGCACCTACCACGGCGAGGAAGGCTTCCGAGAGCTGTCGCATGCGAAGACGGTGTTCCAGCGCCAGCGCTTCTTTCCGATCGACCTCTTCTACCCGCCGTACGGATCGTTCATCCAGCGAATGGCCTTGAAGTTCTTCCTCGGCGAGGCCGATCCAAAGGTGGCAGGAACACACGCCGTCCCATCCAACAAAGAGCAAGCATGAGCATGGAAGAGTTCGACTACGTCGTCGTCGGTGGCGGCTCGGCCGGCTGCGTCCTGGCATCGCGACTCAGCGAGGATCCCGGCGTGACGGTCTGCCTGCTGGAAGCAGGCGGCAGCGACAACAGCATCTTCGTCCAGGCACCTGCGGCGGTCGTGGCCATGCTGCCGATTCCGTTCAAGAACTGGGCATTCAAGACCGTGCCGCAGAAGGGCCTGAACGGACGCCGGGGCTACCAGCCGCGCGGCAAGGTCCTCGGCGGATCGAGTTCGACCAACGCAATGCTCTACGTCCGGGGCAATCGCTGGGACTACGACCATTGGTCGTCCCTCGGCAACCGGGGTTGGTCATACGAGGATGTGCTGCCGTACTTCAGGCGCGCCGAGAACAACGAGACCCATGTCGATTGCGGCTATCACGGCACGGGAGGCCCGCTCAACGTTGCGGAGCTTCGCAGCCCCAGCGCGCTGAACCAGGCCTTCCTGAAGGCGGCCGCGATGAGGGGTGTCCCGAACGTGCGCGACTACAACGGGGCCGAGCAGTTCGGCTCGTTCATGTACCAGGTCACGCAGAAGAATGGCGAACGCTGCAGCGCGGCCAAGGGCTACATCACGCCTCATCTGGCGCGCCCGAACCTGAGCGTGAAGACGAACGCACAGAGTTCGCGCATCGACTTCGAAGGGCGGCGCGCACGCGGCGTCACCTACACGGCTGACGGGGCGGAGAAGCAGGTTCGTGCGCGTCGCGAAGTCATCGTCTCCTCCGGCGCCTTCGGCTCGCCCCAACTCCTGATGCTGTCGGGCATCGGCCCCGGAGAGGCCTTGCAGCAGATGGGCATCCCGGTGGTCGGCAACCTGCAGGGCGTCGGCGAGAACCTGCAGGACCACATCGACCACGTTCAGAGCTATCGCGCGCGCAGCGACTCGCCGACGGTCGGGCTGTCGCTGCGTGGCGGGATGACGGTCGCGCGTGCGATCCCGGAGTGGAAGAAGCACAGGACGGGACTGATCACCACGAACTACGCCGAATCGGGTGCGTTCGTTCGCTCGTCGCCGGACGTGACGGTGCCAGACTTGCAGATGGTTTTCGTGGTCGCGATGGTCGACGACCACAGTCGCAAGATGCATCTGGGCCACGGCTACTCGTGCCACATCGAGGTCCTGCGGCCGCACAGCCGCGGCAACGTGAAGCTGGCCAGCCGCGACCCGCGCGCCGCACCACTCATCGATCCGAAGTTCCTGGACGACAAACGCGATCTCGATCTGCTGGTGAAAGGTGTGCAACTCCAGATGGGCATCCTGCAAGCGAGCCCCTTCGACCCCTATCGCGGGAAGATGCTCTATCCGGTCGACCGCAACGACACCGCTGCCATTGCCGAGGACATCCGCAACCGCGCCGACACCCAGTACCACCCCGTAGGCACCTGCAAGATGGGTGTGGCCAGCGACCCGATGGCCGTGGTCGACGATCGCCTTCGCGTGCACGGCATGGAAGGCCTGCGCGTGGTCGACGCGTCGATCATGCCGACGCTGTGCGGCGGCAACACCAACGCGCCGACCATCATGATCGGCGAGAAGGCGGCGGACATGATTCGCGCCGACGCCCGGGCCTGATCGCGTCGCGGTCGCCCACCCCATTCCAGAAACCACAGAGACAATTTCAATGAAGAGCAGCACACGCGGCATCCTCGCCGCGCTCATCGCATCCGCACTCGCGTCCGGCGCTTTCGCACAAGCGGCCGACGGCCCCGCCACCTTGCCGAAGCCAGCGACACCCGCGACCGAACGCGCCAACCAGGCGGCGGCCCGCAGCATGGCCTTCAATGACAAGCGCGACTTCGAGGATGCGACACGCGGCCTGATCGCGACCATGCCCGACGCCCTCGTGAAGACGGCCGACGGCAAGCTGGTCTGGGACGCCGATCGCTACGACTTCATCAAGGGCGACGCGCCCGCCACGGTGAACCCCAGCCTCTGGCGCCAGGAAAAGCTCAACAACGCACGCGGCCTCTTCAAGGTGACCGACGGCATCTATCAGATCCGCGGCTACGACATCGCCAACATCACGCTCGTGGAAGGAAAGACGGGCTGGATCGTCATCGACACGATGCTCACGGCGGAAATCGCCCGCGCGACGATGGCCTTCGCGATGGAGAAGCTCGGCAGCAAGAAGCCGGTGGTCGCGGTGATCTACACGCACAGCCACGCCGACCACTACGGCGGCGTGCGCGGCGTGATCAACGAGGCCGACGTGCAGGCCGGCAAGGTCAAGGTCATCGCACCGCAAGGTTTCATGGACAACGCCGTCGCCGAGAACGTGCTCGCCGGCAATGCCATGAGCCGGCGCGCCATCTACCAGTTCGGCGCGGGCCTCGATGCCAACGAGCGCCAGGGCGTGGGCAGCGGGCTGGGCAAGGCGCTCAGCAGCGGCACGGTCGGGTTGATCCCGCCCACCGACCTCATCACGAAGACCGGCCAGGAAATGACGGTGGACGGGGTTCGCATCGTGTTCCAGATGGCGCAGGACTCCGAGGCGCCGTCGGAGATGATGTTCTACTTCCCGGACAAGAAGGCGCTCTGCCTCTCCGAAGTGCTTACGAAGCACATGCACAACGTCTACACGATCCGCGGCGCGAAGACGCGCGACGCCTTGTCGTGGAGCAAGTACGCCAACGCTACCATCGACCTGTATCCCGACGTCGAAGTCGCCTTCGCGAGCCACCACTGGCCGACCTGGGGCGGCGACAACATCCGCCAGTACATGGCGAACCAGCGCGACACCTACCGCTTCATCCATGACCAGGCGATGAACCTCGCCAACAAGGGCCAGACGATGGACGAGATCGGCAATGCCGAGTTCTTCCCCAAGGGCCTCGCGACCGATGCGAGCTCACGTGGCTACTACGGCACGCTCAGCCACAACCTGCGCGCGGTCTACAACTACTACCTCGGCTACTACGACGCCAATCCGGCCAGCCTCCACAAGCTGCCGCCGACCGAGACGGCGAAGCGCTACGTCGCCGCGATGGGCGGCGAGGCCGCCGTGCTGGCGACGGCGCGCAAGGCCTTCGATGCCGGCGACTACCGCTGGGTCGCCGAGTTGGTGAACCACGTCGTCTTCGCCAACCCGGACAACGCCGCGGCACGCGCGCTGCAGGCCGACACGCTCGAACAGCTCGGCTATCAGTCGGAAGCCGGCACCTGGCGCAATGCCTACCTGGTGGCGGCGAAGGAACTGCGTGACGGCAACCTCAAGCCGCCGACATCGACCCAGGGACCCGACGTGGTGCGCGGCATGGACCAGGAACTGCTGTTCGACTACATCGCGCTGCGACTGGACCACGAGAAGACGGACGGCGTGAAGGCGAACATCAGCATGGAGTTCACCGACCTGAAGGAAACATGGGCGCTCGAACTCTCGAATTCGGTGCTCAACAACACCAAGGGCCGCGTGCTGAAGAACCCGGACGTCAAGCTCTCGCTGACACGCCCGGCCTTCCTGGCGATGCTGCTGCAGGGCAAGAAGCTGCCCGACATGGTGCAGGCAGGCATGGTGAAGGTCGAGGGCGACCCGAAGGTGCTTGCCGCGGTGTTCGCGAACGTCGAGACCTTCGCGCCGTCGTTCAACGTGGTGACGCCCTGATCCTTCACTCGGCCGGTGGCGTGTGCCACCGGTCCTTCGGCACCAGCACGGGGTCAGCGGGCTGCAGCACGAAATGGGGCGACATGATCTGCACGCCGTATTCGTTGAAGACGTCCTGGATGTGGCTGTGCAGCGCAGAGAGCACATCGAACTTGAACGCGCCGGTGTGCATGAAGACGTTGAGCTCGTATTCCACGTAATAGTCGAGCAGGTGGATCTGCCGCACGGTCGGCTCGATCGTGTCGAGCAGTTCCGGCGTGCGCTTCGCGGCCATCTTGAGCATGGCGTGGACCTGGCGCCATGGCGCGTCGTAGCCGATCGTCACCGAGGTCGACAGCGAGACGCCGGCGGCCTTCCGCGTGAAGCTCTGGTTGACGACGCGTGTGGCGATGATCACCGAGTTCGGCAAGGTGATCTCCTGGTCCAGCCGGGTCCGGATCTTGGTCGAAAGCGCGCCGAGGTCGACGACGTAGCCCTCCGAATCGCCGATCTGCACCCAGTCGCCGTTGCGAAGCGCACGTGAGTAGATGAGCACGAAGCCCGCCATGACCTGCGACACCAGCCCGGAGGAACCCAGGGTCACCAGCACGCCGAAGAAGACGCTGATGCCCTTGAACGCATCCGTGTGCGATCCCGGGATGTACGGATAGGCGACCACCAGCGCGAAGACCCAGACGAGCGCCGCGGACAGCCGCCGCGTCGCGCCGATGGTGTCGGCCTGGAGTGCGGCTGTCGAGACACCGCTGGTCCGGGCGGCTTCGAACATCGCATGCAGGCCGCGCACGCCCAGGCGCGCGATCAGGAAGATGACTGCGACGGTCGCGAGATCGGGAAGCGCATGCAGCACCGCAAGCGTCACCTTGCCCAGGAGCCCGATCATCGAACTCCCCAGGGTCTCGCCCCAGGGCCGGGTATAGGGGAAGCGGCTGAACGAGAATGCCAGCCAGATATAGACGGCCAGGAGCACCAGCGCAATCTTGATCCAGTGAATCAGGTGGGCGAGCACTGACACGAGGATCCGTCGCCAGTCGAGCAAAGGACGGTTGGTTGCACGCTCGCGCATCGCCAGTGTCCGCGCGGCGATGGCACGCGCGAAGCGCTGCAGCGCCCACACGACAAGCACGAGAATCAGGGTCGCCAGCGCCGTCCACGCGACGGAGATGCCGAACTGGCGCGCACTGCCCTGCTCCAAGCGCGCCTGCAGGGCCTCGTGCAACCGTCGGGCCGCATTGCCGGCGACTTGTTCGAGCGGCGGATCGCCCGGCTCCTGGTCCCCGGGGAACAAGGAGAACAGGGTCTCGCCCTCGAGCACCACCGCATAGCCCTGCGTCCCTTCGTAGATGAAGCTCGTGACTTCCACGGGCGATCCGAGGCGGGATGCCGGAATGTCGTCGATGCGCTCGGCGGCGCGGGCCGCCCGCTGCTGCGGCGTCAGACCGAAAGCCGGCGCGCGAAACACGAAGACCGGGCGATTGGCGACGCTCAGCGGGGCGCCCGGCAATTCGTCCGCGGAATGCGCGGCACCGCCGATCAGGATCAGCACGACCGCGGCGGTCCACAGGAAGAGGAACCGCCTCCAGGCTTCGGCAAGTCGAGAAACGCCCACGTGTTGCTTTCGTGAAACGCCCGATGATGCACATCCGCCACGGTCGCGCAAGTGCCCTTTGGTGAAGTGCGAATGAAGTGCGAAGCGTGCGGGAGGCAGTTAGTTGATGACGACCGACAGCGTCGTCCCCGGGGGAACGCGAACGGTCTCGCTGTAGGTGCCCGCCACGTTGGACCGGACCGCCGGGAAGCTCGCCAGCTTTTCCAGCTTGGACGGGACGGCTTGCGGCAGGGCCCTCCTGCTGCGGCCGAGGCTCAGCGGGTCGATCGCCGGCAGGCTGAAGCCGCCTTCGCTGCGGGCCGGCATGCTGTATTCGGCGATGCCGGCGTTCAGCGGGATGACGCCCGCGGACGCCGCCGTAAAGCGACGCAGTTCCTGCGCGATGCCGGAGTCCGGCCGCTGCGACTTGATGGCGCTGTCGAGGATGGCCGCGGAATCCTCGATGCCCGTGCTGGTCAGCAGTGCCTTGTAGAAGGCCAGGCCCAGCTGGCGGTTCAGGAAGCCGCCGAACGAGCCGGTCAATGCGTAGCTCTCGCACGGCTTCCACGCGGTCAGGGTGCAGCTGTAGCTGTCGGCGTCGCGCAGGTAGTTGGGATAGCGCGTGTCGCGAATGGCGTTGTGGCTGGGGTCGATCGACAGGCTCGCCCAGTCTTCCATCATCATCGCGGACATCTCCTCCAGCCATGCCTCGAAGCTGTACGCCGAGCCGAGCTTCACGCCGCGGCGATAGAAGTTCTGCATGTGCATCCCCTCGTGCACCATCGCCGTCGCCATCTGCTTCACGCCCGCTTCGCCGTCGAGGTAGAGCGTCTCCGAGTCCATGTAGAGACCGAGTGACTCGTTGCTGTACGCGAGGTCGCCGCTGCCCTTGGTGAAGTTGTTGAGGGCCCAGAAGTAGCCCACCATGCCATAGGGCTTGCTGTCGCGGTCGAAGTTGACGAAGAAGATGTCGACCGGCTGGCTGCTGCCCGGCAGCAGGCCGCCCGTGTCGTGAGGTCCCCAGAGCGGGCCGCCGGTCCGGACGAGCATGTCGTAGACGCCGCCGGGGCCGGCGAACTTGTCCGCCATGCGGCCGGCAAGATCGGTCGTGACGCGCGGCGCGCCGAGTTCGCCGGCTTCCACCCACAGGTTCACGGTCACGCCATCGCTGGTGGTCCGTTGAGTGACGAGCTTGACCGAGCGCTTCGAATAGTCGTACAGGTAGATGTCGCGCGGGTCGTCGGGAAGGTAAGACGCCTGCGGCACCGTCGACTTGGCGACGAGGGAAGACTTCGAGGAGTGATCGAGCAGCCTGGCGAAGCCGGTGCGGTTGAACTCGCCGATGGCATCCTTGATCGCGCCGGCATCGTCGCTCGCAGGGATGGTCGCCTTGTTCGCCACGATGCTCTGCTCGGTGGTGGAGCGCAGCACGAGGCCGGGAAGCGCCACCTCCGAGTCGCTTTCGTTCGTGAGCACGAGCGTCACCGTCTGGCCGTTGAGACCCGAGATGGCAAGTGGGATGTCGACCGGCACCTGTGTTGCGTTCGCTCCTTGCCAGATGCCGGTGCCCGTCCCCGCGTAGGTGTTGTCATCGAGTGCACTGCAAGATTTGCAAGATGCCTTGACGGCGTTTTCACCCGACACTTTCACATCGGGAGGGGCCGATGCGGCGGGCGCCATCGCCAAGCCTGCCGACCCACCGCCACCGCCACCGCCACCGCCACCGCATGCCGAAAGCGACAGTGCCACCGCCGCTGCGGCCGTCATTCTCCATACCGATTCGAATCGCGAATTGCCGCACATCTCTTGCTCCTGATTCCACGTGTTCGGCGACACGTGAAATCGGAAGCCGGTCGCGCGTCGCACAGGCCCGAAGGAACGCCGGTCGAACCGACGATCGGAAATTCGGGTTGCAAGCGGATATCGGCAGATGCGGGGAAAACTTCAGCCTATGTGGTCACCGCGAGCGCGGCTACCCAATGGCTACCCGACATGTTTCGCGGCGGCGAAGGATCGGACGGCACTTGAGGGTTCGGCACTCGTCCGCTGTTCGACGGGTACTGCGCGCTTGATGTGGCGGTCGCCGAGCAGGAAATAGGACAGCGCCGGGATCAGCACGAGAGCGCCGACCATGTTCCACAGGAACATGAAGGTCAGCAGGATGCCCATGTCGGCCTGGAACTTGATTGGCGAGAAGGCCCAAGTGATCACGCCCGCAGCCAACGTCACACCCACGAGCGCGACCACGCGCCCGGTGAAGAGCAGCGCATCGCTGTAGGCCCGTGCCAGGCTCAGGCCACGCCGCTGGCCGGCGAGCTGCACGCTCAGCAGGTACAGCGCGTAGTCGACTCCGATGCCCACCCCGAGCGCGATCACCGGCAGGGTTGCGACCTTCACGCCGATGCCCAGCAGCACCATCAGCGCCTCGCACAGGATCGAGGTGACAACCAGCGGGATCACCGCCACCATCACCGCCCGCCACGAGCGGAACGTCAGGAAGCACAGCGCGATCACCGCGGCATACACGTACAGCAGCATCGTGCGGTTGGCTTCGTGCACCACGATGTTGGTCGCTGCCTCGATGCCTGCCGAGCCGGCCGCCGGCAGGACCTGCACCACGGCCGGGTCGGTCGGATGCTCGGCGATGAAGTTCTCGACCACGCGCAGCACCTCCTGCAGCGTCTCGGCCTTGTGGTCGGTGAGATAGGCCACCAGCGGCATCACCGAGCATTCGGTGTTGAACATCTCCGGGTTGTTGACCGTGGCCTGCTGCGCGCCGTAGTTCAGGATGTCCTGGTTGCGCGAGATGGTCTGCCACTTCGGATTGCCCTCGAAGGAGCCGGCGGTGATCTGCCGCACGACGTCGGTCAGCGCGATGGTGGTGCGCACCTGCGGCAGCTGCTGCAGTTCCCAGGCCAGGCGGTCGACGTGCACCAGCGTGTCGTACTTCAGGCAGCCTTCCTTCGGCGTCTTGATGATGACCGCGAACAGGTCGCTGGACAGCGTGTAGTTCTTCGTGATGAACGCGTTGTCGCGGTTGTAGCGGGAGTCCGGCCGCAGTTCCGGCGCGCCGGGATCGAGGTCGCCGACCTGAAGCCGCGTGCTGATCGCATAGCCGCCGACGGTCAGCGCCAATGAACCGAGGATGGCTGCGAGCGCCCAGCTGCGCCTTTCCGCGAAGTGGCCCAGCAGGCGCCACACGCGCCCCCCGCGGCCGGCGGCCTGTTCCTGTTCCAGCTCGAGGCTGCGGGCGGCCGCGGCCGGGCTCACGCCGACGTACGACAGCAGCACCGGCAGCAGCAGCAGGTTGGTGAAGATCAGCACGGCGACGCCGATGCTGGCGGTGAGCGCCAGTTCGCGGATCACCGGGATCGGGATCAGCATCAGCACGCCGAAGCCGATCGCGTCCGCCAGCAACGCGGTGACGCCGGCGAGGAACAGACGGCGGAAGGTGTAGCGCGCGGCCACCAGCCGGTGCGTGCCGCGGCCGATGTCCTGCATGATGCCGTTCATCTTCTGCGCGCCGTGGCTGACGCCGATGGCGAAGACGAGGAAGGGCACCAGCATCGAGTAGGGATCGAGCTCCAGCCCCACCAGACGCACCAGGCCGATCTGCCAGAGCACCGCCACCAGCGAGCAGGCCAGCACCATCGCCGTGCTGCGCACGCAGCGCGTATAGCCGTACAGCAGCAAGCCGGCGACGATCGTGGCCACGCCGAAATACAGCATGACCTGCAGCAGCCCGTCGAGCAGGTCGCCGATGATCTTGGCGAAGCCGATGACGTGCACCTTCACGCCCCAGGGCTTGCCGTCCGGTGCGAGGCCGTGCTCGTACTTGTCGCGGATCTTGGTCTCGACTTCGCGCGAGAGCTGCCAGTAGTCAAGGCGGCCATCCTTGCCGCCATCGAGCAGCGGCGCGACGATGGCGCTCGACTTGAAGTCGTTGGCCACCAGGCTGCCGACCAGGCCCGCGCGTGCGACGTTGGTGCGCAGCTTGTCGACGCTGGCAGCCTTGCCGTTGAAGTTGTCGGGCATCACCGGCCCGCCCTGGAAGCCCTCCTCGGTCACTTCGGTCCAGCGCGTGGCCGGCGTCCACAGCGACTTGACCCAGGCGCGATCCACGCCCGGTGTCAGGAACAGGTCGTCGTTGATGTGCTTGAGCGCATCGAGGTAGCGGGCGTCGAAGATGTCGCCCTGCTCGTTCTCCACCACCACGCGCAGGGTATTGCCCATGCCGCGCAGTTCGCTCCGGTTGTTCAGGTAGTTCTGGATGTAGGGATGACCCACGGGGATCATCTTGTCGAAGCTGGCGTTGAGCGCGACGCGGGTGGCGAAGAAGCCGAGCACCAGCGTGGCGACCAGGCAGGCCAGGGTCACCGCGAGGCGGTGGTTGAAGACGGCGCGTTCCAGCCAGTTGCCGGAGTTGCGCGGGAAATCCGCGAGGTCGCGCACGACCGGCATGCGGTCGAGGCCGGAAGAGACTGCCATTTCTATTTTTCCTTGGTCGCCAGCTCGACGGTGCGCAGGCCACGCGGGCCGCCCACGACAAGCGAGGCATTCGAGCTGAACGCGACGGCGGCCAGCGGCATTTGCGGGCGCAGGCCCGAACGGGCGAAGTGGCGTCCGCCATCGACGCTGAGCACGATGTTGCCGCCCTGGTCGACGAGTGCCACGGTGCCGTTGGCCGCGACCGCGCCGCTCACGATGCTGGCGGGCAGGCCGGTTTCCACCGGCTGCCAGGTCTGGCCTTCGTCGACGCTCAGAATCGCATTGCCGCGCATGCCGAAGACCAGCACGCCGGCGCTCGTGGCCACGATGCCGAAGAAGCTGCCCTTGTAGGGCGAGACCAGTGCGCGGAAACGCTGGCCGTCGGCATCGAGCTTCAGCAGCAGCCCGGCTTCGCCGGCGGCGTAGGTCGCGCCGCGCGCGGCGCAGATGGCATAGATGCTCAGCAGGCCAGGGTTGTCGACGCGGTCGAACCACGATTCCCAGCGCTTGCCGCCATCCGCGGTGTGCAACACCAGGCCGTAGGCGCCGACCACGAAGCCCCGGCTGGGGCTCTGGAAGTGCAGGTCGAGGAAAGGCTTGTCGGGGCCGGCCTCGGCATTGCGCCTGGCTTCGTCGAGCAGCTTGCGGTCGGCGTCGCTGGCATCGGCCGCGGCGGTGCGCAGCTGCATCTGTTCAAGCACCAGCGCGTTGGCCTGGCGTCCGTCGAGCAGTCGCGTCCAGCCGAGGCCGCCGTCGCGCGTGCCGAGCACGACGCCGTCGTGGCCGGTGGCATAGCCGATGCTGTCGTCGACGAAGCCGACGGCGGTGAGGTCGATGCTCACCGGCACCATGGACTGCAACCACTGGCGGCCGCCGTCGGACGAATGCACGATGTGGCCGCGCTGCCCGACGGCCACCAGGCGGTCGCCGACGCGCGCGATGCCGGTGATGAGGCGCTGGTCGGCCAGCGCGCTCATGCGTGCGGGCAGGTCGAGCATCTCGCCGACGCTCGCATGGGCGCCCGCGGCGGAAGCCAGTGCGGCCAGGAGGATGCTGCGACGCTGCATGCCCGCTCCCGTCAGCGCACGCCGGAGCCGGCCAGGGCGTCCGCGGACCAGGCGTTGGCCGACTGCGGCTCCATGAACTTCAGGCCGACGTTGTAGGCGCCCATCAGGCCGGTCATGTTGTAGCCACCGGTGGTGAAGTCGTGGAACGACTGGCCGACGCTCGTGGGTGCCGGCACTTCGTAGGCCGGGTTCGAGTAGACGAAGCCGGCGCGGTAGATCTGGCCGCGTGCGTCGTATTCGTCCGAAGCGACGGCGATCCAGCTGTCCTCGTCGATGTAGAAGGTGCGCTTGGCGTAGATGTGGCGCTTGTCGGCCTTCAGCGTTGCCTCGACCACCCACACGCGATGCGGTTCCCAGCGCACATAGTCCGGGTTCAGGTGGTTCGGCGTGGTCGTCGCGTACGGATCCTTTGCGTAGATCAGCTTGAACGCGTTGTAGGGGACGAGCATCTCCTGCTTGCCGACCAGCTTGAAGTCGTAGCGGTCCATCGCGCCGTTGAAGACCCAGGCGTCGTCGTATGTCGAAGCGCCGGCCGATCCGGGGTTCGGCGTGTCGTAGGCGATATCGGGTGCGAGTTTCACGCGGCGCTGGCCGGGCAGGTACTGCCAGGCGCGGCGGCCGTACTTCATCGGGTTGATGTAGTCCTGCGCCAGCAGTGCTTCACCGTTGCGGCGGGCCGGCGCGGTGTAGGCGATCTTGGTGCGGAAGTAGATGTCGCTGTCGCTCGACGCGCCGGTGCGCTTCGGGTCGTAGTACGGGTAGTCCATGTAGATCTGGCCCGTGGTGGCGAGCACCGCCTTGCCGGATGAATCCACATTGATCGAGTCGTACTGCGTGTAGGAGCTCTGGCCGGTGAAGCGCAGCAGGTGGTTCCACATGACCTCGTTGCCGGTCTTCGGGATCGGGAAGGGGATGCCCGCGTAGGTGCCTTCCAGGCCCACTCCGTCGTCGGTGGTCTTGACCGCGGTGGCATTCTTCACCGTGTTCTCGAGCACGTACTTCGGGAAGGCCATCGAGCGATGCGACGGGTACACATCGACGCGCATCGTCGGGTACTTCTTCAGCATCTCCTTGGTGCCTGCGGTGAGCTTGCTCTCGTACTGCGCCATGTTCTGCGCGGTGATGGCGTAGAGCGGCTTCTCGGCGGCGTACGGATCGGGGCGGATGCCCGAGCCCTTCTCGTAGCCGGCCGGCGGCGTGGTCAGGCCGCCGGTGTATTCGGGGATCGTCTTGTCGGCACTGCCGGCGCGCTCGGCGCCGGTCTGCGTGAGTGTGGTGCCCAGCTTCTTCGCCTCTTCGGGCGTGACGGCAGCGAGGGCGAATTGGGCGGCGAGCGCGAATACAGCGCCGGTCACGAGGGTGAGTTTTTTCATGGGAATGTCTCCGTTCGGTAGGGGATCCGTCGACCTCAGAAGGTCGTCTTGAAAGTCAGCAGCACGTGGCCGCGGTCGGACAGCGAGGCGTAGGTGCTGGCCGGCACGTTCATCGCGCCGGCGGCCGTGGTGCTGTAGTCGCCGTAGAAGCCCACGTAGCGCAGCGCGAAGTTGTATTTGTTGCGCACGTCGGCGGCGATGCCGAGCGAGTAGGAGCCGTTGTTCTTGGCGCCGCCCGTAGTCACGGCCGAGACGCCGGAGAGGCCACCGCCCCAGCTCAGCGGCATCGACAGGTCCACGCCCGGATAAACCTGGAACCAGGTCGGCGTGAAATTGATCGCCAGGCCGAAGTAGTCGCGCGTCACCGCATCGACGTTGGCGGCGACCGCACTGTAGGCCGCGCTGCCCTTGAAGACAGCGGCGTTCTGCGCCACGCTCAGCCAGCGGTTCCAGGTGACTTCGGCCATCCAGGTGGCGCTGTCCCACAGCGGCGTCTTGGAGACCGAGCCGACCAGATTGAACACGCCGTGCATGGTGTTGCCCACCGCGCCGGGCGCGCCGCCGCTGGCAAGCTGCGCGGGAGTGATCTGGCCGAGCGCCGGATTTGCCAGGCCGGCGGGGAGTACCTGCACCAGCGCGCTTTGCAGCGGCATGTTGTGGCGGTAGCTCAGTTCCGCGCCGAAGCTCAGGCCGGCGATGTTCTTCGACAGGCTCAGGCCGTAGATGTCGATGTCCTTGCCGTAGAAGGTCTGGTACTGGCCGATGTAGCCGGCGCGGATCTGCGACAGCGTGGCGGCACGCGGGTTGATGTAGCAGGTGGTCGGGCCGATGGCGGTCGCGCCGGCGCGGGCGCAGGCGGCGGCTGGCACGGCGGCCACTGCGGGCGTCAGCGCGAGCTGCGGCTGGATGTCCGCGGTGCGGCGGCCGTAGAGGCCGGCCGTGCCGTCAAGCCAGTCGGGGCTCCAGCGTGCCGAGAGGCCGAAGTCGCCGGTCTTGTCGGGTTCGCCCCCGGTGGCTTGCAGCAGCCGCTGGCCCGGCCCGGTGATCAGCGACTGGCCGCCATACAGCAGCGCGTCGTTGACCGTCAGGTAGCTGCCCGATTCCGGATAGCGCGCCGCTTCCCAGTCGAAAAAGGTCTGGGCCGACAGCGCCAGGTCCGGTGCCGGTTGCACCTGCAGGTTCATCTGCGCGCGCGGGCGATAGAGCTCCTTGGCCTCGATGCCGGGCGTCGCCAGTGCCTTCCAGAGGTCCAGCGAATACTGGCCGTAGGAGATGCCGTGGATGGCACCGCCGCCCAGCAGGCTTTCGCCCCAGTAGACAGTGGTCTTGCCGAGCCGCAGACTGACGTTGGTGTCGCCGAAGTCGCGGCTGCCGAAGACAAAGGCGTCGAGCAGTTCGCCTGACGGGCCCTTGGCATAGCGGCTGGTGTAGGGCGACAGGATGCCTGCGGTCGGCAGGCCGTACGACAGGGTGTTGGCAGTGGCGTTGTTGTGGTTGTCCAGGCTGTTGTAGGCGCCGTCGGCCCAGGCCGCGCCGCTCACGCGAAAGCCGTACTTCTTGTCGACCACCATGTCGAACTCGCTCAGGAGGTCGAGCCGGTTGGCGATCATGGCGCCGTTGCCGAAGTTGCGGTCGCCGTCATCGTTGTTCGGATTGCCGAGGATCGCCTTGGACTGATCCTGCGTGCGATAGCCCAGGTTGTAGCGCACCGTGTTGTCCCAGCGCACCACGACATCCGGATTGCCGGTGTCGAACTCCATGGCGTGCGAGGTCGAGGCGAGCGTGAACAGCGCAAGCGCTGCGGAAGCCAATGCGCTGAGGCGGTGAATGGTGACCGGCATGCGCGCGAAGTGGTGAGGCATTGAATTTTCTCTTGTCTTTATTTCTGATGAGGTGGCGGTCCGCAGGCTAGGCGATCAGCTTGACAACGTTGTGATAGCTGTTCGGCAGCAACCGCGACAGCCAGAACAGCGTTGTGGACTGGTTGCCCGTCACCACGCGCTTCTTGCCTTGGCGCACGCCTTTCAGGATGGCGGCTGCACAGTCCTCCGGCGGAGTGGTCATCAGCTTGTCGCCCAAGGCCGAGAAGCGTCCCTCTTCCTGTCCAGCGTTCCTGCATCGCCGGCCGGCTCGCTCGAAGTTTGTCTTGATGCCACCGGGATGCACGCTCAGCGCCCGCACGCCAGTCCCCTCGAGTTCGCGCCATAGGCACTCGGTGAGCCCTCGAACTCCGAACTTGGAAATGTTGTAGGCGCCCTGGGCCGGAAAGCCGACAAGCCCGAATACGCTCGACATGTTGACAATGCAGCCCTCGCGCTGCGACAGCATCATCGGTAGAAAGGCCTTGGTGCCATAGATCACGCCCCACAGATTGATGCCGAGTTGCCACTCGATCTCGTCGATCTCGAGATGTTCCACAGTGCCGATCACGGTGACGCCGGCGTTGTTGACAACAAGGTGAGCAGCGCCGAAGTCGCGTTTCACGTCGTCCGCGTGCGCGAACACTGCCTCGCGCGACGAGACGTCGAGTGCGTACGCTCGCACTTCGCTGCCAACCGGGAGTTGGCGAATGGTCTGGTCGAGGCCGTTCGCGTCGACGTCGGAAAGCGCGAGTCGCGCGCCGGCTGCAGCCAGTTGCAGGGCCAGCGCTCGACCAATGCCCGAACCGGCGCCGGTGATGACGGCCACCTTGCCTTTGAAATGCGTTTGCACGATGTCTCCTTAGTTCTTGGAAAGAATATGAATGGCCAGGGCAGCCTCTTCGATGCCCTGCAGGCCGCCCCCGTTTTCCTGGATGGCATGGCGTGCGCCGTGAACCTGGCGTGCGCCGGCTTCTCCGCGCAGTTGAGTGACCAACTCGTGGATCTGGCCAAGCCCGGTCGCGCCCAAGGGGTGGCCCTTGGACTCCAGACCGCCGGAGGGATTGATCGGAATGCGTCCGCCGATGGTGAAGTCGCCGCGCTCTGCGGCGGGGCCGCCTTGTCCGAGCTGGACAAGGCCGAGGTTTTCGGCCTGGATGATCTCGCCCATGGCGGACGCATCGTGCACTTCGGCGACATGCATGTCGCCAGGCCCGAGCGCTGCCTGTTCGTAGGCTTGTTGCGCTGCGAGTCGGCCGATGTTCTGTCCAGGGGCGTCGAGGCCGCGCGTCGTGAAGCTGCGAATCACGCTTGCCGCCACTTTGACGCAGCGCGAGCCCGCTGCGCCGAGGCGGCGCAGCCCATCGTCATTGCAGACGATGACAGCAGCCGCACCATCGGAAAGCGGCGCGCACATCGGGAGGGTCAATGGGTAGGTGATCGGCGGCGCCGCCAGGACCTCGTCGATTGTGAATGGCTTGCGAAACTGCGACAGCGGGTTGTGCACGGAGTGCTGGTGGTTCTTGGCCGAAACCGCCGCGATCTGCCGCTGCGTGGTGCCGTGCGTCTTCATGTGATGCCGGCATAGCGCCGCGTAGATCGACATGAAGCGGCTGTAGGGCTTGTCCGATTCCGAACCCGGCGGTGGTTCGACGCCTGCGCCCATCTCCATCAGTCGCGCATAGTTCTGCTGCGCGCGCGAGACATCCCAGCCGGCCTCGAAAAGGGCGAGGGCCTTGGGCTTGTCGGCGATATTCATCTTCTCGGCACCCAACGCCAATGCCACGTCGCAGGCCCCGGCCTTCAGGTGCTGGATGGCCAGATGCAGCGCAGTGCTGCCGGACGCGCACGCGTTCTCGACGTTGAAGATCGGGATGCCTTCGATACCGATCTTGCCGAGCACGACCTGCCCCGGGATCGAGAACTGCCCCTGCAGCGCGCCATTGGTCACGCCGGCATAGAAAGCCGCGCCGATGTCGTGCGTGCCGCAGCGAGCGTCCCGCAGCGCCCCATTGAGCGCTTCGGCCGCCATGTCTTCGAGCGAACGTTCGAGATGACGCCCGAAGACGCTCATGCCGACGCCGGCGATGTAGATGCTGCTCATGCGCTTCAGGCCGCGGTGCGTTGGAGAAAGCGCACGAACAACAGCGAATAGATGACGTCGCCGCTGACCAGGGCCGCCATTTGCGGCGTGACGGTGCCGGATAGCCAGCCGGCCCACACGATGGCGACAATCGCCAACTTGCCCAGGATGCCAAGCGCCACGACGCCGCGATACGCGCTTGGCGACCATCCCACCATCCAATAGCCGCAGCCGAAGACGACGATGGCGCCCAGTGTGATCTGGCCGAACAGCGACTGCAGCGGTGGCTCCAGTCCCAGCGGGTGCGCGAGAAGGACCAGAATGACCACCGCGGACCAGTTGAACAGCGCGGCGGAATAGAAGAGAGCCTTGATTTGCCCGAGCGACATCAGGTCTCTCTTGAAAGAGGTGGATTGCAGCCCGCTCATATTGCCCGCCCCCTCTCGGCCCAATAGGGCGCGCGCAGGTCCTTCTTGAGGACCTTGCCTGCGGCACTGCGTGGCAGTGCAGGCGTGAAGTCGATCGTCTTCGGCGACTTCACCGGGCCGAGCTTCTCGCGGCACAGCGCCAGCAATTCATCCGCGCCGACTTCATGGCCAGGGCTCAGCTCCACGATGGCCTTCACCGCCTCGCCCCATTTGTCGTCGGGAACGCCGATGACGGCGCAGTCCTGCACTGCGGGGTGCGCCCAGATCACCTGCTCGACTTCGCTCGGATAGACGTTGAAGCCGCCGCTGATGATCATGTCCTTCTTGCGGTCGGTGATGTGCAGGTAGCCGTCGGCGTCGAGGCACCCGACATCGCCGGTGTGCAACCAGCCATCCACGATGGCCTCGGCGGTCTTGTCCGGCGCCTTGTAGTAGCCCTTCATCACCAGGTCGCCGCGCACGCAGATCTCGCCTGTTTCCCCAGTTGCGAGTATCTGATTGGATTCGTTCATGATTTCGACACGCACCAGTGGATTCGGCCGACCTACGGAAGACAGCCTTTCGTCTCCGGCAATGCGTCCGAGCACGAAATGTTCTGCCGGCGTGAGGAAGGAAATCGAGGCCGGGCACTCGGTTTGGCCGTAGCCGCCCATCATGACCGGGCCGAAGACCTCGATGGCGCGCTTGAGCTTCTCGACCGACATCGGGGCGGCACCGTAGAGGAAATATCGAAGGGAGGCGAAGTCGGCCTTCTCGATACCCGGCATGTCCAACAGCCTGTAGATCACCGTCGGCGGCAGGAAAAGCTCGGTCACCCTGTGGCGCGCGATCGCTTCCAGCAGGAGCACAGGGTCCGGCTTTGTCAGCACGACCACGGTTCCACCGCGGGCGGTACAGGGCACTGCGAGCATCCCGGCGGTGTGAGTGATCGGCGCGGCGGCCAGGTTCACCGGATACTCGTCGCCGCCATAGCTCGCGGCCGTCATGAAGTGTGCAATGAAGGCCTGCAGGCTTCGGTGCGTGTTCATCACGCCTTTGGGCATGCCGGTGGTGCCGCCGGTGGGCGATATCGCGACCACGTCGTCCATGTCGCAGGGCACGTCAGGTCGGGTGGCATTTGCCGATTCCGTCCAATCCGCCAGCGCTTCCGCACCGGCATAGGAGCCGTCCAGGCAGATCCAGCGCTGAACCTTCGGCAGGCGCTCGCGCAGGGCGTCGATCTGTGCGCCGAAGGCCTCCTGGAAGAAGACGATGTCGCAATCGAAGCTGTCGAGGATGTAGTGGTTCTCTTCGGCGGCATTGCGCACGTTGATAGGGATCCACGTCATGTTCGCACGCCACAGGCCGAGCGTGCAGATCCATGCGGTCACGTCGTTGCCTGCCCAGACGGCGCCGCGCGTGCCCTTGGCAAATCCGTCCGTCAGCAGTTGGTTGGCAATGCGGCAGGACAGGCTGCCGACTTCGTCGAAGCTGTGCTTTCGTTCGTCCTGGATGTAGGCGATGCCGGTCGGATTGATGCGCCAGCCGCGGTCGAAGAAATCGATGATGGCCATGAGGCCTCCTTGGAATCTTGGGGGGCGAGCGCATCCACTGGCCGGCGGCTGCCGGCCCGAGATGCCTCGCGAATGAATGGGTGCGTCAGAGTTGCGTGACGGTGGCTCTCGCCAACCCACGCTGCTCGAGGAAGCCCAGCAGATAGCGATGACCCAGGGCCTTGGAGGCCGATGCGAAGCCGACCTTGGCGGTGTCGCCATCGATGAGCTTGATCGCAGCCGCCGCCTGCAATACGCCGGTGGAAATGTAGGGGGTCAGGCCATGCACGGTGGCGCGCACGGCCGCGAGGTGGCCGCGTCCGATGGCGAAGTCGACGGTGCGCTGGATCGTGGTGCGCTCGCGCGGCGGCATCTGAGGCGTGGTGGAGTCGACGAGATGCTTGATCACCGCATCCTGCTCGCCCTTGCTCAGGTGCTTGTACTCGGCCTCCCACTTCTGGCCGACCGAATGCACCAGCTTCATCACCTCGTTGTCATAGAAGCCGACGGCCGACGTGCAGGACCGCACGCGCGAGTCCTGCTCGAAGAACACCGGCAGCGAGGTGCCACCCCAGGGCAGGCAAAAGATCGGCTGCATGAAATCGGGCGAGACGATGTTGTAGTTGGTGCCGGGCGCATGCTGGACCAGCTTCTTCTCCCACAGGTAGAGCTCTTGCTCGCGATACTGGCCGAAAATCGACGCGGTCGAACCGACGGTGACACCTGAGCCGGCGCCGCGCGGGCCACGGCACAGCGTGGCGGTTTCCAGCGTGTCCACGCCCTCGGTTTCGAGCGCCAGTTCGGCGGCGATTTCCGCGAAGGTATACATGTAGGAAGTAGACGGCGCCACCAGCAGCCCGGCCTGGCGGAACAGACTGCCGAATTGCTCGCGGACTTGCAGGATGTAGGCCTGCTCCCCGGTGCTGTCAAGATAGTGGCAGCCGGCCTTGAGCGAAGCTTCGACGGCCACCAGACCGAAATTCACGAATGGACCGACGGTGTTGCAGACGACCTTGGCGCCCGCGAAGGCTTTCGTCAGCGATGCGACGTCGTGGTCGCATTCGATGATTTCATAGTTGGCGGATTCCAGACGAACCACACGCTGCGCCATCATTTCACGGGTGCGTGCGGCGCTGCGGGCGACTGCGGTGAAAGGAATGTTCTGGTCGATGAGCGCGTCCATGATGAGCATGCCGGTATAGCCACTGGCTCCATAGACGACGACGGGGTGCTTTGCCATTGAGAGTCTCCTGTTCGAGTGTTGCGCTGCTTGAAGTAGGGGCTGAACGCCTCTGCCTTGCCGCCAGTGTCGTAATTTGCCGCGTGCCGCTCAATCACGGAAAGCCGGGAATTTCTTTTCACCGTCGGTTCACGGAATTCCGTGAACGCGTCAGTCACCTTGACGCGCGCCGCCTTCGCCATAGGTACTTACGTAAGCCGCAATCGAAGACCACAATGGGAGAATGCTTCTGTGATGTTGTCCTATGCTCCAAGGCCGCTATCTCTAAAGCTGTCCGCGCCTCGTCCAGTTCCTCATGAGGTCGAGCGCAACGCGGTAGCTGCGCTCCTTGCCCAATCTGCCGCAAGCGTGGTGCTGGTCACTGCTCCAGCGGGATACGGCAAATCCACCGCCATGGGGCAATGCCATCGCACGCTGCAAGGCCAGGAGATCCCGGTGGCGTGGCTGACGGTCGACCAGGACGACAACGATCCGGGGCGATTTGTCTTTCATCTGCAGTCGGCCCTGGCGCCGGTGTTTTCGAAGTTGCCTCCAAAGCGCGCCCTCGCCGATGGCGCCGATGGCGGCGACGGCGGCGATGCCGATTCGGCAGCGGGCAGCCGTGCCTACCAGCTACTCAACGAGTTGGCGGCGGTCCAAACCGGCTTTGTGCTGTTTGTCGACGATGTCGAACGTCTCGACAACCCCGAAGTACTGCACACATTCGTCCGCGTCATCGACACGCTGGGACCGGACCAACGCGTCGTGATCGGCTCGCGTTCGATGCCGGCGCTGGCACTGGGACGGCTTCGAGCGCGCGGGGCGTTGCTGGAGATCGATCGGAAAGCGCTGCGGTTCTCGATGGACGACACGCGTGACTACCTCGCCGCCCGCCCGACCTCACGAATCGACGAGCCCGACTTGGCCATGCTCCAGACCCAGACCGATGGCTGGCCTGTGGCCTTGCAGTTGGCGGCCCCACTCATTGGCTCCTCAGGCGTCAATGCGGCGCTGCGCAGCACCGGGGAATTCTCGCGGGCCATGGCGAGCTATCTCGTCGAGGACGTGCTCGCAAGACTGCCGTCGCGTCAGCTGCACTTCCTGCTGCAAACCGCCTTGTTCGAAACCTTCAGCGCCGCCATGTGCGATGCCGTCTTCGAACGCGACGACAGCATGGTTCTGCTGCAAAAGACCGAGCGCGACAACATTCTTCTGTTTGCTGTTGAATCAGAGGGCCGCGATTGGTATGAGTACCACCCGTTGTTCCTGGCATTTCTTCGCAGCCAACCGGGTGTTCCGGTCGGCGAGATGGCGAATGGGCTGCACGTCAAGGCCGCCATGTGGTTGGCCCGAGAAGGTCGATCGATACAGGCGATCCACCATGCGCTCGCAGGTGGGGCGCCCCAAGTTGCCGTCGAGTGGATGGCGCAAAGCGCCTCCGAGATGATCAACACCGGCCAGATCGATATCCTGCGCAAATGGGTCGATTCAACCCCCGAACACTTGCTGGAAGCACACCCGGACCTGGCCATTTCCGGCGCCTACGCCATGGCCATCCGGCATCGCCACACGGCCGCATTGCGGCTGATCGACGTCGCCGAACGCGTGGCTGCGGCAGATCCGCAAGTCGCCTCCGAGTTGGTGGGCGCAAGGCTGGCCGCTTTCAGCTGGGGTGACGAGGTGCCGAAGGCCACGGCACTCGCCCTCGCCTGCGTGGGCGGCTTCGACGATGCCCCACCGCGAGTTCGCGGTTTGATCCTCAACGTGGCCGCCTACGCTTGCATTTGCCGAGGAGACTACGCACAGGCACTGCACTATCTCGCCGCCGCCAAGCGCGTCTATGTCGGCGAGATCCACGGGATCAATCACACCTTGTGCTTCGAAGGGGCGATAGAGCTGCACCAGGGCAACGTCGGCGAAGCGCGCCTGCGCTTCGAGGCCACGTTGCACAAGATCATCGACGCAGGGTATCGATTCACGGATGCGTCGGGTGTCGCTGCGGCCCATCTGGCTGAAGCCCTCTACGAACAGAACGACCTCCAGGCTGTCGAGCTTCTGCTGGAAGACTACCTGCCTACGATCCGGGACGCCTGCACCGCTGACCAAGTGATCGTCGCCTTTCGAGTGGCGGCGCGCACGCACGCCTTGCGAGGGCGCGCCCAGTCTGCCCAACAGACGCTCTCCGAAATGCTTGATCTTGGCGACGCGTGGGGCATACCTCGCATAGCCTCGGCAGCCCGGCAGGAGAAGCTGAGGCTGGCACTGCTGCGCGGCGACCTGGCGAGTGCGCGCCAACTCATGACGTTGATCGAGCAAAGCGGCGGCTGGAAGGCCGAAGCCGGCCAGTTCCTCTATGCCGACGATCTCGACGATGGCTTCATCGCTGCCGTGCGGCTTTCCATGCGCTCGGGGGCCGCGCCGTCGATGATCCCGCGCGTGCAGGAGGCGGTCGCACAGGCCGAGGCGGCCCACCACACACGCCGTGCCGTGCGCCTGCGCTGCCTGCTGGCACAAGCCTATGAGGCCGCGCTCAAGCGCCCGCAGGCGCTGGAGGTGCTCGAGCAGGCGCTGGACGTTGCGAGTACCAAGGGACTTGTGCGGGTACTGGCCGACGAGCCCTGGCATCTTCAGCCCCTGCTGGATGCGATGGCGACACGAGATGGCATGCACCCCCTGCATCTGGCCACCGTATGCGACGCCATGCGACCCACCTTGACGGCGGTGCCCACGACGCCGGCCCAAAGTGCTGCCGATGGCCTGCTGAGCCCGCGCGAGCGCCAGGTGCTGCGCCTGCTGGCCGATGGACTATCGAACAAGGAACTGAGCCGCAACCTGTTCATCAGCGAGAACACTGTGGAGAGCCACCTTCGTCGCATTAACGGCAAGCTGGGCGCGAAGAACCGCATGCAGGCGGTAACGCGGGCGCGCGAATTGGGTGTGGTCTAGCGCCACCTCGCCGATGTCGAGCTCCATCCCGGCCCTGAACAGCGTCGGACGACTGGCGTGCTGAAACCGAGCGGGATTTCTGCCAGCAGCGGCGCCGCGACAGACGCGACCAGGACCCAGAAGATGGGGATGTGACTCAAGGCAGTGATCCCCTGGCCTTCTTCGGTCCGAGCGGGATCACCAGCGTCGCGAACACCGCATAGCCCTTGATCCGGTTCTCCGCCCAGAACTCCCAGTAGCCACGCAGGTTCGCGTACGCAGGCAGCCCGCCAATGGTGAACGAGTAGCCGACCTCCGGGCCGATCGAAGCGACCTTCGACTTGAAGGGCCCGAGCTTCGCGCCCGAGCCGCTGTCGCCGGTGAGCTGGTAGTAAACGTACCCAACCGCGCCCACCTGCCAGTTTGCAGACAGGAACTGGGAGGCAGCCCAATCGAGATGCGAGTCGATGCCGTTCTTGTAGTTCGTACTGGTGTTCTCGAAGTTGTAGGTGAGGCCCAACACTGCAGAAAACTCGCGCCCATTGTGCTGGTTGAGGTAGGTGTACCCCCCGCCCGCGTCGATCGCGCCATGACCGATGCCGATGTTCGAGAGCCGTTTGCTGTCGTAGGAACCAACCGGAATGTCGCCCGTGGCGTAGGTCATCCAGTTGTGAACGCCGCTCGACCAAGCGAGACTCGCGACCGGATAGAGGTCGGTGAAGCCTGACACTGAGTCGCTTCTTTCGAGTTCCGTGCCGCGCGGCGACACTGACACGCCGGCATGCGTCGTGTTCGTCCCGTAGCCGAATCCGATGCCGACAGCCAACTGGCCGCCGAGCAGCTTCGAGTCGGGCGCGTATGTCGGCTGAGTGAGGATCAACGGCATGCGCGATTTGAGATCGAGCGCGACGCTGTCACCGCGAGGAATCGGGGGGGGGGGCCGCCCGCGCAAGGCAGCAGCGTGAGGCCGAGTGCCCAGAGCGCTTGAGCGCCTTGTGTGGTGAATGTGCGCACGGGCCGAGGATAGTGGCAAAGGTGCCCGTGCACACCTTCCCCAAAGGGCAGTAGACGGCGAGCTCGGGCGCTCTCAAAGTGCTTGAATGAACCTCAACCTGAAAAGAATCAGCCATCGGCTGGGCTTTGCCTTGGTGGCAGCCTCGACGCTGCTCGGATCCCATCGCATTGCACTGGCCCAAGAGACATCCGCACCGGCCGCAGCCCCCGCGAAGTCGTTCAAGGACGAGCGCGCGCTCCGTCTGCTCAAGGCCATGAGTGACACGCTGGCCGGAGCCAAGACCCTTGGATTCAAGGTACGCGGCATCGTCCCGACGCCCTCTCCGACCGGGCAGTACGTCAGCCTGTTCGCTTCTTCGCGCGTGGTGATGCAACGGCCCGACAAGCTGTTCGTGGCGGCGCGTGGAGACCTGTTCCCGAGCGACATCGTCTACGACGGCAAGACGGTGACCGCCATCGGCGCGGATCGCAAGTTCTATGCGCAACGCGAGGCAGCGGGCGGCGCCATCGAATCGCTCATGAAGAGCGAGCTGCCGGGGTCCGACGCCACGACGCCGTTTCTGGATATTCTCGTTCCGGACCCCTATGCGTTCTTGACGAAGGATCTTTCCAGCGCGTTCTGGGTCGGTCAGTCGACCGTCGGCGGAGTCAAGACGGATCACCTGGCGTTCACTGCCGAGGGGCTGGACTGGGAAGTCTGGATCGGTGCCGTGGACAAGCTACCGCGCTTGATGGTCATTTCCTACCGCACCGGCGATCGTCAACCGACGTTCACCGTGGAGTTCTCTGATTGGAAGCTCGGCGCGCCCATTGCGTCGCAAACCTTCAACGCGGCAATCCCCAAGGGTGCGGTGAAGCTCGAGTTCAAGCAGATCGAACAGGTCAAGTGATCACGCAAAGGGCAATCTGATGAAGCAAATCAAGACACTCGTCTTCAACGTCGCGATCGTGGCCGGCACGCTCGCTCCCTTGTCTGCTGCAAATGCATGGGTCGCCGCTGCGGGCGGCTGGCGCGGCGGAGCCGTTGCGGTCGGTGGCGTGCACCGTCCCTACTATCACCCCTACTACCGTGCCCCGGGCTGCTACGGTTGCGGTGCCGCCGCCGGTGCGGTCGCCGGAATCGCGGTCGGCGCCGCGATCGCTACAGCGGCGCGCCCCGCCACGGTCGTGGTCCAACAGCCATCGGCCATCGTCGTCCAGCAGCCCACCTATGTGGTCCACCCACACTTGCCGATCGGAACCCAGGTGGCCCAGATGCCCAGTGGGGCGAAGGACATGGTCGTGAACGGCGTCCACTACTATCAGGCCGGTCCGAATTGGTACAAGCCCTATTTCGGGTCCAGCGGCGTCTACTACGAAGTCGTGCCGACCCCATAGAGGGTCAGCCCGACACGGCAGTCCGGATTCGGGCGCCAAGCTTCAACAGCGCGTCAGCCAGCCGCCGCGCGACGGATGGCCTCGAGAACATCGGCACCGGCATCGTTCTTGCGAAAGTAGGCCGCACAGCCGACGGCTTGCGCCGCGGCGCGCGTTTCCGCGTCGTCGTGCGCAGTGATGAAAATGAACGGCACGTGTCCGCCTCCCGCGACCAGGCGCTGGGCCAGTTCGATGCCCGACATCCCCCCGAGCTGGACATCGAACACCAGGCAGTCGAACCGGGGCTGCTTCGTGTCCGCGAGGAACGCTTCCGCCGAGCCATAGGTGATCGGCTGCATCCCCGACGCGCGCAGCAGCCTGCCAAGGGATCGGCAAAGGCTGTCGTCGTCATCGACGACGGCGACGTAGATGGGGGTGATTGTGCTCATCGGAAGTCGACGTGCACTTTGGGCGCCCCCGAGCCCGCTGTCTACTGCCCCTTAGGGAAGGTGGGCGCGGCCGCCGTCAAAACACCCGCCTCCTGCGACAGTTGCGCGAGCGCCGCGACGGACCCTACCCCCAGTTTCGCCATGATCGCCGTGCGGTGCAGTTTCACGGTGCGTTCGTTGATTCCCAGATCTCCGGCAATCTGTTTGTTGAGCCGGCCCCGCAGAACGTGAGAGAGCACCTCAAACTCTCGCACCGACAGGGTGCTGAAGCGCTCTTCCAGCTCGCGTTGGCGAGCCCTCGCCGCGCTCTCATGCCCGTCCCGCGCCAGGGCGCGCCATACCGCATCGAGCAGGTCCTCCTTGGAGGCTCGTTTTTCCAGAAAGTCCTCCGCACCGTTGCGCATCGCGCGCACAGTCGAAGCAATGTCTCCCTGTCCGGTAAGAAAGAGAATCGGTAGCGGATTGCGAGTCAGGGCGAGCGCCGATTGCAGTTCGAGCCCGTTCAATCCGGGCATATGCAAATCCGCCACCACGCAACCCCGCGCATCGTTGTCGCACTGCGCTAGAAATTCGCTAGCGGACAGGAAGGTCTTCACGGTGAAACCACTGACGAGCAGCAATCGGGAAGTGGCGGTGAGAAACGACGCGTCGTCGTCGACGATGTAAATAGTGGGTTCGGTCACGTTCATGCTGCGGTGAGTTCCATCGAATCGCTCGAGCTTACTGCGCCGCCGACGACTACTTCCCGAAAGGGAAGGTGTGCGCGAACGCCTTTGTCACTATCCTGAGCACCGAAACGAGCCGCACGGCGCAAGCCGGTCCAGCCGTGAGCAAAGCCATGCACCCGCGGTCCGGGCCTGCGGTCTGTCAAACGTCGATGAACGACTGTCCCCTTCAGCACTGCCCGTTAGGGCAATTGCCGGCCCATTGGGGCCGGTGTCATCATCGCGCGGTCCGCTGCAACGGCGCACGCATCACGATCTACAACGCACGAGGGTAAAGATGAAAGTGAAACTTTTGAAATGGCTTACGGTGCTCGCCGGGGCGAGCATCCTGACGGTTGGCTGCGCCAGCAAAGTCGATCCGATCAGCCAGGGGGAGAAGGCCGATGCTGCCAAAGGCGTGGCCGCGCCCAGCATTGCGGAGACCAAGGCGATCGCGGAAGAGGCCTTCGTCTACGGTCTTCCGATCGTGATGAACTATGCTGTGATGTATGAGTTCGCCGTGGACTCGAAGTCCAGCCAGTTCAAGGCGCCCTTCAACAAGATCAACAACCAGCACCACGTCGCCACCTACCAGGACACGGCGATCGTCACGCCCAACAGCGACACGCCCTACTCATTTGTCTGGCTGGACCTGCGCGCAGAGCCGATGGTGATTTCGGTGCCCGCCGTGGAGAAGCAGCGCTACTACGCGGTGCAGCTCATCGACGGCAATACCTACAACTACGGCTACATCGGCAGCCGCGCCACCGGCAGCGCACCAGGCCACTACATGGTGGTCGGCCCGGACTGGAAGGGCGAGACGCCCCCGGGCATCAAGAAGGTCTTCACCTCGACGACCCCGTTCTCGCTCTCCCTCTTCCGCACCCAGCTCTTCAACCCCAAGGACATCTCGAACGTCGAGAAGGTGCAGGCGGGCTACAAGGCGCAGCCGCTTTCCGCGTTTCTGAAGCAACCAGCGCCGCCGGCCGCCCCTGCTGTCAATTTCGTGCCAGCCACGACGGCCGGGATCAAGCAGAACTACTTCGAGTACCTGGACGCCGCGCTTCAGTTCGTGCCGATGACCGCGGAAGACAAGGAGCTCCGAGCCAGGCTCTCGCGCATCGGCATCGGGCCGGGCAAGACTTTCGAGTTCAAGGATCTTTCGCTCGAACACAAGGCCGCCGTGCTGCTGGCCATGAAGGAAGGCGACGAGAAGATTGACAAGTTCGTGGCCACAGGGGTGAAGAATGTCAACGGCTGGAACGTCGGCTCGTTCTTTGGCGATCGCACCTACTACAAAGGCGACTGGCTGAAGCGCGCTGCCGGCGCCAAGTCCGGCGTCTACGGCAACGACGACGTCGAAGCCATGTATCCCATCACCCGCGTGACGGCGACCGGCGAGACCATCGACACCAGCAAACACAACTACACGATCACCTTCCCCGCCGGGCAACTGCCGCCTGTCAACGCCTTCTGGTCGGTGACGATGTACGACGGCAAGAGCCAGCTTCTGATCAAGAATCCCATCGACCGCTACCTCATCAACTCGCCGATGGTGTCGGCGATGAAGAAGAACGCCGACGGCTCGCTCACGCTCTACATCCAGAAGGACTCGCCCGGCAAGGCGCTCGAAGCCAACTGGCTGCCTGCGCCGAACGACACCGTCTACCTGGTGATGCGCCTGTACTGGCCCAAGGAATCGCCGCCTTCGATCCTGCCGGCCGGTGCGGGCACCTGGAAGCCGCCGGGGATCGTTGCTTCGAAGTAGCGGTTCGAGGTCGAAGTGTTTACGAACGCTTCGATGAGACCGGTAGCGTAAAGCGCAGGCTGGCGCCGCTACCTTCAAGGTTCTCGGCCCACAGCCGCCCTCCATGTGCCTCGACCAGTGTGCGCGAGATCGACAGGCCCATACCCATTCCTGCCGGCTTGGTGGTGAAGAACGATCCGAAGATTTGCTCGAACCGCTCCTTCGGAATACCCAAACCGCTGTCGTTGACAGCGATCTCGACCGTCTCGCCGCTGCGACGCATCGCGGTTACCACAATGTTGCGCACCTTGTGTGCTGCTTCGTCGATGGCGTCCATGCCGTTGGAGATGAGGTTGAGCAGCACCTGCTGCAGATGGACCCGATCGCCAAGGATCGGCGGCAGATGATGCGCAACTTGCAAGACGACGCCAATGTGGCGGGCTGCGGCGTCTGGACGGACCAATGCTGTGACATTCTCCAGAAGGTCGTGCACGTTCAGCGGTAAGACCTCGACCTCGTGGCGCCGCAGCATCGCGCGCATGCGATCGATCACGGCACCCGCTCGCTGGTCATCGGCGACGATGTCGTCGACGATCGCGCTGATTTCATCGAGGTCCGCCTGACCGGATTGCAGCATCAGTGCTGCGGCTTCGGCATTGCGCAGGATGGCGCCAAGCGGCTGGTTGATTTCGTGGGCCAGAGCGGCCGCCAGCTGACCCATCACGGACAAGCGGCCTGCGTGAGCGATCTCATGCCGCAGACGCGACATTTCCTGCTCGGCTTCCTTGCGTGCGGTGATGTCACTGCAGGCGCCCCGGCTGCGGACCGCGTGCCGGTGTTCGAACTCGAATCGTCCTTGCGCCGAGATCCACCGCGTGCTGCCATCGGAAACGCGGACGCGAAACTCCGTTTGATAGGGGCCTGCCCTGTCCCCTCCCGCCTCGGAGAAGGCCTGACGAACCATGTCTCGGTCGTCAGCATGCACCTTCAACAGCAATGACTCCAGATCCATCGGCTCGTTCGGCGAAAAGCCGAACAGTTGCCGAGTCCTCGGGCTCGCCCAGAAGGTACCGGACGCGATATCGCGCATCCAGAGTCCCAGGTTCGCGGCTTGCGTGGCGAGCGCCATGCGCTCCTCGCTTTCGCGCAACGCGTGCAGCAGTTTCGTCGCCTGACGTACGTTGCGACTCAGTTCGTAGGCCATTGCAAACACGATGCCCAAAGAGAACAGGCTGACCGTGATGGGCATCTCGACAAAGCCCCAGAACACCAGCACCGCCTGGCCGACACCACCCAGGGCGAAGAAGCAGGTCGTGCCGCCGATGGTGAGCGCAGCAGTCCTGTCGCCGCGGCGCCAGGCCGAGAGGCTGGCATCCACGACAAAAATCGCAAGCAGGCCCATCGCCAACTGGCCGACCAGCATCCATGGGTTGGGCGTCCCGACGGCGATCGAGACGTCCTCGCCCAGGAACGGGATGGCGCGCAGCGCCGAGATCTCTCTGAAGTTCAGTGACCGACCGCTCAGGAAGTTGGGCAGCAGCGTGAAGGTCCGCAGTACGACGACTGTCCACCCCAACCAGGCGCGGCCGCTTTTGAAATAGCTGCGCACGAAGCCGACCAGCGACACGGTGGCGAGCCAGACCGCCACCTGTCCCACGCGATTCGCGATGGCATATTCTTCGGGCGCCTGCGCCTTCATGATGACGAGCTCGCAGAAGGCAAGCGCAGCGGTCGCCCCTGCCAGGACCGAAAAGAACAAACTCGGCCACGCTGCGCGATCCTTCACCCACACCGGAAAATGCACGGCGGCCAGCATGAGGCATGCGGACCCGACCATGGCCCAAATAATGGTGACCCAACTCATCACAGCTCCATTCGGTGATCAAGCCCAATTCTCGCCTGGGCTCGCCTTGGATCGAGTGACGTGGGTTGAGGAGCCGACCCGCGTCAGTTCACGGGTTCGAATTCGTCGTCTGCGCACTGTGTGCGCTTCCCAGGGCAGCGTCTACTGCCCTTTAGGGAAGGCGCGCGCGCGCCTGTTTGCCCATATGCTCGGCCCCAAATTGAAGAGGGGTCAATGTGGGAAGTCGAGCTCGTCCTTATCTCGCCATTGTCGCGATCGTTTCTGGCGCACTGCTTGCCGGCTGTTCGACGCCCGGCTCGAGCAGCACCGGGATCGTGGCGTCGAACAACGCCGAGGCCAAGATCAGCAAGGTTGGATTTCTTTCGGAGCCCGGCCGGTTGAAGCCCACGCCCGGCGGTGAGGGTTTCTTGTGCTGGCTGCAACCGGACGTCCGGTGGGGCAGCTACGACAAGGTCATGATCGAGCGCATCCAGGTCTACCTGGAGCCCAGCGCGACGCAACGTCCAGTGGATCCGACGGACCTGAAGGTGCTGCTCGACTACTTTCATGCCGCCTTGGTCAAGAACCTTCAGCCGAGTGTTCAAGTCGTGGATGCGCCTGGCCCGGGCGTGTTGCGCCTGAAGATTGCGCTGACCTCGCTGATCCCTACCAACACCGTTGCCAGCCTGGCCGGCACGGCGGTGCCCTACGGCTTCGTCGCCGAGATGGGCACGGGCGCGGCGACCGGCCGGCCTGTGGGTTCGACCCCCTACATGGGCCAGACCGGGCTGGAGGCACAGTTCAGGGACGGCGCCACCGGCAAGGTGGTCGGCGAATGCGCGGACACCGAGATTGGACTCAAGTACGCCGCCGACCTGAACAAGGGTGCGACGACCGCGGCGGTTGCATGGATGAACGGCTACGTCAGTTCGTTCACGAGCTGGAGTTATGCGCAGGACGCCTTCAACAAATGGTCGGAGGCGTTCGCGCGTCGATTCGCCGCCCTGCGTGCTGCATCACGATAAGAGGGAAGACATGTCCCTCTCTCGACAGTTTTGGTCCGTCGGTGTCATGGTGGCGGGCCTCCTCGCAGCGTCTGCCCATGCGCAACAAAGCAATGAGGAACTCGCCAAGGCGGCGCAGAACCCGCTGGCCAGCTTGATCAGCGTGCCATTTCAGCTCAACACCAATTTCGACACAGGGCCGGAGCAGCGCACACAAAACGTGCTCAACATCCAGCCAGTCGTGCCCTTCAGCCTCAACGAGGATTGGAACCTGATCTCGCGGACCATCGTGCCGCTGATCTGGCAGCCGGCCTCCTCCCCTTTCGAAGGCTCCACGTTCGGTCTCGGAGACATCCAGCTCAACGGCTTCCTGTCACCGAAGAACTCGGGCAGCTGGATCTGGGGCGTGGGCGCGGTGGCGCAACTGCCCACGAACACCAACGACCGGCTCGGCAACGATCGATGGGGCCTGGGCCCGACGGCCGTCGTGCTTCGGCTCGAGAAAGGCAGTCCCTGGGTCTATGGCGCATTGATCAACAACATCTGGTCGGTGAGTACCTCGTCGACCGATCCGAAGATCAACCAGCTGACCTTGCAGCCATTTCTGAACTACAACTTTCCAGGAGGCTTCTACCTGACCTCGTCGCCCCTCATCACCGCGAACTGGGAGGCGGCCGGGGGCCAGAAATGGACGGTGCCAGTGGGCGGGGGGGTCGGCAAGATTGTCCGCTTCGGCAAGCTGCCGGTGAACCTGCAGGCCTCTGCCTACTACAACGTCGAGCGACCCGACAACGCACCCCGCTGGGCGCTGAGACTCCAGGCGCAGCTGATGTTCCCCAAGTAGCCAAAAGGGAACCTCGCCCGCCGATTCAGGAAACTTCGGGCTAGTGGCCTCGAGCCTCGTCGGCGACATGCGCATGTAGTCGAGCAGGTACTGCTGATGTAAACGGGCGCGATCCCCTCGACAGGACGTCAACGAGTAATGCTACTTGAGGCTGATGCCGAATTCCTTGCCGATCTTGACGTACATCGCGTAGTCATCTTCGAGCTGCCGGCGGAACTCATCTTGCGAGCTGCCGATAGGCGTGATCGCCATGTCCTTCAGACGCGCCAGGACAGCAGGATGCGCCAGCGCCGCGGCAAAGGACCGCTGCAATTTCGCCACGACGTCAGCGGGAGTTCCGGTCGGCGCCAGAACGCCATACCACGGCACTATGGCCACGCTCGGGTAGCCGGACTCGGCCATGGTCGGAACGTTGGGCGCGAGTTCGGAGCGGGTCGGCATTGCGATCGCAATGGGCCGGACACGCCCACCGCGTTGATAAGTGAGCACCTCCGGCAAGTTTCCGAAAGCGAGCTGGATGTGCCCTCCGGCGAGCGCGGTCATCGTTTCGGCCATGCCCTTGAACGGGATGTCCGTGAGCGACACCCCCGTCACCTGTTCGAGTCGCTTGCCATTGACGTGACCGCCGCTGCCTGGCCCCAGCGAGCCGACACTCAATCCGCCATGCGTCGACTTCGCGAGGGCAACAAGCTCCTTCAAGCTTCTTGCCGGCAAGTCCTCCGGTACTGCCACGACCTGGGCGATGTTGCCCAGCAATGTTACCGGCACGAAGTCCTTCTTCCAGTCGTAGTTGACCGGTGCCCCAAGCGCTGGCGCCGACACGATGTTGCCCGCAGTGATGAGCACGGTATAGCCGTCGGGGCGCGCGCGTGCGACCAACGCAGTGCCGATCGTGCTGCCGGCGCCAGGCCGGTTCTCCACGACGACGGGCTGGCCCAGGCTTTGGGTCAGCTGTTCCGCGAGCAGGCGCGCCATGATGTCCAGCGATCCTCCTGCAGCGAAGGGATTGACCAGCGTCGCGGTCTTGGTGGGATAGGCCTGGGCCGCGGCGAAACCTGGAACACTTGCCAGCACCATGCCCGCGCCAGCCATGACCGCGGCGCTCAAGAGGCGCTTCATTCTCATACGAGACTCCTTTCCTAATTGTTCAAAGAGAGCATGCGACGCTGGCATGCATGGTTGCAGTGCGGTTCATTTCCGGCGTTGCACTTCACGCAAGGAACGGTCCATCGGAGTGATTCGAAACCAGAGATTCTTATGGCTGGGTCGCCATGCGACCGGAACCAAACGATCGCTCGAACGATGGCAGCTTTCCTTCTTGCGCCGCAATGCCACTGCGGGTCGCATTAATGCGCGGGTCGAGTGCGCGCCAATCGTCCGCCGTCAACCACAGCCGCAAAAGCAGCCTTGCCTTCTCCGGCTCCGGCCAGTTCTCGAACGCAGTGCGCGCGTGCAGCACCGTGTAGTTGTTGATCAGATAGATCTCACCTGGATCCAGCTGGAACTCAAATGCGAATTCGTAAGTCAGGCGCTCGAGGCAATTGAGCGCGTCGATTTGCAGCTGACTTAGCGGCGCACCACCTTCGCGCGCGGCAGTCTCTATGTAGGAGCGTGTGTATCGGCAGCTCAACTGGCCCTCCACATAGGAGAACACGGGAATCCGATGCGGCGTGATCGGGGCCTCGCCGGGCAGGTTCTCCCCACGGCGGTGGTACGGAAATCCTTCGTACAAGGGCTCGAGATAGTGGGGGAATCGCGCCAGGAGTGCGTTGTGCACAGCCGCCACGCTGGACGCAATGGAGATTCCGCCTTCGCGAGCGGTCCGCACACACATCAGGTCCACGATGTCGGATGTATCGGTATGTGGTGTCAGTTCTTGCTTGTTTCGGTAGGCGCGGGCATGCGGATCCGTGGCGGTCTTGTCCTGAACATGTCCCAACTCGAAGAGCGACTGAGCGTCTCGTCGTCCAAACGGTCCTTTTGCTTTGGCGAGACGCCCACGCTCGCGGACGTATGTTTGCTACCACAGCTTTTCAGCGCAAGACGATTCAATCTCGACCTCTCGGCGTACCCGACATTGAGGCGCATCGAGGCGCGCTGCCAAGAACTCCAAGCGTTTCAGCTGGCGCATCCCAGCGCTCAGCCGGACGCAGAGTGAGCGCTTGATCGGCTCTCCGCGAGATTGCGCAACGACCATTCAACTTTGGCGCGCGTGGGCGCAGGCGTCGCAGGTTGCTTCATGCAATGCATAAGACCTATCGCCTTTCGGCATTACGTGGAGTGAAAGCGCTGCCGATAATCAACAGAGCCCTGTATGGGTGTTAAAGGGGCGCGCGAAGCCTCAGGACCAACCCGGCGCAGATGGCAACTGATCGATCGGTGGAGCACGAATCGGAGCAAGCAGAACAATGGTGCATACAAGACGACGGGCCCTGGTGACGGGCGGAGCAAGCGGGCTCGGGGCCGCGATTTCGCGACGGCTTGCGGAAGAGGGCTATTGCGTGGTGATCGCCGATGTTGACCTCGAAGGCGCGGCCAGTACCGTCAAGACCTTGAAAGGCGACGAGCACGCGCATGTCAAGGCGGACGTTTCAGATCTCGAAAGCGTCCGAGAAGCCTTCGCCGTCGCGGAGTCAACCCACCCGATGGACATCGTCGTCAATGCGGCCGGGATACTGCTGACCGAAGCAGATGCTCGGGTCGCGAAGTTCTGGGAGATCGGTCTGGATCGATGGGAACGCACGATGGCAGTCAACGCCCGGGGCAGCCTTCTCGTCGCTTCGGAGTTCGTTCGTCGACGTATCGAACGCCCCGTCGCAGAGGGAAGAATCGTCTTCTTTTCGTCCATCGTGGGCCAGACGGGCGGTGTCCGTCCCTTCGCCGACTATGCTGCCTCGAAGGCCGCGGTGATCGGCCTGCTTCGTGCCGCGGCGCGGGACTGTGCCGACCTGAATATCACGGTCAACGCCATCGCCCCGGGTCAGATCGAAACGCCCATGTTGCGCAAAAACATTCCGGCGGGAACTCCTGTCGATCCCAATGTCATACCCCTCGGGCGCGTAGGCCGGCCGTTCGAAGTCGCTGCGCTGGTCAACTTCATCGTATCAATCGACGCCTCCTTCATCACGGGTGCCACGTTCGACGCGAACGGCGGCCAGCGCATGCAATGACCAAGGCAAGCCACTCCGTGAATGACGCACCCGTCATTGTGGTCACAGGCGCGGCCGGCGGAATCGGCCAGGCCATCGTGCGCCGTCTTGCCGAAGAGGGGGCTCGAATTCTGGCCGTGGACATGGTTGCCGAGCAACACTTTGGCCTGGAACTGATAGACAATTCCCGCGTCGAGACATTGAGTGTCGACCTTACTGAACTCGGCGCACCAGACCAGGTCGTCGCAAGAGCGCTCGAAAGATTCGGCCGATTGGATGGCGTTGTCAACAACGCTGGCGTTGGAAGTCCGAAGCCCTTGCATCTCACCGAGGACGCCGACTACGACCGATTCGTAGACGTCTGCCTGAGAGCAGTGTTCCGACTCTCTCGCTCTGCCGTAAGGCATTTTCTGGGCACCGGCGAGGGAGTTATCGTGCAGATTGCCTCTGCCTTCGGAGTACTTGGAAACCCGGGGTCATCCGCTTATGCGGCAGCGAAGGCCGGAGTGATCGGCTTGACGAGGCAAATGGCGGCGGAATACGGACCACTTGGCATACGCGTCAACGCCATCGCTCCCGGGGTGATCGCCACGCCGATGACTCAAGATCGAATCGACAACAGCGTCAGGTTCAAAGACTTGATGATCAACACGACCCCGTGGCCTCGAATCGGCAGACCCGACGATGTGGCGCACTCCGTGTCGTTTCTCTGCTCGCGGCGCTCCGAGTTTATCAATGGCCACGTCCTCGTCATCGACGGCGGATGGAGTGCGACAAATCACATTCCTGTCAACAGATCCTAAGGCAATCACCATGATCCAGTTCTATTTTCACCTCGGCCCGAACCCGATGAAGGTCGCCCTCTTCCTCGAGGAAGCTGAGCTCAGCTACGAGCCCCGCCCGGTGGACTCACGAAAGGGTGAGCAACACTCGCCCGAATATCGGGCTATCAATCCAAACGGGAAGGTACCGTCGATCATCGACGGCGAGACGGTGGTCTTCGACAGCACAGCCATTCTGCTCTATCTCGCCGAAAAGACCGGAAAGTTTCTGCCTGACAACGCGCATCGCGGAGAACTCCTTTCGTGGCTCATGTTCCTCTCAAGCGGCGTCGGGCCATTCTCGGGCCAGTCAGTGCACTACCACCACTACATCAAGTACATCAAGGAGGGTGAGGACTATTCACTCAATCGATACGACTTCGAGGCAAATCGCCATTGGTCGATCGTCGAGGAGCGGCTTGCAAAACACCCTTATATGGTGGCCGACCAATACTCCATCGCCGACATGGCAGTGTGGGGCTGGGCGCGGATCATCCCCTACGTATTCGACCTTCCGGAAGCCGAAGCTTGGTCAAAGTTTCCCAATGTCCAACGCCTGGTTAAAGAGATTGACAGCCGAGCCGCTGCGGCGAGGGTTGCCGACTTGAAAGCACGATATTCCTTCAAGTCGGACTGGGACGCTGACGCGCAGAAGAACATGTTTCCTCAGCTGGCCCGCATCAGCCTTTGAAAGCGCCCGGGTCTCCTGTCTCGGGCTGCATCCGGAAAAGTATTGCCACGCACTCTTTGAGTGCCCGTCATCCCCTCTCCTATGCCGCGACGTCTTATTGACTCACGGCATGCGCTGTCAGCGAGCACCATCTGATGAATCGATTCGACTATGACCTGTTCGTGATCGGCGGCGGCAGTGGCGGGGTACGTGCCGCGCGCACTGCCGCGTCCCGAGGCGCCAGGGTAGCCCTTGCAGAGGTGGGGCCGATGGGCGGCACCTGCGTCAACGTCGGATGCATCCCCAAAAAGCTCTATAGCTACGCGTCGTCATATGCAGGTTCATTTGTGACGGCGCGAGACTATGGCTGGGATATCGACGCGGCCTTCAACTGGCAGCGTCTCAAGTCCGCTCGAGCCATGGAGATCGGTCGCCTGAACGACGTATATCAAAGTCTCCTCGAGGGCTCGGGGGTTGCAATCATCACGGGACGTGCCCGATTGATCGACGCTCATACGGTGGAGGTTGGCGCACGGCGCTGGACGGCGGAGAACGTCATTGTCGCAACAGGCGGTCGGCCGTTCCAGCCCCAGGTGGATGGTCTCGAGAACGCTGTCGTTTCCGATCAGGTCTTTGACCTGCCGGAAGTCCCGAAGCGACTGCTCGTCGTCGGCGGGGGGTACATCGCATGCGAATTCGCGTCCATCTTCAATGGACTCGGGTCGCAAGTCACTCAAGTGTTTCGGCGCGATTGGATCCTGAACGAATTCGACGTCGAGATGCGAGAGTTTCTGGTGCGACAGATGGCGGAACTCGGCGTCGGGTTTCGACCTCGTGTCGAGATCCAATCAATCGAAAAATCGAGAGGTGCGCTGCTTGTCACGTCGACGACGGGAGAACGCATCGAGGTCGACGCTGTACTCTATGCAACCGGCCGTATCCCGAATACTGCTGGCCTAGGCCTGGAGAACGTCGCGGTGGCGCTCGATCCGCTTGGACGGATACGGGTCGATGCAGAGTACAGAACGTCGAGCCGTTCGATCTTCGCAGTGGGAGACGTGACGGCTTCACGGCAACTCACGCCTGTTGCATTGGCCGAAGCGATGTCGGTGGTCGACTTGCTGTACCCCGATCCGCTTCAGCCTTCGCGGCGCACGGTGGATTACGAATACTTACCGACCGCCGTCTTCACCCATCCGGCCGTCGCGACCTGCGGCTATAGCGAGGAACAAGCCCGCCAAAAGGGGATGCGGGTGAGTGTCTTTTCGTCGGAATTCAGATCGTTGCGACAGACGCTTTCTGAAAAGGGAGAGCGGACGTTCATGAAACTGGTAGTGGACGCCTCCAGCGATCGTGTCGTGGGATTGCATATGGTGGGCGAAGATGCGCCAGAGATCGTTCAAGGATTTGCAGTGGCGATGCGAGCCGGCGCGTCAAAGAGCGTGTTTGACTCGACTATTGGCATACATCCGACCGTCGCCGAAGAATTCGTGACGCTGCGAACAGCGAGGACGGCGTCCCACGAGCCGGCTTCAATGCTCGGGCCGGAAGAGTGACGAGGATGTTCGCCCCAGTTATCGTCGACTTTGATCGCGACGGCATGGCCTGGATGCGTTCAAGGTCATCATCGGGTGCGCGATAGACCTCTCGATGGTCAAGTTGGGAAGGTCAAGTTTCGTTGGCGCTCAATCGGGAAGACCTTCGACATTTGGACCGTCGCCGCGATGCTCGTCGTCATCGCCGGCGTCCGCGCCAAACTTCCGCGACAAATTCACCGAGTTGCCGGCTCCGCTGGCCAGAGAGCCTCGTGACCACCTTGCAGGTGATTCAAGGGATCACGACGGTCCCCCAACTCAGCACGCAGTCCAGCCCCCATCGACCACCAAATCCGACCCCGTCATGTACGAGGCTTCGTCCGATGCGAGGAATGCGACGGTACGAGCTACTTCCGAGGGATCCGCAGGACGTTCCATCGGCGTGCGGCCGAGAGCCACCTTGCGCAATTCCGGGTCGAGAAGTTTGGGACGAGAGAACGGCGTATCCATCGACCCGGGCAGGACCGAATTTACGCGGATATGGTGCTCGAGATAGTCCATGGCTACTGCCTTGGTCAGCATGCGAACAGCGCCCTTCGACGTCGCGTATGCAGCACTTCCGATCCGGTGGGCGATCAGTCCCCCCATCGAACCGACGTTGACGATCGCGCCTCCGCCCGCCGCGCGCATCAACGGAAGGATGGCCTTGCATCCAAGGAAGGTCCCGCGCACATTGATGCGCATCGTGAGATCGAACACATCGACCTCCATGGACTCGATTCTTCCGAACTTGATAATGCCTGCGTTGTTGACAAGCACGTCCACCTTGGCACAACGTCGCTCGACGGTCTCGAGCGCTCGAAACCATTGAGATTCGTCCGCCACGTCGAGCGCAACCGCAAACGCACGACCACCGCTCGCATCGATCAGATCGGCCGTCCGGGCGGCCGCGGCGGCGTCAATGTCGGCCACGACAACATGCGCACCACGCTCCGAAAGAAGACGGGCGACGTGCTCCCCCAAACCTTGCCCTGCCCCCGTAACAAAGGCCACTTTTCCTGCGAAATCCTGCGTACACATAGTTGCTCCATCCAGGTCCTGGTATCAGGCCCGGATCGTTTTGACGTGACATCGACCTGCTGCTCGAAAGAAGCGCCCTGGCTCGAATCGTCTCAGTTGATCTTCAGGCCCAGACGTTTGACGATCGGAAGATAGGCAGCATAGCCCTCTCTAATATGGCCGACGAGCATTTCCGGCCGGCCGGTGATAGGCAAAAAGGTGCTCTCGGCACAATATTTCTTAAATTCGGGCGACGCGACGACCGAGGTGACGGCGGCGTTGAGTTGTTCGACCAGAGCGTGCGACATGCCGGGCGGCCCCAGCAAGCCATTGAAGATGGGTGGAATCGAAAAGGTCGGATAGCCAGCTTCGGCAAATGTAGGGACGTCCGGCAGGAAAGGAACCCTTTTTTGTTGCGCCACCGCCAGAACTCGAATAGCGCCGGCCTGGATGTGCGGCAATGCGTTGAAGAAGTCGCAGAAGACGAGATCGACGGTCCCTTGCAGCAAACTGAGGATCACGGGAGCCATGCCTGCATAGGGTATCTGCTTGATGTCGATGCCGGCAAGCGCGTTGAACATCTCCAGCTCCAGCACCGACTCGGACATGGACCCGGGCGCTCCTGCATTCAGCGCTCCGGGATTGGCTTTGGCGTAGCTCACCAGTTCGCCGAGGGTTCGGAAGCGACTGTTCGATCGAACGAACAGGCCCATCGGTGACTCGGAGACCTGCGCGATTGCCGTGTAGTCGTTCGGACCGTAGGGCAAGGTGGTATACGTGGCCAGATTCAACGTGAAGGGCTGCCCGTTGGTCAGGTGCAGCGTGTAGCCGTCGGGTGGAGCCTTGGCGACATAAACGGTCGCAGGGATGAGGTTTCCCCCTGAGCGGTTTTCGACGATGACGGGCTGAAGAAGGCGTTTGGACAAACCTTCGGCGACGACTCTGGCGACCTGATCGGTTGGACCTCCTGGCGCGAATCCGACGATCAGCCGAATTGGCTTTGTCGGATAAGCCGGCTCGGCCGCGGCGCATATCGCCTGCACGGGAACCACGGCGGCGGCGAGTGAAAGGCGCAGCAGTCGGCGCTTTGACGAATCCATCTTGTCTCCTTTGAAGTTAGTCTCTTGCACACCGATACAGGCGTTGAGAGGACTGTTGCGTGAATCGGGAATTCCAATCGGGATGGATGAATTTTTCTTGCATATGCGAATGCTAGCCAATGCGGAGATGACATAGCCGCCATTCAAGGCCTGTATTACCTGAAATGGCGATCGTCGTTCCGAGCGGGAGTTCGTGCAGCTGGGGTCGATGGGCGCTTCAGTGCCTCAAAGGCCTAGGTGGCGTGCCACAACCATTCGCATGATGTCGCTCGTGCCGCCGCCGACCATCGGGAAGTACGAATCCCGCAGAAAGCGTTGGACCGGATACTCGCTCATCAAGCCATATCCACCGAAGATGGAGAGCGCCGCCTGGCAGACCTGATGGCATCCTTCAGCCGCGGCTATTTTCGCGAGCGCAGCCTCTGCCGTGATGGGTTTTCCCGCGTCCGCGAGCCCTGCCGCATAGTAGGTGTAGAGCCTCGCCTGTTCGAGCTTTGCGAGCATGTCGACCAGTTTGAATTGCACCGCTTGAAACTTGCCGATCGGCTGACCAAATTGGGACCGCTCCTTGGCGTACCGCAGCGCGGCATCGTAGGCGGCCTGTCCGGTGCCCAGCGCAAGTGCCGCCGTGAAGATACGATCGACGGTCAAGGATCTGTAGGCAGTGAACGAAGACGCATCCCCGGCGTCGAGGACCATCTCATCTGGAACGAAAACGTTGTTCAGCACGAGTTCGGCGGTGTCAGCACAGTGAATCGCAAACTTTTCGAGTCGGCGGCCGACCGCAAATCCCTTTGCGGCGCTCTCGACGAGAAACATTCGGTGGCCCCTGGCCCCGGCTTCCTGGTTCGTCGTCGCGACCACAGTGACAAAGTCCGCGACGGTGCCATTGCTCGTGAACATCTTCGTGCCGCTGAGTGCCCATCCACCTTTCACCTTGACCGCCTTGGTGCGTAGAGAACCTGCGTCCGACCCGGCGTCGGGCTCCGTGATAGCGAAAGCGCCGATCAGCTCCCCGCGGAGCGCCGGCTTGAGAAAACGCTCGCGCAGGCTCGGCCGACCCCATCGGTAAATGGTGTGGGTCGCGGTCGAACCCTGCATGCAAACCCCCGCAGCAAACCCCATCGAGCCGCGAGCAAGCTCTTCGCAGAGGATCGTGAACAAGGTGTACGGGTTGTCCGAGCCGATACCGCCCGCCTCCTCCGGGTACATGACGCCGTAGTAGCCCAGCGAGCCCAATTCTCGAAAAAGCTCTCGAGGAAACACGCCCGCCTTGTCAAGCGCTTCGGCCTGGGGCACCAGGCGGTCGTCCACCCACCGCGCGAGGTGGTTACGAAACTCAGCAGCATCCTGCGTGTTGTGAAACATTCTGGCCTGTCAGCGATTCGATGCGTATTGCTGCCGCAGTTCTTTGCGGAGGATCTTGCCAGCCGGATTCTTCGGCAGGCTTGGGACGAGAAAGATCTCTTTGGGGCACTTATAGGCGGCCAGCCTACCGCGAAGGTGCGCGTCGATCGAAGCGGTGGTGCGGGTCGCGTTCGGCCGGAGCACGATCGCGGCGACGACCCTTTCGATCCACACCGGGTCGGGAAGGCCGAAGACGGCTGCTTCGACGATATCGTCGTCGCCGTAGAGTTCGGACTCAACCTCGCTCGGAAATACATTCTCTCCACCGGTCACGATCATGTCGCTCTTCCTGTCGATCACGTAAAAGTAGCCGTCGGCGTCGACGTATCCCAGATCGCCCGTGCGCATCCAGCCATCGTTCAGCGCGTTCGCGGTCGCGTCGGCGTTCAACCAGTAGCCGCGCATCATGTCCGGGCTGAGCGCCTCGATCTCACCCACTTCTCCGGGGCTGGAGAGGCGATCGTTCGCTCCAGCGATTCGGAGCCTGCGCCCATTCACGGGGCGGCCGCACGACTTCAGCAAATGCTCATTTCCTGGAGTGAGGGCCTTGCGATGGGCCGCCGGATCGAGCACTGTCAGGACGCCAGCTTCGGTCGACCCATAGGACTGAATGAAGTCGGAGTGCGGAAACGTCTCCATCGCACGGCGCAGCAGCTCGGTCGGTATCGACGACGCAGCGTAGAAAATCTTTCGCACTGCGTTCAGATTCGTGCGTGAAATGTTCGGATGGGAAAGCAGCGCACCAATCATGGTCGGCACCAGGTGCACATTCGTGATCTCGCGTCTAGAAAGCTCTGTGAGCACCACTGCGGGATCGAACTTGTCAAGAATGAGGGTCGTGCATCCCGCGCTGAAGCTTGCGAAGAGGTGATACCACATCCCTCCCGCATGGAACATGGGCATTAAGGCCATGGTCGTGTCGGCGTTCGACAACGACAGGAGATCGGTTGCAGCTGACCTGGCGTTGCCGACAGCGCCCGAATGCGTGATCTCAACACCTTTGGGCGCTCCGATGGTTCCGCTGGTGTAGATGAGGGACAAGACGTCCCGCTCGCCGGCTCTCGGATACTTGCACGCGGGCCTCGCACTCGCAAGGAGCTCCTCGTAGGAACGCCAACCAATGGCCGCCGGACCGAACAAGATGAAATGTTGAACTTCAGGAATGCGAACACGGATGAGATCGAGGACTTCGCGATGTGCTTCGTCGACAAAAATGACTTTGGGAGAGCTGTTGCCAATAAGTCGGGCCAGTTCTTCCGGGCGCAGGCGCCAATTGAGCGGAACCACAATCAGATGTGCATCCGAGAGGCCGTAGACCTCCACGTACTCGACCCGGTTGAATGCCAGGATGGCCACCCGATCGCCTGCCTCGAGGCCCAACGAAAGTATGGCGTCGGCCAGGCGACAGATGCGCTGCTCGAATGCCGAGAAGCTGACCTGCCCCCCGTCAAGCGTAGAGAACGCTACCTTGTTCGGGAAGTCCTTCGCTTGCTGGCGAACGATGCTGCCAAAGGTCTTCGTATTTGAGTCAACCGTCATGTTCGCGACACCTTGTTCATCTTGCGATCGAGAAAATCGCGCAGCCGCCGCTTTGCCTCCTCGTCGGCTTGAGCGATTCCGGCCATCAGCATTTCGGTGAACAATCCGCTCTGAGGGTCCTGCTCGACGATGCGAGGCAGCGCCTGGATCACGCCAAAATTCGCGAGCGGTGCATTGCCTGCGATCTTCTCAGCGAGTTCGAGGGCCTTAGCGAGCGCCGTTTCCGGCTCTACGAGGTAGTGGCTCAATCTCAAGAGACGATAGCCATCCTCTGCGCCGTAGACCCGGCCAGACAGCATCATCTCCATCACGGTCGAGACACCGACGAGTCTCGACAACCTCACGGTTCCGCCGGAACCGAGAAAGATGCCGCGCGTGGCCTCCGGAAGTGCAAAGTAGGCCGAAGAATCCGACACCCTGATGTGAGCCGCGGACGCGAGCTCAAGCCCGCCGCCGATGACCGCACCTTCGAGAACTGCGATCACGGGTACCTTGCAGAACTGGATCGTGTCGTTCAGCCGCTGCCCAATCTTTCCAGTCACGAAGCTCTCGGTTATTGAGGTCTCCTTGAGCTCGTTCAAATCCAATCCGGAACAGAAGTTCCCTCCAGCTCCGCGCAGTACGATGCAACTGATGCCATCCGGCACGGTGGCAAAGAGGGTCTGGAGGCTCTCCACCAGCTCGTCGCTCAGCGCGTTTCGCTTCGCAGGACGGTCGAGGGTGACGATCGCAGTCACACCCCTGATTTCGAGCCCGACCGATGCCGAGACCTGCGACATCCAGCCTGCTTGACTGTTCATGCTGTTTCTCCACTTTGCAGCATCGGCAGCGCGGCCTGGAGCTTCAAGACATCGACCAATGCGGAGTCGCGCCATTCAATCCACTCCGAGACGTCACGGCCTACGGCGACCTCCCTTGCGGCCGCAACCAACCGATCGCGAACGGCAGGCGTCAGTTGCGGAGAGGTCCTGGGCGTCCACCATTGCTCAATGGCCTCCCCTGCATGATCGAGGATTCCTCGCATCCCGGCGTCTCCTCCCGCCAGATGCAGCGTCAGCAGACTCCCCATCAAGGCCCATCGCGGTGCAAGCCCGAAACGAACCGCCTGGTCGATGTCGCTCGCGCTGGCGACGCCTTCCAGCAAGCAAGACACGGCTTCGCGAACGAGTGCAAACTGCAACCGGTTCGTCATGTGCCCACTCGCTTCGGCGGTCAAGCGGATCGGTCGTTTGCCGATGTGCCGCGCAAAGCCCATGGCCCACTCGATGACCGCCTCCTCGGTGTTGCGACCGCCGATCACTTCAACCAGCGGGATCAGATGCGATGGATTGAAAGGGTGGACAACCACCACGCGATTCTGGTGGACGCAGGCCGCCTGGAGTTGCGAAGCAGGGATCCCTCCCGTACTCGACATGATGATCTTGTGGGGCTCGGCCAGGCCATCGAGCTCAGCGAGAAGACGGTTCTTGAGGTCCAGGCGCTCGGGTGCGCTTTCCTGGATGACATCGCAACTCGCAATAGCTTCGGCGGCCCCGCCAACGAAACGGATTCGATTAAACGGTGGCTTGTGAGATTGCGCCAGCCCCAGTTCGAGCAGTGCGTCCCAGGCGTCCTCTATGAACTTGATGGCGCGCAACTCGGCGCCTGGCGAGGGATCGTACGCGACGACATCAAGGCCGCGGGCAAGGTAGAGCGATGCCCAACCGGCGCCGACCGAACCGGCACCGATGATGGCCACCGAGCGTACATCCTCAGGTTGAAGATACATTGTTTGCATGGAGGTTCTTTGGCGAATCACGGAGAGAGGTCAGAACCCCTCTACCGCACGTGCGTACCGGTGTGTGGCGTCAGTGGATTGAAGCAAGGCCCATGATCTGCCGCGCTTCGTCCGGTGTGGCAGGCTCAAACCCGAGGTCTCGCACCATGCGAATCAGCCTCTCGACGAGCCTCACATTCGTCGCCAACTCACCTTTTGAATAGTAGAGATTGTCTTCCAGGCCCACCCGGACATGTCCCCCGAGCAGCAAGGAGTTGACAGCCGCCGGCAATTGCGCCGGGCCGATCGCGCTGACGTTGAAGACGGAGTTCTTTGGAAGGTGGTCCACCATGGTCTGGAGGAGTCGCGGCGTATATGGAAGGGCTCCCTGGAACGCATTGACGCCAAGCACGATATTCACGAAGTGCGGCGCCGAGTCCAAACCCTCCGCGATCATTCGACTCACATCCTGGACAACGTCGGCCAAGCCGAAAACTTCCCACTCCGGCTTGATGCCGCGCTCCTTCATCATGATGGCAAGCTGTCGAATCCGCGAAGGCATCGTCGCCACCATGATCTCCTTCCCGCCGAAACTCGCAAAGACCGACTGCGCGTCGAGCGTGCACATCTCCACGCCCTCGCCTTCCATTCCTCTAAGGCGTTCGGCCCAGCGTATTTCCCAGTATTCGCTGTTTCCGACGGGATGAACCATGTCTCCATTGATGCCACCGCCCGTCGAGTTGTTCAGGACGATGTCGCACTTGGCGCGAATCAGTCGGTTGATGGCGGTGTAGATCGCGGGATCGCAGGTCGCCTCGTCGTCGGGCCGGCGCGCATGAACCGCCACCACGCTTGCCCCCTCGTTGAAACAACGATAGACATCCTCCGCAATCTCTTGGGGCTGGGTTGGCAGATGCGGATTTTGTGCCTTGGAGGCCATGCCTCCGGTCGGCGCGATGGTGACGATGACTTTGGGATTGCTCATTTCAAGTTTTCGTGTGCTTAGTGTTCAGTCTCTACGTGTTTGGGCCGCACGGCTTACATCGATAGCCGTGGATCGATGGTTCTCGAAGAACCATCTGCCGCGTTGGGTCGTTCGATGCCTTGGCGCCTTTCCCAGTCTCGAACCGTCATCGCGGGCATGTCGAAGGTGTCGGTAAGCCGCGCATAGGTGGGACCCGATAAGCGACCGACGACGTCGAGCTTCGAGATGTCCGCATGGTGTTGCGCGTTGAGGATGCCGTCGCGGACGTGGAGGTGTACGATCGTCCCAAGGATGATCGATCGTTGACCCTGATCGCCGAGCGTGATCTCCCGTTCGATGATGCATTCGAGGCTCACCGGCGACTCAAGAATCCTGGGGGCATTCACGTACGCGCCCTGCTCGGCGGTCAAGCCCGCCACCTCAATCTCGTCCGCGTCGAACGGAAATTCCACACTGCAGATGTTCATCTGCTCCGCCATTTCGAAGCCAACCAGGTTGACGATGAAATGCCCGGTCTCGCGGATGTTCCGCACCGTATCTTTCAGTTCCCCAGGACCGAGCTTGTAGATTCCGAGGGCGAGCAAGGGGGGATCGTGACTGAGAACGTTGAAGAAGCTAAACGGAGCAGCGTTGACCCTTCCTGAGGCGCTGCAGGTCGTCACGAGAGCGATCGGCCGCGGAATGATCAGGCCGCTTAGAAGTTTGTATCGAAGGTTGAGTTCGGTCTCGCTGATATGGAACTGCATGCTGAATCCGTAGGGAAGCCAACTTTCTATCGAATGGCGGCACCCGTCCGTCGAGGGCCGACGCGCGAGTTCCCAAGAGCCGGCGGGGCTGTTGGACGGCTCGAACCGAACGCGTCTCTCGGTGGAAAGGATGCTACGCGCCGGTCTCTGAACCGCGTAATGCCCTTCGCACATGGTTGCTAGCCGATCGGTGGATAGCGGTCGCGGGCAGAGCTCATCGAGTCAAGGCTAAAAGGGGGTTCGGTGCCCGCGTCGCCATAGAGCACGACTTCCGAGAACAAGGCGTGCATCGGTGTACTTTGAAAACCGGCCTGCAGTCTTTCAGTTTCGGAGAACTGGATGAAACCCAGTGTCGCGCGCGCTTCGACGAGAGAATCGAACCACACTTCCACGACGAAGTCGAAGCGCACGCCGGGGGGCACCTGGCGACCTTGCATGGATATCAGGGAATCGGGGTAAACAGCGCTGAGCGCGAGCCCGCGGACGCGCCGATCGACATCTGGGTGGGTGAGCAGTCGATGCGCATACTCCGTCCGAAAACGCAAATGACATTCTTCCAAGGGCACGTCGGAATGAGCCGCCATGAAGACCATCAATTTGCACTCGCCGCGACCCTCTCGAAGTACGCTCTCTCGTGCCAAGCAATGGATACTCGCATCGCGCTCGAGCATCTTGAGCTCATCCGGGATGACATGCGTCACGAACTCCGACGTTTGGTCGAAAGCGACCGGGGGCGGGCTTTTCGTCGGCCAGATCTGCGTGATGCCGTCGAACGGGAAATGCCTTTCATCAAGGCAACCCTGAATCAGATGGTCTTGCACATACCGCCGGCGGTAGGCCTTGTACTCACGCATACTCAAGACCAATGGACCATGCACCCGCTCCCAATATGCGTCGAACTCCCTGAATTGGAGATTCCGATTTCGCTTCAGGAGAACAATGGCCTTGTCGGCCGACGAATCGGCGAGATCGATCGCGGTCAATTGCATTTCTGTCGTTGGGTCGATGGCGCTTTCTGCCTCTAGTCCCATAGCAACCTTCGGCCTCGTCGACCTAGCGCACGGGTTTTCACTGGCCAGCCCATTCGACCTCCAGCACGCGCATCAAGGAGATGTCCGCGCGTTCCAGCACCGGCCGAGTATTCGGAAGCAGCGGTTGCTTCGACGTTCGATTGCGCGAACTCGTCGTGTCCTCCCGGGTGGATGCGTTAGGCCACGAGGCGAGAATGACGGCGCTGGGCAGCGGCCGCCCACTGATCACCTCGAATACCCCGAGAAGCGAGGCACCGGCACGCGTCAAGGCAGGTGCACGATGCTCGAGCAATGCGGCACGCACGGCTGCAGGCTCACCGACGGCGACTTCATGGATCATCAGCTCCACGATGGAACCGCCCGCGTGAGCGGCCATATCAGAGTTCCAGGGGGTCAGCGCGCGCATAAAGACGACCTCGAAGCGCTCCACGAGCTGACCCCCGGCATTCGTGCGATTCCGGGCGGCGTGCCAGTCGGGGTCTGAGTAAAAGCGGCTCCAAGCCTGGTTTCGTTCTTCAAGCGTCCGCCAAGGCGTGATGTAGGCAAACATCGGCAGATTTGCGCCCGACGTCACACTCCATGCGGCCATCGGATGAATACCGTTCCTGGGAAAGATCCTCGAAAGGTGGTCGAACACCCTGCTCTCCATGTCCTCCTGGCGACCAGGCGCTACTCGGTAAAGACGCAACTCGTAGAGCCTTTCATCGAGTTTGGTGGTCATCCTTTAAATCCCCCTGCAATTAATCTAAGACGAAAGAGGCCCACGCCCCGCCATCGAATAAAGTGTGCGCGCCTGGCCACTGCTGGCGCGAACCGGTCTGCGAATGGCTTTTTATTCACTTTCTGCAACCCCCGAAGCGCATAGCGCGTCGGTTTGATGGCTTTGGCCGAAAGTGCAGGAGACATCGCGCGGATACTGAAGCCCCCGCATATGTGCGTCAGCGCTCAACTGATGCGGCACCACGCTCAAGTGGTGTCCGCACATCGATGTCCCCGAACAGGCCATCGAGTCCACGGGGCTGCGATCGCCAGTACTGCGGGGGGACTTCAACCCGCGCTCCCAGTTCGGCGGCGGCCCGCCAAGGCCAGTGGGGCTCGAAGAGCACCGCGCGAGCCACGGCAACGAAATCCGCACGCCCTTGTGCGACGATCTCTTCGGCGTGCCGCGGGTCCGTGACGAGTCCCACAGCGATTGTTGTCAGCTTCGACTCGGCGCGGATGCGCTCCGCGAAGGGCACCTGATAGCCCTCGCCCAGCACGATCTTCTGCCTCGGAGAGATGCCGCCTGTCGTTACGTGAACATAGCTCGCGCCCGACTGAGCGAGCGACTTGGTGAGCCGCACACTCTGATCGATATTCCAGGATGGCTCCGAATCAATCCAATCGGTTGCGGAGAGGCGTACGCCCAGAGCGACACGTGATGGCGTCGCCTTGCGAACTGCATCGAATACTTCGAGAGGGAATCGGATCCGATTCGTGAAATTGCCTCCGTACTGGTCATGTCTCTGATTCGAGATCGGAGACAGGAACTGATGAATCAGATAGCCATGCGCGAAGTGAAGTTCGATGGAGTCAAGGCCAAGTGACACCGCTCTGCTTGCTGCTGCAACGAACGCATCCTTGATGCACTCGAGGTCGGCAGTGCGGAGCTCGCGCGGTAGGCGGTCGCTTTCAGCGTACGGAAGCGGAGACGGCGCGACGGTCTGCCAAGCGCCTTCGGCCGCTGTGAGACTGTGGCCGCCTTCCCAGGGTGCGTGGCAAGATGCTCTTCTTCCCGCGTGGGATATCTGAATGCCGATCTTCATCGTCGAGTGTTTGCGAATGGCGTGCAACACCCGCCGCAGCGCGGCCTCGTTTGCGTCGGAGTAGAGGCCGAGATCGCCCAGGGTGATGCGCCCCTGCGGTTCCACCGCCGTTGCCTCGAGGATCAAAAGTGCTGCACCCGATAGCGCAAGTTGTCCTAGGTGAATCAGGTGCCAGTCGCTCGCACTACCGTCAACTGCGGAATACTGACACATGGGCGCGACAACGATCCGATTTCGTAAATCCATGGGACCCATCCTGCCTTTCGAGAACAGCCTACTCATGATGCTTGCCCATGTGTTTGAGATCGAATGATGTGAAGCGCGACGAAAGAGGCAAATGGTGATCCCGATCGATGCCGGCTTTAGTCGATATGCGACGAGGCTTCCGGCGTGACGTTGTACGTCAAGCGCTGGCAAACCCGGCCCGCGATTGTTCGGACGCCTCGCGCACTGAAGACACGAGTTCATCGAGAGGTTGTGCGCCGAACCAGCGCTGGTCTGTCATCCTGTCGGCAACAGTGGACAACACAAGGCGGCGCCCTTCCATTACCGCCTGTGAGTGTTCTCTGGCGGAGTTCTCACACAGGGCCCACGTGAAGTGACTGTCCAGAATGGGTGCCCAATGAATGTTCGGATTCTTCTCGACATCGAAGATGGAGCATGCCGGGACCACGGTCAAACCGAGGCCGCATTCAGCGAGGTCCAGGCAGAGCGCGAGCGTGTCCGTCTCGGTCACCAGGTGGAATTTGAGTCCTCGTCGAAGCATCGAACTTTCGACGTGGGACCTCAACACGTTCGGCTTGGCCGGGAGGATGAGCTTCAGATCATGCAGCACATCGATCGATATGGCCCGGTCGCTGCGAAGATCAATCGCGAGGCTCCCTACAAGTACCAGAGGTTCGCGGACCATGGCAGTTTGCCGATAGCCGCTGGCCGGTGTCTCGTCGTAGGCCACGACACAAAGATCGAGAAGCCCTGCCGCCATGTATTCGCGGATCGCATTGCTGACCCCCTCATAGACGCGCAGCGCGACGCCGGGATATTGATCCATCATGTTTTCGACGAAGCGAGACGTAAACACATGTCTCCAAGACGCTGGCAATCCGATCGACAACTGACCAGCGGCCTTCTCGCCGACCTGCTCCTGCAGGATCGTGAACTGCCTGAGCAACGGTCGAGCACGGTCCGCGAGCAGCTTGCCGGCTTCGGTCAGGTGCACGCCGCCTTGCGTGCGCACGAAGAGGGCTGCACCCATTTCGTGCTCCAAGGCCGCGATATTGCGCGAGAGAGCGGGCTGCGACATCTGAAGATCGATCGCCGCGCGATTGATGCTTCCAAGTTCGGCAACTCGAAGCAGGTATTCGAGGAGATTCAGGTCCATTCGATCTCCGAAATTGGGCGCCGGTCCTGGATTGGAAGGGTTGGGCCTCGTTTAGCCGACGACGATCAACGCGTCCAGCGCCTGCGCGCCCTGGTCTGTGACTCGCAATGGATTGATCTCCACTTCCTGAACTTCAGGGTGCGCGGCCAGGAGATTGCCAAGTGCAATGGCGGTTAGGGCGACCGCCTCCCGATCACAGGGAGGCATTCCACGGAATCCTTCGAGGATTTTGTTCCCGCGGAGCTCACCAAGCATGTCGGCCACGTCGAGGGGTCCGATAGGCGCAAGGCGAACTGAGTAATCAGCCAGCGCCTCGGTGAAGACGCCTCCCAGGCCAATGACGACACAGGGCCCCCAAGATGGATCGCGCACCGCGCCGACGATCAGGTCGACTCCCGCAGGTGCCATCTCTTCAACAAGCACGCGGCCCGGGTCGGAAGTGGGAATGCGCTCGATTTGGGACAGCGCATCCAGGAACGAATGCTCATCCCCGATGCCCAGGAAGACACCGCCGGCCTCGGTCTTGTGGGGAATGTCGTCGGCAGCTATCTTGACGGCGAATGGCTTGTGCAATTCCCGAAAGGCCCGCAGTGCCTCGTCGCGGCCCCGGGTCAAGCGTCGAGTAGGGCTCGCTATTCCCCATTCCGAGAGAAAGCGCTTCGCCTCGTCCTCGTTCAGCGAACGGGTCAATGCGGTGGTCATTGGAAGCTTGGCTTGTCCACCCGTCGCGCTCAGCCGCCATTGCGCACGCGAATCCACGTCCAATGCCTGCCCAGCAAGGACCAGACGTTCTGGACTTCGCACCATGGTCAAGCGCGACTTGCGCAGTCCATCCCCGACACAGGCAACTTGCTCGTCCAGCCCCAGTGTTCCGAAGACAATGGGCTTGCTGGTCAACGTATGGGTGGGCACGAGAGCGGCGACCGGATCAAGGACGGCAGGTTCGGACAAGCCGAAGACGAGCAACGCGTCGATACGCGCGTCGCTCGCGACCTGCTCGATGACCTGTGGAAACGTGCACCCTGGCCGCCCGGTATCGACCGGATTCTTGAGATACGTCATCGGCGGAAGAAGCCCCTGCAGCCTGGTCACGGTCTCGCTGCCAAGTTCAGGCACCTGCACGCCAGCGGTTTGCAAGCCGTCAACGATCAGCAGTCCCGGACCTGCTTGGCCCGTGACAAGACCAATGCCATTCCTTTGTTTGGGAGGCAAGCGGCGGTCGGCGAGAACGACGGCAGCCTGTACCAGGTCTTCCGTTCGCTCAACCACAACCGCACCGGCCTGACTCAGCGCAGCGACAGTTCGCGAGTGCGAGCCCATCAGGTTGCCCGTGTGCGAGACGGCGAAGTCGCCCACATCGGAACGCCCGGCGACGAGCGCCACGACTGGCTTGCGGCGGGTGACTTCGCGCAGCACGTCGAACAGCTCGCGTCCTCGCGGGACTCCCTCCAAGTGCACGGCGATCGCTTGCGTTTCCGGATCGTCGGCAAGCATTCTCAGGATGTCCGCCGTGCCGACATCCACGGCGTTGCCGAGTCCTACCGCAAGCGACACCCCCTCACCCAGTTGGCGCAGCAAGAATGCGATGGTGAGATTCACACCGCCGGATTGCGCCACTACCGCGATGCGTCCTGCAGCAATCTGCTCGACGCCGGGGACAAAGCTCGCAACACAAGAAAGATGTGGATTCAGGAAGCCGGAGGTATTGGGACCGAGAAGTCGCAGTCCAGTGGTGGCGCAGATCCGCGCCACTTGCTCCTGTAGCGCGATGCCGGCCGCCCCGGTTTCGCCAAATCCCCCTGAAATGACGAAAAGGCCTCCGACACCTTGCTGGGAAGCAGCAGCGGCAACTTCAACGCACGCAATGGCCGGTACAGCGAGCACCGCGAGGTCGATCTTGTCCGGGCAGGCGGCGAAGCTTGGGAAACAAGCGATCCCACGAATTTCTCGTTCCTTGGGGTGGATCGCAACCACTCGCCCAGGGAATGACCGCAGTGTATGCAATGCTTGTGATCCAGCCTTGGTCTCGTCGAGCGAAGCGCCGACGACAGCGATCGTCCGAGGTGCGAAGAGCCTTCTAAGGTTTGTGCGACGCAGCGTGTCCGGTGCCTGCCGAAAGTCGTTCCTCGCGCTCGGATCCATGCTCATCTCGTTGTCCAATCCTGCCGCCTTGCTGGCGGGTTTTGCCTATGGTAAGGATGACCGCGTCATAAGGATAATGTCGAGTTCCTATACGTGTTATTCATCTTTCGGGGCACCACCTTGGATTCACAGTTGCTCGAATACTTCCTTCGGGTCTCTGATCTGGGAAGCATCAACAAGGCCGCTGCCGACTTGCATATTTCGCAGCCAGCGCTGTCGCGGCATATCGCGAATCTCGAGCAAAAAGTCGGCGCCCAGTTGTTCGTCCGCTCGCGGGGTGGCGTGCGGCTCACAGATGCCGGGAGATTGCTCGCCGATCGAACCCGACCGCTCCTGCGCCAACTGACTTCGATCAAAGAAGAGGTGGGCGAGGCAGCTGCGGGACACCTGAACCTGGGCATTCCTCCGTCATGGCAGGAAGTCTTCACGGTCGAGTTCGTCCAGCGACTGAGCAGAACTTATCCGGGGGTGAAGTTAAGAGTTTCCGAGGGCGTAAGTAACAGCGTGCGAGACCAGATGCTCGCGGGCACGCTCGATTTGTGCATCATTCCGTTTGAGCCTTCACCGCCCGCAGGGTTCCAGCAAACACCACTTGTGAGAGAGCCTCTTATCCTGGTTGGCTCAAATCATAAAGGCCTTGTGCCCTCGCAGCCCCAAACAGTTGCAAGCCTGAGCGCACTCAATCTCATACTGCCCGCGCGCCCAAACGTGCTGCGTTCTCAGGTGGAACACGCGCTCGTACGAAAAGGGCTGACTTTCAAGGTTCTTGTCGAGACAGACTCGCTTGCACTTTGTTTGGACCTTGCCGCGCTGGATCGCGGTTTCACGGTCGTTCCAGCGTGCTCCCTTTATCGTTCAAAAATGGCGCCGAGCCTGAGCTGGGCGCCGGTCAGCGGTATGTTCATGACCTGGGTGCTTCTGGAAAACGAGGCGCGCAGCCATTCACCGACGCTGCGCAGAGGCCGATCGGTGTTGCTGGAAGTGGTCGAGCGCGCTGTAGCGGGATCGGAGTGGTTTGGTGCCGAGCGGCACCGCAACATTTTGACTACCGCCTGAGCGTAGTTCGTCATGCTATGAAGCCTGAGGCGTCCGGGGCGAACGAGGCCCGGGTGCAGACCTCGGCTGAATCAGCATGGAGCCGGGATCGAGCAACTCGTTACAGAGCTCCCTCTTGATCTTGAAATTGCAGCTCCGCGGCGCCGCCTTTGCTGAACCTAGCCAGGATGGCGACATGGGGTAATTGTATTTTCTCGACAAATTGACACTCACCTGAGCTTGCCATCAACAGGTCGCCGTAGCCTTCCTTCACAAGCGTAGTCAACTCCCTATACACAGCCGCCTGGTCCGACACGAGACGCTCGTTTCGATGAAGGAAGGAAGTCTCCCAGCCGACCGACTGTTTCAATCAGCCGCTTTGTCACCGGGAAGTAGTGAAGCTCAAAGGTCTCATCCGGTTCTTTCAAGTGATAGAGCATCACCAGAACGTCATCTTCATTACTCCACTTGACAGTCTGAAGCGTGTTTGCGAGATGGACGACCTTCCACTGACGGCGCTGCGCAACTGTCAAGCCGTCAACAGCCTGCACACTTTCCGCCAGACGCATCTCGACCCCCAATCGAAGCTCCAGGGCTGCGTATAAGAGGTCTTGAAGACTACCGGCATCACGACGCTGTTTGCAACGTTTCAGGTAGCCCGGAACTGTAGTGTCATAGCTCATCGTCCAGACTTACTATTCACTGTCATCGCGACGGCCCTTCGGGCGCATTAGCGTTCTCAGCGGCACGGTCGGCAGAACGTGCTCACCTGATGGCGCGGGACTGTCCTCTTCAGGTTCACGCCGCACCTTTTCGATCAGCACCGGCTCGCCCATCCAATCGCACTTGTCGCACGCCGGCCACTCCAGTTCGTCCTCCGGAAAATCCTCGTGGAATCCACGCTGGGGAGACAGTCGATGCGAACCGCAGGCGGGGCACTCCTCGGGCACCTTCCGTAGCAGTCGCACGACCACGGCCGAACAGTGCCCGATAGCATGCTCAGTGATCGACAAGGCGGCCTCTGCGTCATGCCACTTCGACTTCTTGCTGTGGGTTAGCCAGTTGACGAACTTCCACTCGCTCTCCAGCAACGTCTTGAAGAGATGCCGTCTGTGCTCGTGCGTTGCGCCAGGCAATGCCGTCGCGCAAATGTGATCGACCCATGCCTTCAGGTCCGCACGCTTCGGCTTCTCTTCGGTGGACGCCCAAGGGATGACAGTTTGCGCGGCGCCGACCAACGAGAGCAGCGCTTCGCGACATCGCACACCGACTGCCTGGTAGTCGCCGTCCTCGTGCGCGTGTCGTACCGCCTCGGACGCTTCTTCGAGGTAGCGATAGCATTCCCCGAAGGGCTCAATTGGCAACTCCTCCAACTTGGAGCGATGGTTCATCGGGATGCGCAAACACAGGCCGATGTGGAAAGTCAGCGCAAGGTCCATGTTCGGGAACTGCTCTTGCGAGTAGAGGTTGGTCATCCCCGTGATGACCCACCATCGGTCGATGTCGGTATGCACATCCCACACATCGTGCGTCGAACTGAGGACGTTCTCCGAGTACACCTTCCGGACAAACTCGACGGTCAAGTCGGGTGCCTGCCAGTTCATGTACGCGGTGATCTTGATGGCTTCTTCTCGGGTGGATGCGAGCATGGCGCGAGTATCGACGCAGGCTGTCTTGTACGGACCATCTGGGCCGCCCTACGCGAGCACTCTCGGCTAGGCCAAGCGCTTCAGCGTGAGCGCCATACGCGACACGACCCGGACCAACTGTCAAGACCGTCTTGCAACAGGTGAAGGGCTCGGAAAATCTAGGACACCGCAAGGACACGGAAGCCAAAAAAGAGAAAAGGGTTAGCAGATACTCACCTGCTAACCCTTATCAATATTGGCGGAGTGGACGGGACTCGAACCCGCGACCCCCGGCGTGACAGGCCGGTATTCTAACCAACTGAACTACCACTCCTGGTAGACAACGTTCGCTCCAATTGGAGCCAAGTGCTGCGACTTGTGCCCGCTTCACCAAGCGGTGAAAACTGGCGACCCTACGGGGATTCGAACCCCGGTAGCCACCGTGAAAGGGTGGTGTCCTAGGCCTCTAGACGATAGGGTCAAAACCTTCGGAACCGCGCTGCGATCAGCGCTTGTTTCTTCTTCTCGACGCCTCTGGTGGAGGTAAGCGGGATCGAACCGCTGACCTCTTGCATGCCATGCAAGCGCTCTCCCAGCTGAGCTATACCCCCTTGGGTGTCGAGCCTCAAATTATAGCCTGACTTTCAGGCCTCCTTCAATCTCTTCAAAATAGTTTCGCGAGAAAAAAGCGAGAGCACCGCATCGAGCGACGGCGTCTGTGATGTTCCCATCACAAGCACACGCACCGGCATCGCGAGTGCCGGCATTTTAAGACCATGCGCGGTCAGCACTTCCTTGATCGCGGATGCAATCGCAGCCTTGTCCCATGCGACTGTCGCGAGCTTGTCGACCAGCGTTGCGATGGCCGGACGCACTGCATCGGTGATGTGCTGTGCGCGGTCTGCTTCGCTGGGGGACACATCCGCATAGAAGGCCGCGGCCCAGTTCGCCAGTGCGACAGTGGTGTCGCAACGATCCTTGAAGAGGCCACAGATGGCAGGCAGTCGCTCGTCGGCGACGATGCCCTTCTTCTGCAACTGCTCAGCAGCCAAAGGAGCGAGCGCATCGTCAGCCATCGCCTTGAGATGTTGCGCATTGACCCAGCGCAGCTTGGTCTCATCGAACTGCGCGGCACTGCGTCCGAGGTGGTCGAGGTTGAACCATTCGATGAACTGCGCGCGCGAGAAGATCTCGTCATCGCCATGGCTCCATCCGAGGCGCGCGAGGTAGTTGACCATCGCGTCGGGCAGGAAGCCTTCGTCGCGGAACTGGGTGATGGGCTTCGCACCGTTGCGCTTGCTCATCTTCTCGCCCTGCTCGTTCAACACCGTGGGCAGATGCGCATACACCGGCGGCTCCTTGCCGAGTGCACGGAAGATGTTGATCTGGCGCGGCGTGTTGTTCACATGGTCGTCGCCGCGAATGACGTGCGTGATGGCCATGTCGATATCGTCGACCACGACGCAGAAGTTATAGGTGGGCGTTCCGTCCGGTCGCGCGATCACGAGATCGTCGAGTTCGTCGTTGCCGATCTCGATGCGCCCCTTGACCTTGTCGTCCCATGCGACCACACCGCCCTGTGGATTGCGAAAGCGCAGGACGGGCAGCACACCCTCAGGCACCTGCGGCAGGGTCTTGCCTGGCTCCGCCCGCCAGGTGCCGTCGTAGCGCGGCTTTTCCTTGGCAGCCATCTGCTTCTCGCGCAGTGCATCGAGCTCAGCCACGCTCATGTAGCAGGGATAGACCTGGCCAGCTGCCTGCAATTCGGCGAGCACGGCCTTGTAGCGGTCCATGCGCTGCATCTGGTAGTACGGACCTTCGTCGTGATCGAGGCCGAGCCACTGCATGCCTTCGAGGATCACGTCGACCGCAGCCTGCGTGGAGCGCTCGACATCGGTGTCCTCGATGCGCAGGATGAAGTCGCCGCCGGTCGAGCGCGCAAAGGCCCACGGATAGAGCGCCGAGCGGATGTTGCCGAGGTGGATGAAGCCGGTCGGCGAGGGAGCGAAACGGGTGCGTGTCTTCTGTGTCATGCCAGGGTGCTCAGACCGCGCAACAAGTCGGCCTTGATGTCTTCGATGTGGTCGAGGCCGACCGCGACGCGGATCAGGCCTTGACCGATGCCGGCCGCCAGACGTTGCGCTTCGGTGAGGCGCCCGTGCGATGTGGTGGCCGGATGGGTGATGGTGGTCTTGGTGTCACCGAGGTTGGCGGTGATGCTGAGTACGCGGGTGCTGTCGATCACCTGGAAGGCATTCGCACGAGCCAGTTCCGGCCCGTCGCCCTTCACGTCGAAGGACACCACCGCGCCACCCAGCCCGGACTGCTGGCGCATGGCCAGCGCGTGCTGGGGGTGCGAGGCAAGCCCCGGATAGTAGACACGTGCGACGCCCGGCTGCGTTTCAAGCCACTGAGCCAGCGCGAGCGCACCGGCGCAATGCGCCTGCATGCGGATGCCCAAGGTCTCCAGTCCCTTGAGGACGATCCATGCGTTGAACGGCGACAGCGCCATGCCCGCCGTACGCACCACGGGGCCGAAGACTTCATTGATCAGCTTCGACGATCCGCAGATCGCGCCTGCGAGCACGCGGCCCTGGCCTTCGAGGTACTTGGTGCCCGAATGGATGACCAGGTCGGCGCCCCATTCGGTCGGCCGCTGCAGTGCCGGCGAGCAGAAGCAGTTGTCGACGACCAGCAGCGCACCCGCGTCGTGCGCGAGATCGGCCAACGCGCGGATGTCGCAGACATCGGTCAATGGATTGGTCGGCGTCTCTGCAAAGAGCAGCTTCGTGGTCGGGCGGATCGCCGCCTTCCACTCGGCAACATCGGTCTGCGAGACGAACGTGGTCTCGACGCCGAACTTGCCGAACTCGCGGCCGATCAGGTTGAGCGTCGAGCCGAACACCGAGCGCGAGCACACCACGTGGTCGCCCGCCTTCAACAGCCCCATGCACATCATGAGGATCGCGCCCATGCCGCTCGAAGCCCCGATAGCGGCCTCGGTGCCTTCGAGCGCGGCGAGACGGCGCTCGAAGCTGGCCACGGTCGGGTTCGAGGTGCGCGTGTAGGTGAAGCCTTCTTCTGTGCCTGCAAAGCGGCGCGCGGAGGTCTCCGCATCGGGCTGGACGAAGCTGCTCGTGAGAAACAGCGCCTCGGAGTTCTCGCCGTACTGGCTCCGGTCGAGCGCAGTACGCACCGCGAGCGTGTCACGGTGCAGACCGGGCGGAAGAGATCGTTCGGTCACGTTGACTTTCAGCTCAGATTGGGCAATGCGAGGCGCGACGAGTCTTCCTCGTTTTCCTCGATGCGCGGACGGTTGCCGTTCATGCGCGTGATGGCTTCGGTATCGATGTCACCGGTCACGTAGACGCCGTCGAAGCACGATGCATCGAATCCGTCGAGCTTCGAATTGAGGGAACCGATCGCGCGCTTCATCGCGTCCACGTCCTGGTAGATCAGGGCGTCGCAGCCGATCAGCTCGCGAATCTCCTCGACGGTGCGATCGTGCGCAACCAGTTCGTCCTTGGTCGGCATGTCGATGCCGTAGACGTTGGGGTAGCGCACCGGCGGCGCCGCGCTGGCGAGATACACCTTGCGCGCGCCCGCATCGCGGGCCATCTGGACGATCTCGCGGCTCGTGGTGCCGCGCACGATCGAGTCGTCGACCAGCAGCACGTTGCGCCCCTTGAACTCGCTGCCGATCACATTGAGCTTCTGACGCACCGACTTCTTGCGCACGCCCTGCCCCGGCATGATGAAGGTGCGGCCCACATAGCGGTTCTTCACGAATCCTTCCCGGTAGGGAACACCAAGCAGATGCGCCAGTTGCGTCGCGCTCGGCCGGCTCGATTCGGGGATCGGGATGATCACGTCGATCTCGCTCGGCGGCACGGTCGAGACCACGCGCTTGGCAAGGGTCTCGCCCAGGTTCAGGCGCGCCTGATAGACCGAGATCCCGTCCAGCACGGAATCGGGACGCGCCAGGTAGACGAATTCGAAGATGCAAGGGTTGAGCGTCGGTGAATCGGCGCACTGCTCGGCATGCACCTGGCCCTGCAGGTCGACGAACACAGCTTCGCCTGGCGCGATGTTGCGCTCGAACACATGGCCCGAGCCTTCGAGCGCGACCGATTCGCTGGCCACCATCACGGTGCCGTCCGCGCCGCGGCCCATCGCGAGCGGGCGAATACCGTAGGGATCGCGGAATGCGAGAAGCCCATGGCCGGCGATGAGCGCCACGACGGCGTAGGAACCACGCAGGCGCCGGTGCACATTGCGCACTGCCTCGAACAGGTTCACGGAATTGAGCGCCCCGCCCCGCGTGGCGCGATCGATCTCGTGCGCCAGCACGTTGAGCAGCACCTCGGAATCGCTCTCCGTGTTGGTATGGCGGTGGTCGGTGGAGAACAACTCGGCCCGCAGCGCATGCGCATTGGTGAGGTTGCCGTTGTGCACCAGCACGATGCCGAAAGGCGCATTCACGTAGAAGGGCTGCGCCTCTTCCTCGCTGTAGGCGTTGCCCGCGGTCGGATAGCGAACCTGGCCCAGGCCCACGTCACCGGGCAAGCCGCGCATGTTGCGGGTGCGGAACACGTCGCGCACCATGCCCTTGGCCTTGTGCATGAAGAACTTGCGTTCCAGCAGCGTGACGATGCCCGCCGCGTCCTGGCCGCGATGCTGCAGCAGCAACAGCGCGTCGTAGAGCAATTGATTGACGGGAGCGTTGCTGACAACGCCGACGATTCCACACATGAAGCGATCCTCTCAGGGCAGGTAGCTTGCCAACTTTTCAGGCAAAGCGGGTTTCAGGCCCTGCAATGCCGCATCGAGAACAATGGCGCTTCGCGATTCGTGCCACCAGGCACTGTCGCTCAACGCCAGCAAATGAACAACAACCGCCGTGGCGAGCAGTGCGACCGCGCCACGCACCACGCCGAAGGCGCCGCCGAGAACGCGGTCCACCGGCCGCAATCCGATCGCGGCAACGAGCTTGCGCGTGAGCGACGCCACCATCCCCACGGTGAAGGCCACAGCCACGAACACCAGCACGAAGCCCGCCGCGTAGCGCCACGTCGCCGCCGGATCGCCGAAGGGCAACCACCGGCCCACGTCGTCCGCCAGCCATTGCGCGCAAAGGAAGGCAAGCACCCAACCCGCCAGCAGCATCACCTCGAACACCAGCCCCCGAAACAACCCCAGCAGCATCGAAACCACCAGAAGCGCGACAGCGATCCAGTCGAGCAGGGCCACGTCGGTCAGCGTTGGCTACAAGCTGAGGACGGCTGCCGGCAATGACAAGCCCTTGACCTTGCTGGCAGCGCGGTCGGCCTCGGCGCGAGAGGCGAAGGGCCCGACACGCACACGCGTGCGCTCGCCATCGGCCGTCTTCGCGACGTGCGTGTAGGTCTTGAGTCCTGCCTTTTCGAGTTTCTGGCGCACTTCCTTGGCCTTGTCGGCATCGGCAAAGGCGCCGACCTGGACCACGAAGCGACCATTTTCGTCGGCTGCGGCGGTCGGCTTGGCAGCGGCGGCCGATGCGGCCTTGCCTTCGAGCAATGCACGGGCACGGTCGCCGTCGTCAGCGGACTTGGGCGCCGCGGGTTTGGGCTCCGGCTTCGGCTCGGGCTTGGCTTCCGCCCTGGCTTCGGGCTTCGGCTTGGGTTCTGGTTTGGGTTCGGACTTAGCCTCCGTCTTGGCCGGAGGCTTTGCTTCCGGCGCCGGCTCGGCCCTGGCTTCTACGGCTGGCGCGGACGGCGGTAGCTTGCCGGTCGGAATCTCGGTGCCATCCGCCGCCTCGGTGATGATGCCGCCACCGCCGGATGCGGGCGCCGGATTCGCGCCGGAGTTGCTCGAAGTCGCGGGGGCAGGCGTGGACGGAAGCGTCAGTGGCTTGGTCTTGTTGCGGTCGGGGATCTCGATCGGGATGTCGACCGAAATGGGACGCGGCTGGGTATCGAAGAGCAAGGGAAAGCCGATCACGCCGATCAGCACCAGCACGGCGGCGCCGACCAGTCGATGACGCGCACGGCGGCGCATCGCTTCGATGCTCTCCGCCGGTGCCGCGGCGACCGTGCTGTTTCGCCCTTCGTTGCCCTGAGGACCGCGTGTGCGGAACTTGAAGAACGCCATGAAATTCGTTTTCCTGATGGAGTGCAGCGTGAGGTGGAGAGGCGCCGGAAATCAGGGCTTTTTCAGGAGCCGGGAGACAAGTGCCTGGCTCGCAGACGGGGTGTTCCGTGCTCGAGCACACCACCCACGGTGAAGAACGATCCGAAGACGACAATTCTATCAGTGGGGTCGGCGCGATCGATGGCCGCCTGCAGCGCCTCCATGGGCGCGGCGTGCACGCTGCCGGAGACATCGGTGCGCGTGTTCTGCGCCTTCCATCGGGCGAGCAGATCCGAAGCCTTCGCGGCGCGTTCGGTCGGCAGATCGGTGAAGTACCAGCGGTCGATCATCGGGCCGATGCGGGCGAACATGGGCGCCACATCCTTGTCGGCCATGACGCCGAAAACGGCGTGGGTGGTCGGATAGAAACCCATTGCGTCGAGGTTCTCGGCAAGCGCGGCGACCGCATGAGGGTTGTGCGCCACGTCGAGCACCAGGGCGGGCTCGCCCGGGATGATCTGGAAGCGCCCGGGCAGTTCGACCATGGCGAGTCCGTTGCGCACCGCCTGCGCGGTGATCGGCAGGCGCTGACGCAACGATTCCAGCGCCGCAAGCACCCCCGCCGCATTGACCAGTTGGTTGGCACCACGCAGCGCCGGATAGGCCAGGCCGCTGTAACGACGACCCCGGCCGCTCCAGCCCCATTGCTGCTTGTCGCCCGACACATTGAAATCGCGACCGACCAGCCAGAGATCGGCCCCGATCGCATTGGCATGGTCGATCACGCTCTGCGGCGGAACCGGATCGCTCACGATCGCCGGCCGGCCCGCCCGCAAGATGCCGGCTTTCTCGAAACCGATGCTTTCGCGATCGGGGCCGAGGTAGTCCATGTGATCGAGGTCGATGCTGGTGATCACCGCGCAGTCGGCATCGACGATGTTGACCGCATCCAGCCGTCCGCCGAGGCCGACTTCGAGAATGGCGACATCGGGCTTGTTCGCGGCGATGCACAGCAGGATGGCGAGCGTGGTGAACTCGAAATAGGTCAGCGCAACGTCGCCGCGCCCTTGCTCCACCGTTTCGAAGTGCTTCGCCAGCTCGTCGCCGTCGACGGCTTCGCCGGACAGGCGCAGGCGCTCCTCGAAGCGCACCAGGTGAGGCGAGGTGAACACAGCGGCGCGATAGCCGGCATGCGTGAGGATCGACTCGAGCATGGCGCAGGTCGAGCCCTTGCCGTTGGTGCCCGCCACCGTGATCACCGGGCAGTCGAAAGAAAGATTCAGCCGCTGGGCGACCGCGCGGACCCGGTCGAGGCCGAGTTCGATGTTCTTGGGGTGCAGGCGCTCGGCATGCGAGAGCCAGTCTGCGAGGGATTTCATGGAGGCCGGAATTGTCGCCGACCTGCGCCGCAGGCATCATCGCCGGATGACAACCCTCTACGGCATCCCGAACTGCGACACCGTCAAACGCGCCCGCGCCTGGCTCGACGAACATGGCATCACCTACCGTTTCCACGACTTCAAGAAGGAAGGCGTACCCGAGACAGAACTCGACAAGTGGCTGCAGGCCCCTGGCTGGGAAGCCCTGGTGAACCGCCGCGGCACCACCTGGCGCCGCCTCGACGACGAAACCCGTGCAGCGGTCGTCGATGCCGCATCGGCACGCGCGGCGCTGCTTGCCAATCCGAGCCTGATCAAGCGGCCGGTGGTCAACTGGGGTGCCGGATCCGGCGTTACAACGGGGTTCGACGCCGCCCTCTGGAAAAGCCACGTTGTGTAAACGGTTGAACCTCGACCGTGCGCGTGCCTCCAACCAGGTCGCGTGGGGGCTCGACGCCCCGTTCCAAAGGAGTTGAAATGAATACAAAGATCGTTCGCAGAATCGCAACCGTATCGGTGCTGGCCGCATTGGCAGGAGGAGCCACGCTGGCCCAGGCGGAGCAAGTGTTGGCCCGGGTGATTTCGTCCACGCCGGTGGCCGATTCCAGCGGCGGCACCAGCTACAACGTGACCTACGAATACGCCGGTCGCCAATACACGACCCGCACCGCAACGCCCCCCGGACAGAGCATCTCGATCGATGTCGGCTCCTACGGCGTCGCGACGACCTCCCCCGTGGCGCCGCAGTCGCAGTTCGCGCAAGGCGCGCAGTTCCCGCAAGGACAAGGACCCGACTACAACAACCAGCCGGACTGGAGCAATGTGGTCCCGGAGCAGGGCCTCGTGGTGTCGGGCGGCGGTGCGCCCGCGCCCGTGTATGCGCCCGCTCCCGTCTACGTGCAGCCGGCGGCTCCCGTGTACTACCCGGCGCCTGCCTACTACCCGGCACCGGCCTACGCTTATCCGCAGCCCTACGCCTACCCACCCATCGGCATCTCGCTGGGCTTCGGCTACTCGCGCGGCTGGGGCGGTCGCTGGCGCTGATCGCCAGTCAGGCCGGGGGGCCGGCCGGCAAAGCCTAAAATCACGGGCTTTTCCAACCATTGCACGGGCGCGTCTTGCAACGGCGCGCTGCTGATTGCCGACCGCAACCAGCGCCAGGCCCTCCTATCCAATGAGCACAACCGACTTCCTCCAGAGCGCCGCGGTATCGACCAAGGCGAATGTGTATTTCGACGGCAAATGCGTGAGCCACAGCCTCACGCTTGCTGACGGCACCAAGAAATCGGTCGGCGTGATCTTGCCGTCCGCCCTCACCTTCAATACCGGCGCCCCGGAAATCATGGAAGGCACCGCCGGCAGCTGCGAATACAAGCTCTCCGGCAGCGATGAGTGGGTGGCTTCGGGCGTGGGCGACAAATTCAGCGTGCCGGGCAACTCCACCTTCCAGATCCGCGTCAGCGGCGAGCCCTACAGCTACATCTGCCACTTCGGCTGAACCGGGATTCCGAGCATGTCCACCATCCTCCAGAACGTTCCCGCCGGCCAGAAGGTCGGCATCGCCTTTTCGGGCGGCCTCGACACCAGCGCTGCGCTGCACTGGATGCGCAACAAGGGCGCGATCCCCTACGCCTACACCGCCAACCTCGGCCAGCCCGACGAACCCGACTACGACGAGATCCCGCGCAAGGCCATGTTGTACGGCGCCGAAATGGCGCGCCTGATCGACTGCCGCACGCAACTCGCGGCAGAAGGCCTCGCAGCCCTGCAAGCCGGCGCCTTCCATGTGACCACGGCCGGCGTGACCTACTTCAACACCACCCCGCTGGGACGCGCCGTGACCGGCACCATGCTGGTCTCCGCCATGAAGGAAGACGATGTCCACATCTGGGGCGACGGCAGCACCTACAAGGGCAACGACATCGAGCGCTTCTACCGCTACGGTCTGCTCACCAACCCGGCGCTGAAGATCTACAAGCCCTGGCTGGACCAGACCTTCATCGACGAACTGGGCGGCCGCGCCGAGATGTCGGAATTCATGCAGAAGGCCGGCTTCGCCTACAAGATGTCGGCCGAGAAGGCCTACTCCACCGATTCCAACATGCTGGGTGCGACGCACGAGGCCAAGGATCTGGAGCACCTGGACAGCGGCATGAAGATCGTCCAGCCGATCATGGGCGTCGCCTTCTGGAAGGACGAGGTCGAAGTCAAGCGCGAGGAAGTCACCGTGCGCTTCGTCGAAGGCCGTCCGGTCGCCATCAACGGCGTCGAATACGCAAGCCTGGTCGACCTGATCCTCGAAGCCAACCGCGTCGGCGGCCGCCACGGCCTGGGCATGAGCGACCAGATCGAGAACCGCATCATCGAGGCGAAGAGCCGCGGCATCTACGAGGCTCCGGGCCTCGCGCTGCTGTTCATCGCCTACGAGCGCCTGGTCACCGGCATCCACAACGAGGACACGATCGAGCAGTACCGCGACCACGGCCGACGCCTCGGCAGGCTGCTGTACCAGGGCCGCTGGTTCGACCCGCAGGCCATCATGCTGCGCGAGACGGCCCAGCGCTGGGTGGCGCGTGCGATCACCGGCGAAGTCACCGTCGAATTGCGCCGCGGCAACGACTATTCGATCCTGAACACGGTTTCGCCCAACCTCACGTACAAGCCCGAGCGGCTGACGATGGAAAAGGGCGAGTCGAGCTTCTCGCCCGCCGATCGCATCGGCCAGCTGACCATGCGCAACCTCGACATCGTCGACACGCGCGAGAAGCTGGCGATCTATACGCAGGCGGGACTGCTGTCGTCACCCCAAGGCGCGTCTCTCCCGCAACTTAAAAACGACGACTCCAAATAGGTCGACGCTCGCTTCCAGGAATACCGCGGAACCGGCTCCGCCGGGCCGCCGGTATTGCCCCCGGCAGGGGGTGGGCGTCTACACGAAGTGAGTAAGCCTGGGGGCGAGTCAAACCACCACAGGTTCCGGTTCCAGGCGGATTCCGAAACGCTCGTAGACGCTGGTCTGGATCGCCTTGGCGAGCGTCATCACCTCGCCGCCGGTCACCGGGTTGGTCTTGCCGCCCCGATTGACCAGCACAAGCGCCTGGCGCTCGTACACGCCGGCGTTGCCGACCGACTTGCCCTTCCAGCCGCAGGCATCGATCAGCCAGCCGGCCGCCAGCTTGATGCTGCCGTCCGCCATCGGGTAGTGAACGATCTTGGGGTCGCGGGCAATGATGTCGGCGCATTGCTCAGGCGTCACGGTCGGGTTCTTGAAGAAGCTGCCGGCATTGCCGAGCACGCGCCAGTCCGGCAGCTTGGCTCGGCGGATCGCGCAGACCCAGTCGAAGATCTCCATCGCGCTGGGCGTGAAGTTGCCGGTTTCGGCCATCTTGCGTTCCAGGTCCAGGTAGCCGAGCACCGGCTTCCAGGGCTTGGGCAGGCGGAAACGCACGCGCGTGATCAGCGCACGCCCAGCCAGCCCGAAATCGTTGTCGCCGCTGGCCACGTGCTTGAAGACCGAATCGCGATAGCCGAACGCGCATTGCCCGGCGTCCAGCGTGAAGGTGCCACCCGTTTCGAGGTCGATCGCGTCGAGGGAGTCGAAGCGATCCTGCAATTCGACGCCATAGGCGCCGATGTTCTGCACCGGCGAACCACCCACCGTTCCGGGAATCAGCGCCAGGTTTTCCAGGCCGGGATAGCCCTGCTCCAGCGCCCACAGCACCGTGTCGTGCCACACCTCGCCGGCGCCCGCCTCCACGATCCAGGTGCGCGGCGTCTCTTCGACGAGGCGCAGTCCCTTGATTTCGACCTTCAGAACGAGCGGCTTGACGTCGCCCGTGAGCACGATGTTGCTGCCGCCGCCCAGCACGAATTTCGGCGAATCCCGCCATTTCGCGTCGGCCAGCAGTGCGCCGACATCGGCCTCGCCGGCGATGCGCGCCAGGTGCTGCGCGCGCGCGACGATGCCGAAGCTGTTGTGCTGCTGCAGCGGTACGTTGTGCTCCACGATCATGGGAGAATTGTCGCATTCGGACGCCGCGCGGCACTGCGCGCGGCCTAATCAATCCAGTTGCTGCCCGGAGCCTTCATGCCGTCTTTCGACACTGTCTGTGAACCCAACCTGCCCGAGGTCAAGAACGCAGTGGAGAACACCGCCAAGGAAATCGCCACCCGCTTCGACTTCAAGGGCACCGCGGCCGCCGTCGAGCTCAAGGACAAGGAAATCACCCTCGTCGGCGACGCCGAATTCCAGCTCGTGCAGGTCGAGGACATCCTGCGCGCCAAGCTCACCAAGCGCAGCGTCGACGTGCGCTTTCTCGACAAGGGCGACGTCCAGAAGATCGGCGGGGACAAGGTCAAGCAGGTCATCAAGGTCAAGAACGGCATCGAATCCGAAACGGCCAAGAAGATCACGCGCCTCATCAAGGACAGCAAGCTCAAGGTGCAGGCCGCGATCCAGGGCGACGCGGTGCGGGTGACCGGCGCCAAGCGCGATGACCTGCAGGCCGCGATGGCGATGATCAAGAAGGACGTGCCCGACATGCCCCTGTCCTTCAACAACTTCAGGGACTGATGGCACACCCCCAGGCTCGCCCACTTCGTGTGGCCGCCACCCCCCTCGCCGGGGGCAATACCTGCGGACCGGCGAAGCCGGATCCGCGGTATTTCTGGCGTTCGGGTCGCGGGTTGATGCTTGCGCTGCTGGCGGGTGTCTGCGCTTTTGCGCATGCGCAGTCGGTGATGCTCACCGGCACCATCGGAAGCCGCGCGATCCTGATCGTGAACGGCGGCGCGCCGAAGACTGTGGCAGTCGGGGAGACCTTCCAGGGCGTCAAGCTGTTGTCGCTCCAAGGTGAACAGGCGACCGTCGAGGCGGCAGGAAAGCGTGTCGCGCTACGCATGGACACGCCGGTCAGCATTGGCGGCGGTGGCGGCTCCGGGGGCGGCGGCAACCGGATCGTGCTGCCGGTTTCGAGCGGCGGGCATTTCATGGCGCAGGGCGCGATCAACGGGCGCTCGGTGAGCTTCATGCTCGACACCGGCGCCACCACTGTGGCGATGTCGGCGGCCGATGCACAACGCATCGGGCTCGACTTCTCCAAGGGTGAGCCCGTGCGGATGAACACCGCGAACGGCGTCGCACTGGGCTATCGGTTGAACCTGAATTCCGTGCGCGTCGGCGACGTGGAGGTCTACGACGTCGAAGCCATCGTCTCGCAACAGCCGATGCCCTACATCCTGCTGGGCAACAGCTTCATCAACCGCTTCTCGATGCGGCGCGACGCGGATCAGATGGTCCTGGAAAAACGCTTCTGACGGCTCAGGCGGCTGCGGCCGTCACCACGATCTCGATCTTGTAGGCGGGGTTGGCCATGGCAGCCTGCACCGTCGCGCGCGGTGGCGTGTTGCCGGCCGGAATCCACGCATCCCACACCTCGTTCATCGCCACGATCTCGGAGATATTGGCCAGGAAGATCTGCGTCATCAGGATGCGCGATTTGTCACTGCCCACTTCCGCCAGCAGGCGGTCGACCATCGCGAGCACCTGCGCGGTCTGGCCGCGGATGTCCTGCGTCGTGTCGTCGGGCACCTGCCCGGCGAGGTAGATCGTGCCGTTGTGCACCGCTGTCTCGCTGAGGCGCGGGCCGACGTGGAAGCGTTGGATGGATGCCATGACGTGTTCCTATTTCTATTTCTTCGAGCCGAGCTTCGACTCGGTGCCGGCCGCGAGCCGGCGGATGTTTTCGCGGTGCCGCCAGATCAGCAGCAGGCTGATCGACACCAGGGCCAGCAGCACCGCAAGGTCCAGCGGCCAGGCGATCTCGCCGCCGATGAGATAGTAGGCCGGGGCAAAGAAGGCGGCCACAATGGAGGCCAGTGACGAATAGCGGAAGAAGACGGCGATGATCAGCCACGTGCCGCCGGTCGCAACGCCCAGCAGCCAGTTGATGCCGACCAGCGCGCCTGCAGCCGTCGCGACGCCCTTGCCGCCCTGGAATCCGAAGAACACGGGGTAGAGGTGACCGAGAAACGCGGCCAGGCCGGCCACCGCCGCCGTGCCCTGACCCATGCCGAAGCCCTGCCCGTAGTGCTGGATCAGGAACACCGGCACCCAACCCTTGAGCGCATCGAGCAACAGCGTTGCAAGGGCCGCGCCCTTGTTGCCCGAACGCAGCACGTTGGTGGCGCCCGGGTTCTTGCTGCCGTAGCTGCGCGGGTCGGCCATGCCGAGCGCTTTGCTGACGATCACCGCAAAGGACAGCGAACCCAGCAGGTAGGACAGGACGATCGCGATCAGCGAAGGAAGATAGGAACTCACAGTGTCTCCGGGCCGGCAAACCCGGCGGCGCGCCTCCGAACGAGGCAGCCGGCTATTCTGCCAGCGCGCACTGCACCGGCTTGGCGCCGAGAAGACTGACGCAGACCTGCGGGTCGATACCGACGAGATAGCCGCGCCGCCCGCCGTTGATGGCGATCTTCGGCAGATCGAGGATGGTCGACTCGATGTACACCGGCATCTCGCGCCGCGTACCGAAGGGCGAGGTGCCGCCCACGAGATAGCCGCTGTGACGGTTCGCGACTTCCGGCTTGCAGGGCTCGACCGACTTGGCGCCGATCTGGCGCGCCAGGTTCTTGGTCGACACCGTGCGGTTGCCGTGCATCAGGACGATCAGCGGCTTCGCGTCCTGGTCCTGCATCACCAGCGTCTTCACCACGGTGAAGGGGTCGAGGCCAAGCACCTCGGCGCTGTGCTGCGCACCGCCGTGCTCGAGGTACTCGTAGGGATGCTCGGTGAATGCGACGCCGTTCGCCCGCAACAATTGCGTCGCGGGCGTTTCCGAAACGTGCGTCTTCTTGCTCACGGCTTGGTGGTCAGGCAGCCGGGTCGCGCATTTCCCAGCGGATCTTGTCGATTTCCGCCAAGAGCTCGGGCGAGAGCTTCGTGCCCCATGCGTCCAGGTCCTCGTCGAGTTGGGCCACGGAAGTCACGCCGATGATGGTGCTCGCCACTTGCCACTTGGTGTAGCAGAAGGCCAGCGCCAGTTTGGCCGGTGTGAGGCCATGGTCCTTCGCCAGCGCGTTGTAGCGGCGCGCGGCCTTGAGCGCGTCGGGACGGCCCCAGCGTTGATTGCGCACCGATTCGTAGCTGGAGATGCGCGCGCCCTTCGGCGCATCGGGGCCTTCGGTGCCGCTCTGGTCGTACTTGCCGGTCAGGAGGCCGAAGGCCAGCGGCGAGTAGGCCAGCAGCGAGACGCCGAGGCGGTGCATCGTTTCGTCCAGCCCGTTCTCGAGCGCCCGGCTGACCAGGCAATAGACGTTCTGCACTGTCGCCACTCGCGGCAGGCCGTGCTGCTCGGCGAGCCGCACGAACTCGTGCACGCCGTATGGCGTTTCGTTCGACAGGCCGATCGCGCGCACCTTTCCAGCCTTGACCAGCTTGCCCATCGCTTCGAGTTGCTCATGGATCGAGGTGGCCGACCTTTCCTTGGTCGGGTCGTAGTACATCGCGCCGAAGGCAGGCACATTGCGCTCGGGCCAGTGGATCTGGTAGAGGTCGATCACGTCGGTCTTCAGCCGCTTGAGGCTGGCCTCGCAAGATGCGGTGATGTCGGCGGGCGTCATGCCGTCGCCTTCCCGAACCCACGGCATGCCGCGCGAAGGGCCAGCGACCTTGCTCGCCAGCACGACCTTCTGGCGCATCCCGGGGTTCTTTTCGAACCAGTTGCCGATGATGGTCTCGGTGGCGCCGAAGGTTTCCTTGCGGGCCGGCACCGCGTACATCTCGGCCGTGTCGATGAAATCGATGCCCCGTTCGAGGGCGCGATCGAGGACAGCGTGGGCGGTGGATTCGTCGACCTGCTCACCGAAGGTCATGGTGCCGAGGCAGATCGGCGTGACGTGAAGGTCGCTCTGACCGAGTTGGATTTTTTGCATGGAGCGAAATGCTACCCGTTGGCACGCCGACCTGCTCTGACGTGTCGTGCACCTGACTGTGGGGTCGGCGCCGCCTCCGTATCATCGACGCCGATGTACCAAGCCCTCCGCCCCTCGCGCAGCGAATTCGTTCCCGTCCGCAACCTGAGCTACCACGTGCGCGCCTGGGGCGAACCGACACAAGCCCGTCCGCCGCTGGTGCTCCTCCACGGCTGGATGGACGTCGCAGCTTCCTGGCAGTTTGTCGTCGACGCGCTGGCCGATGCCCGCTGGGTGCTGGCGCCCGATTGGCGCGGCTTCGGCCTGACTGCCGGCGGCAAGGTCGACAACTACTGGATGCCCGACTACCTGGCCGACCTCGACTGGCTGCTCGACCACTATGCGGGCGACACCCCCGTCGACCTGGTCGGCCACAGCATGGGCGGCAATGTCGCGATGCAATATGGCGGTGTCCGGCCGCAGCGGATTCGCCGGCTGGTCAACCTCGAGGGCTTCGGCATGCCCGCCTTCGAGCCAAACCAGGCGCCGGGCCGCTACGCCAAGTGGATCGACGAGCAAAAGCGGTTGCATCGCGGCGAGATGGCGCTCGCGAGCTACTCGGCGGTCGACGGTGTCGCGCGCCGCCTCATGAAGACCAACCCGCGCCTCTCCCAGGACAAGGCCGACTGGCTCGCCGCCCACTGGTCCGCCCCGCGGCCGCATGCGGATGGCGGGGACCGGTGGGAGATCCTGGGCGATCCGGCCCACAAGATCATCAACGCCCACATCTTCCGCTGCGACGAGATGCTGGCGCTGTACGCCGCCATCACGGCGCCCGTGCTGGCGGTGGAAGCCTCGGACGACAGCCTTAGCCAATGGTGGAAGGGCCGCTACACCCTGGCCGAGTACCACGAGCGCCTGAAGAAGGTGCCCAACGCGCGCATCGCCAGCGTCGAGGAGGCCGGCCACATGCTGCATCACGATCAGCCCGCCCGTGTGGCGGCGCTCATCGAGGAATTCCTGGCGGCGTAGGCGCCCGGAAGGGGTCGGCGCCGGCCTGATCGCCCTTCCGGCTTCAGGTCTGTCGACCATGAGAAAATGCACGGTTTTCCCCGAAACCGTCAGGACACCCCATGGATGCAGAGCAAATCAACCAAATCGGCGCAACCCTCGCGGACCTGAGCGCCCGGACGGTCGATTTACGGAGGTATCTTTGACTACGATGCCAAAGCCGAACGTCTGAGGACGGTCAACGCATCGCTCGAAGATCCCAACGTCTGGAACGACCCGAAGAAGGCCCAGGAACTGGGCCGCGAGAAGAAGTCGCTGGATGACGTGGTCGTCACGCTCGACCGGCTCACCAGCGGGCTCTCGGACAACACCGAGCTTTTCGAGATGTCGAAGGAAGAAGGCGACATGGACGGCCTCCAGTCCATCGCCGACGACGCCGCCAAGCTCGAAGCCGACATCAAGCAGCTCGAGTTCCGCCGGATGTTCAACAACCCGGCCGATCCGCTGAATGCCTTCGTCGACATCCAGGCCGGCGCCGGCGGCACCGAGGCCTGCGACTGGGCCAGCATGCTGCTGCGCCAGTACCTGAAGTACGCCGAGCGCAAAGGCTTCAAGACCCAGATCGAGGACGAGACGCCGGGCGACACCGCCGGCATCAAGGGCGCGACCATCAAGGTCGAGGGTGACTACGCCTTCGGCCTGCTGCGCACCGAGACCGGCGTGCACCGGCTCGTGCGCAAGTCGCCCTTCGATTCCTCGGGCGGGCGCCACACGAGCTTCGCGAGCATCTTCGTCTACCCGGAAATCGACGATTCGATCGAGATCGAGATCAACCCGGCCGACGTGCGCACCGACACCTTCCGCGCCAGCGGCGCCGGCGGCCAGCACATCAACAAGACCGACTCGGCGGTGCGGCTCACGCACATCCCGACCGGCATCGTGGTGCAGTGCCAGGACGGCCGCAGCCAGCACAGCAACCGCGACGTCGCCTGGAAACGCCTGCGCTCGCGCCTGTACGACCACGAGATGCGCAAGCGACAGGAAGAACAGCAGAAGCTCGAGGACAGCAAGACCGACGTCGGCTGGGGCCACCAGATCCGCAGCTACGTGCTGGACAACAGCCGTATCAAGGACCTGCGCACCAACGTCGAAATCTCGGCCACGCAGAAGGTACTCGACGGAGACCTTGACGCCTTCATCGAAGCCTCGTTGAAACAAGGGGTCTGATGCAAGGCGCGACGCACAAGGTGGAAGCACTGATCTTCGACATGGACGGCACCATGGTCGACTCCATGCCCTGGCACGCCAAGGCATGGGTCGAGTACGGACGCCGCAACGGCCTCGACATCGACGTGCCGCATTTCATGCGCCGCACCACCGGCCGCACGGCCTTCGAATGCGCCTGCGAGCTGATGGGCCGCGAGGTCACCGAAGCCGAGAGCGCCGAGATCACGCACCAGAAGGAATCGATCTACCGCGAACTCTTCGGCGCAGAGTTCCGCGAGGTAGCCGGCTTCCGCGCCTTTGCCGGCAACGCGGTGGCGCGCGGGCTCAAGATCGCGGTCGGCACGGCAGGCGACAAGCACAACATCGCCTTCACGATGTCGAACCTGCGCCTGGCGCCCGCCCCGCTCGCCATCGTCGGCGGCGACGAGGGCCTTCCGGGCAAGCCGCAACCCGCCATCTTTCTCGAAGCCGCGCGCCGCATCGGCGTGGCGCCTTCGCGCTGCGTCGTCTTCGAAGACGCGCCCTTCGGCATCGAGGCCGCGCGCCGCGGCGGGATGCTCGCGGTGGCGGTCTGCACCACCCACAGCGCCTCCGAACTCGCAGGGCCGCACGTGATTGCGGCTGTGCGTGACTACAACGAACTAGCCAACTCAAACTTTCTGGAGACACTCGATGCTGTTGCGTGATGCCCAAGGCCAACCGATCGCGATCCGTCGCGAGGACTACAGCGCGCCTGCCTACTGGATCGACACCGTCGACCTCACCTTCGACCTCGACCCCGCCAAGACCCGCGTGCTCAACCGCATGCGCCTGCGCCGCAATCCCGATGTGGCGCCCGAGCCCCTTCGCCTCGATGGCGACGAGCTGAACCTCGCCCGCGTACTGGTCGACGGCCAGGGCGCTTCGTTCCGCATGGATGTCGACCAGCTCGTGATCGACAACCTGCCCGATGCCTTCGAGCTGGAGATCTTCACCACCTGCTGCCCGGTGAAGAACACCAAGCTCATGGGCCTTTTCGTGAGCGAGGACACCTTCTTCACGCAGTGCGAGGCCGAAGGCTTCCGCCGCATCACCTACTTCCTCGACCGTCCGGACGTGATGGCGAGCTACACCGTCACCCTGCGCGCCGCGAAGGCCGCCTACCCGGTGCTGCTGTCCAACGGCAACCTCGTCGAGCAGGGCGACCTGCCCGAAGGCCGCCACTTCGCGAAGTGGGTCGACCCCTTCCGCAAGCCGAGCTACCTCTTCGCACTGGTCGCCGGCAAGCTGGTCGCGCGCGAGCAGCGCATCAAGGCGCGCAACGGCAAGGAGCACCTGCTGCAGGTCTACGTGCGCGCCGGCGACCTCGACAAGACCGAGCACGCGATGAACTCGCTGATCAATTCGGTGATGTGGGACGAAGCCCGCTTCGGACTGCCGCTGGACCTCGACCGCTTCATGATCGTCGCGACCAGCGACTTCAACATGGGCGCGATGGAGAACAAGGGCCTGAACATCTTCAACACGAAGTACGTTCTCGCCAACCAGGCCACCGCCACCGACGCCGACTACAGCAACATCGAGAGCGTGGTCGGCCACGAGTACTTCCACAACTGGAGCGGCGACCGCGTGACCTGCCGCGACTGGTTCCAGCTCTCGCTCAAGGAGGGCCTCACGGTCTTCCGCGACCAGGAGTTCAGCCAGGACCTGTGCGCCGAGGCGTCCGCGCGCGCCGTCAAGCGCATCGAGGACGTCCGCGTGCTGCGCACCGCGCAGTTCCCTGAAGACGCAGGCCCCATGGCTCACCCGGTGCGGCCCGACAGCTACATCGAGATCAGCAACTTCTACACCGTCACCATCTACGAGAAGGGTGCCGAGGTCGTGCGCATGATGCAGACGCTGGTCGGCCGCAAGGGCTTCGAGCGCGGCATCACGCTCTATTTCGAGCGCCACGATGGCCAGGCGGTGACTTGCGATGATTTCGCGCAGGCCATCGCCGATGCCAATCCCGAATCCGACCTCGCGCGCCTGCTGCCGCAGTTCAAGCGCTGGTACAGCCAGGCCGGCACGCCGCGCCTCGCCGCGCACGGCGTCTACGATTCGGGCGCGCGCACCTACACGCTGAGCTTCGTGCAAAGCTGCCCGCCCACGCCGGGCCAGCCGGTGAAGGATCCGTTCGTCATCCCCGTGAACATCGGCCTGCTGGGCGCCGACGGCCGCGAACTGCCGCTGCAACTCGAAGGTGAATCGAACGCCGTGCAAGGCACGCGCACCCTCGTGCTGACGCGCGCTGGCGAGCAGGTCACTTTCGTCAACCTCGACGCCGAGCCGGTCCCTTCGATTCTTCGCGGCTTCAGCGCACCGGTGATCCTGGACTACGAGTACAGCGACGCCCAGTTGCTCACGCTGCTGGCGAACGATCCCGATCCGTTCAACCGCTGGGAAGCAGGCCAGCGCCTCGCTCTGCGCGCCGCAATCCGCGCGATCGCCACACCCGCAAGCCCGAACGAACAGCCGTTGAACGAAGCGTTCATGGAGGCAATGCGCGGCGTGCTGCGCCATCCGACGCTCGATGCCGCGTTCAAGGAACTCGTGCTGTCGCTGCCTTCGGAAACGTACATCGCCGAGCAACTCGAAGTCGTCGATCCGCAGCGCGTGCACGCCGTGCGCGAAGCCATGCGCGCGCAACTTGCCACCGCGCTCTTCGCCGATTGGGAACAAGCCTACGAACAGAACCGCGACACCGGCGCGTACACGCCCGACCCGGTCTCCTCGGGCCGCCGCGCGCTGGCCGGGATCGCGCTGACCCATCTGTGCATCGCCGCGCGTGCCTCGGGCGAGGCGATATGGCCCGGCAAGACCCTGCAGCGCTTCAAGGACGCGGGCAACATGACCGACCGATTCAACGCCCTCAATGCGTTGGTCTCATCGGGCCACGCACTGGCGGCGCAGGCGCTCGCCCGCTTCCACGAGATCTTCAAGGACGAGGCGCTCGTGATCGACAAGTGGTTCTCGCTGCAGGCCGGCGCACCCGACCGTGGCGGCGACATCCTGCCGCTGGTGAAGCAGTTGATGAAGCACCCGGATTTCTCGATCAAGAACCCGAACCGCGCGCGCAGCGTGATCTTCAGCTACTGCAGCGCCAACCCGGGCGCTTTGCACCGACCCGACGCCGCCGGCTATGTGTTCTGGAGCGACCGCGTGATCGAACTCGACGCGATCAATCCGCAGGTCGCCGCCCGCCTTGCGCGTGCGCTCGACCGCTGGTGCAAGCTGGCAGAACCCTATCGCAGCGCCGCGCGCGAAGCCATCGCTCGCGTGGCCGCCCGTCCAGATCTCAGCAAGGACACCCACGAGGTCGTGACACGCGCGCTGACGGCCTGACCTACAAGGAACCCCGAATACATGGCTCAACACAAGATTTCACTCACCCGCTACCTCGTCGAACAGCAGCGCGCCGACGGCCTCATTCCCGGCCAGTTGCGCCTGCTGCTCGAAGTGGTCGCGCGCGCCTGCAAGAGCATCAGCCAGGCCGTCAACAAGGGCGCGCTGGGTGGCGTGCTCGGCACGGCCGAGAGCGAGAACGTGCAAGGCGAGATCCAGAAGAAGCTCGACATCATCGCCAACGAGGTGCTGATCGAAGCCAACGAATGGGGCGGCCACCTCGCCGCGATGGCCAGCGAGGAGATGGACAGCATCTACGTCGTCCCGAATCGCTATCCGCAAGGCGAATACCTGCTGCTGTTCGATCCGCTTGACGGCTCCAGCAACATCGATGTGAACGTCAGCATCGGGACCATCTTCAGCGTGCTCAAGAAGCCCGACGACACGCCGGGCGTGCAGGAAGCCGACTTCCTGCAGGCCGGCAGCAAGCAGGTGGCCGCGGGCTATTGCATCTACGGCCCGCAAACGACGCTGGTACTGACCGTCGGCAACGGCGTCGCGATGTTCACGCTCGATCGCGAGCAGGGTTCCTTCATGCTCACGCAGGAAGACATCCAGATTCCGGCTGATACCAAGGAATTCGCGATCAACATGAGCAACATGCGCCACTGGGATGCCCCGGTGAAGCGCTACATCGACGAATGCCTCGCCGGCAAGGAAGGCCCGCGCGGCAAGGACTTCAACATGCGCTGGATCGCCAGCATGGTGACCGATGTGCACCGCATCCTGATGCGCGGCGGCATCTTCATGTACCCCTGGGACAAGCGCGAGCCCGAGAAGGCAGGCAAGCTGCGCCTCATGTATGAAGCGAACCCCATGAGCTGGCTCGTCGAGCAGGCCGGCGGTGCGTCGACCAACGGCCGGCAACGGATGCTCGATCTGGAGCCATCGAAGCTCCACGAACGTGTCGCTGTTGTGCTGGGGTCAAAAAATGAAGTGGAGCGGCTGACGCGCTATCACGACCCGCTATAATCGAGAGCTTAGCCGGTGTAGCTCAGTCGGTAGAGCAGCTCATTCGTAATGAGAAGGTCGGGTGTTCGATTCATCTCTCCGGCACCAAGTACAGCAAGGAAAGCCCGCTATCGAAAAGATAGCGGGCTTCTCTGTTTCTGGGGACCCGCAGGCAAGCTGCAGGCAATCTGGCCGAACGCTCAGCCATACCGGACGAAGAAGCACTGGAACCCTGAGCGCTTTCAGCTCTTGCGCTGAGTCTTCACGGTCTTTTCATACACGCGCGGTTTCGTCAGCACCTCGTGGCGCAGCGCCTGCTCCAGTTCGTCCTCCGTCATCAGCTTGCGCCGGAGCACGACCTCGCGCACGTTGGTCCCGTTGGCATAGGCCTCGGCCGCGACCTCGGTCGCTTCCTTGTAGCCGATGATCGGATTGAGCGCCGTCACGAGCGCGATGGAGCGCTCGATGCTTTCCTTCAGCCGATCAGGGTTGGCCGTGATGCCTCGCACGCAACGCTCGCCCAGCGTGTTGCACGCAGCCGTCAGGTGCTTGAAGCTGCGGAACAGCGCGGTGGCGATGATGGGCTCGAAGGCATTGAGCTGCAGTTGCCCGGCCTCCGCGGCGAAGGTCACCGTGAGGTCGTTGCCGAAGACTTCGAACGCGACCTGGTTGACGACTTCCGGAATCACCGGATTGACCTTGCCCGGCATGATCGACGAGCCCGCCTGCATGGGTGGAAGGTTGATCTCGCCGAAACCCGAGCGCGGGCCACTGGACAGCAGTCGCAAGTCGTTGCAGGTCTTCGACAGCTTCACCGCGATGCGTTTCAGCACGCCGGAGAGCTGTACGAAGGCGCCGCAATCCTGCGTCGCCTCGATCAGGTTCGGCGCCGTGCTGAGTTCGATGCCCGTGATCCGCACCAATGACTTCAGCGCCTTGCCCGCGTACTCGGGATGCGCGGTGATGCCCGTGCCGATGGCCGTCGCGCCGAGGTTGATCTCGCGGATCAGCAGGGATGCCTCGCGCAGCCGCGCCAGGTCTTCTTCCAGCATGACCGCATAGGTCGAGAATTCCTGGCCGAGCGTCATCGGCACGGCGTCCTGCAACTGGGTGCGGCCGATCTTGAGCAGCGGCGCGAACTCGATCGCCTTCACGGCGAAATCGGCGCGCAGCTTGTCCATCGCGACGAGCAGGCGATCGATGGCGAAGCAGGTCGCAATGCGCAGCGAGGTCGGATAGACGTCGTTGGTGCTCTGCGCCATGTTGACGTCTTCGTTCGGGTGCAGGTACTTGTACTCGCCCCGCTGGTGGCCGAGGATTTCCAGCGCCCGGTTGCAGATCACCTCGTTCGCGTTCATGTTGGTCGAGGTGCCCGCGCCGCCCTGGATCATGTCGACGACGAACTGGTCGCGCAGCGCGCCCTTGCGGATCTCCTCGCAGGCGGCGACGATGGCGTGGAGCTTGGCTTCCGGCAGCAGGCCCAGTTCGGCGTTCGCCTCCGCAGCGGCCTGCTTGACCGACGCCAATGCCACCAGGAGTTCGGGATAGGCCGAGATGGTCGTACCCGAGATCTGGAAGTTCTCCTGCGCACGGAGCGTGTGCACGCCGTAGTACGCCTCGGCGGGCACTTCGCGGTCGCCGAGCAAATCGTGTTCGATGCGGAATTGGCTCATGTCGATCCTTCGTTGGTGCCCTGTGTCGAGCGTTGTCTCCAAGCGGGTTATCCATGAATGCCGGTCCGCGGTCAAATGCGCCTGCGTTGGCGGGCACTCGCATCAGTCGTGCATCAGCTCCTGGATCAACTCCCGAACGATCGCCAGGCCTGGCGCCTCGGTGCGCCGGCGCAGCGTCACCAGGCCGAAGCGCGCGACTCTTTCGATCGGCGGCGTCATCCGGAGCTCGACCAGATCGGGCGCAGCCGCGCGAATGGCCAGCAGGACGGCGTCGCTATGCCGTGCCACGTCGACCAGGCTCGCGACCTCCTCGCATTGGAGGGTCACGCAATGCTCCGGGTGCGCGTCGGGGCCGTAGGTCTCGATCAAGCTGCGCGCCACCTCGTCGCTGAGCGGCGTGGAGGCGATCGGATAGCGCCGCACCGCCTCGAAGGTCACCCCCTTGCGCAGGCGGGTCAACGGGTGTCCGCGGCGGCACATGAAGACGCCTCGCATCTCGCGCAGCTCGCTCACCTGCAGGTCGACAGCGGGCACCAGCGAACGGGCGTCGAGCACCAGCGCGTCGAGCGTGCGCGCGCGCAAGGCCTGCGTGAGCAGGTCGGTGCCGCCACGCGCGACGACCACGCGCACTTTCGGATGCCTCGTCGCCATGCGCATCAGCAGCGGCGTCATCAGCATCGCCCCGGGACCGGAACCCATGCCCACGCGAAGCGCACCGCCCTGCCCTTCCTGCATCTGCCGCCCGCTGTCGCGCAAGTCGCCGGCCTCGAACACCAGTTGCCGGGCGCGCTCGACCACCTCGTGGCCGAATGAAGTGAGTTCGCTGCGGCGCCCGACACGGTCGAACAGGGGCATGCCCAGCTCGTCCTCGAGCGCACGGATGCTGCGGCTGAGCGCCGGCTGCGTGATGTACAGCGTCTGCGCGGACTTGCTGAACGAGCCGCTCTCCGCCAGCGCGATCAGGTGCCTCAGTTGAACGAGCGTCATGCACAGTCCTCTGCATTTCCATGAGTTCAGGTAATGCTAATCCCAACAACAATGCATTGGATGTTCTTTGACAGGACTCCTACGATGCGCCTGCGCCCCACCACACCGAGGCGCCGTCGCCGAGCCAGTCATTGAAGAGGCGCACCTGAAGGCGCCAAGAGGAACCCCATGAAGTCGTTCATCCAGCGTTCGATCGCCGCCGGCCTGTTGCTGCTGGCCGCCGGCGCCGCCCTCGCCCAGGGCTTCCCGACCAAGCCCGTGAACCTGATGGTTCCGTACCCCGCAGGCGGACCGTCCGATGCGGCGGCGCGCGTTTTCGCCACGCCGCTCGGCAAGGAACTGGGCCAACCACTGATCATCGAGAACCTCGGCGGCGTCGCCGGCGCGCTGGCGGCGCAAAAGGTGCTCGCGGCACCCGCGGACGGCTACTACCTCTTCCAGGGCTCGCCGAACGAGGTGATCCTGGCGCCGCTCGCCAATGCCGCCGTCAAGCTCAAGGCCGAGGACTTCCGGCTCGTCCATCCGGTGACCGATGCGGTGATGGTCTTCGTCACGCGCAAGGACCTGCCCGTGAACAACGTCGACGAACTGATTGCCCTGGCGCGCAAGTCGAAGGACAAGCCCCTGACCTACGGCAGCGTTGGCATCGGGTCGCTGTATCACCTGATCCTCGAGGACGTGCAGCACCGCACCGGCACCCAGATGATTCATGCGCCGTACAAGGGTAACGCGCCGCTGCTGCAGGACATCGGCGGCGGGCAGGTGGACTTTGCCGTGCTGGTCTACAGCGCCGGCATGGGTGCCATGGCCGACCAGGGCCGGCTCAAGGTGATCGGCCAGCTCGGTGCGCAGCGCTCCGAATTGCTCAAGAACGTGCCGACCGTCAGCGAAGGCAAGGAGCTGAAGGACTTCTCGTACAAGATCTGGAGCGGCTTCATGGTGCCGAAGAACACGCCGGAAGACGTTGTCCAGCGCCTGCACAAGGCGATCGGAACCACGCTGCAGGACCCCGGCGTACGCTCGCAACTGGCGGCACAGACGCAACTGGCATCGCCGCCGATGACGCTGGCCGAATCGGCGAAGTTCTACGACGCCGAGATTGCGCGCTACCGCGCCATCGCCAAGACCATCAACCTGCAACCGCAGTAGGGACCTCCATGACGACCTCGACGCTGCTCGACGCACTGCACGAACAGGCGGATGAATTCATCGGCCTCCGCCGCGACATCCATCACCACCCCGAGTTGGCCTTCGACGAACACCGTACTTCCGAACTGGTGGCGACGAAGCTCAGGGAATGGGGCTACGAGGTCGAGCGCGGCCTCGGCGGCACCGGCGTCGTGGGACGTCTGCGGCGCGGCGACGGCAAGCGCCAACTCGGCCTGCGCGCCGACATGGACGCTTTGCCCATCGACGAGGCCACCGGCCTCGCCTACGCCAGCAGTCACCAGGGCGTGATGCATGCCTGCGGGCATGACGGCCACACGGCCATGCTGCTCGCGGCGGCGCACCACCTCGCGCACCGCGGGCGCTTCACCGGCACGCTCAACCTGATCTTCCAGCCCGCCGAGGAAGGCGGCGGCGGCGCGCTGCGGATGATGCAGGACGGCCTCTTCGACAAATACCCGTGCGACGCGATCTTCGCGATGCACAACATGCCCGGCGTGCCGCAGGGCCGGCTGCTGCTGCGCGAAGGCGCGGCCATGGCCTCGTCCGACTACGCCACCGTCACGCTCACCGGCATCGGCGGCCACGGCGCGCTGCCGCACCGCACCGCCGACCCCGTCGTGGCGGCGGCGAGCATCGTGATGGCGCTGCAGACCATCGTTTCGCGCAACATCGATCCGCTGCAGATGGCGGTGGTCACCGTCGGCGCGCTGCACGCCGGCAAGGCCAACAACGTGATCCCGCAGAGCGCGACCCTGGAGATCAGCGTCCGGGCACTCGATCGCGAAGTCCGCACTCGGCTGGAGCAACGTCTCAAGGCGTTGATCACCGCGCAGGCCGAGAGCTTCGGCGTCACGGCGGCGATCGACTGGCGGCCGGGCTATGCGGTGCTGGTCAACACGCCCGGGGAAACGGCCTTCGCGCGCGAAGTGGCGCTCGAGCTGGTCGGCGCCGATCGCGTCACGCTGCAGGGCCCGCCGCTGTCCGGCAGCGAGGATTTCGCCTTCATGCTCGAGAAGGTGCCCGGCAGCTACCTGCTGATCGGCAATGGCGCCGGCGAGGGAGACGGCCACGGCGCCTGCATGGTGCACAACTCCGGCTACGACTTCAACGACGCCAACGTCGCGATCGGTTCTGCCTACTGGGTGCTCCTGTCCGAGCGGTTCCTGCAAAGCTGACGACGGGTTGCCGGTGGTAGCGTCGCCGCCGCTCAGCAGTCGTAGCGGCGGTAGTTGACGTAGCAGAGTTCGCGAATCCTCTGCTTGTCGATCGCGACCCTTCGCTGCCCTTCGCTGATCCGACGTCGCTCATCCGCAGCCCGCTCGGCTTCCTTGCGCTGTTCTTCGCGTTGCTCCGCGGCAAACTTTTGCGCATCGAGGGCGCGCTGGCGGGCATCCGCACTTTGCGCACGCGACAGGGCCGCCTCGCTCTCGCGGCGGAAAGCCCGCTCCTTGGCCTGCGCGGCGTCCTCCGCCCGAGCGCGCTCCCCGGCTTCCAGTTCAGTGGCCCGCCGATTCTCGGATTCGGCAATCGCTTGCTGCCGCGCCGTCTCGAGGGCCTTGGCCGCCAATTCCTCCTGGGCGACCTGCCGGCGGTACTGGAGGAAGTACCCCCCCGCAAACAGCATGGCCACGAGCAGACCGATGATCACCAGGGCCCTGGGTGCGCCGGACTCTCGCTCGACGATCGGATGAAAGTCCGAGTGGCGTTGAATCGACTGCGCCGCGACTTGCCTGGCGAGCTTCCTGTCGTGCGCCGCGCGCGATTCCGGATCGCTCAGCACCTTGTACGCGTCCGTGACTTCGTTCAATTGGTCCGCGACCCGGGCGTCCTCCGCCATCCGCTCCCGCGTGTACGTCGAACGTGCGCGCTGATAGGCCGCCTCAACATCCTCCGGTGTGGCGTTTCCGGGGATCCCCAAGACCACATACGCTGAAATCATCGCGTCCTTCCGTCGGCACGGCCGGGCGCCCATCGCCTGGCTTTCGCGCACCCAACAACGTTAATTATTGTTACACGAAGGAACTACATTCCTTGAAAAAACTGACTTCCGCGGTCAGCAACCGAAACGACCGCTGTGCTACAGGAGATCCTTCAACGCGACGCGCAACCGGCTGATGGCCTGGCTGTGCAACTGGCACACCCGGCTCTGGCTCACTTCGAGGATCGCGCCGATCTCGCGCAGGTTCAGTTCTTCCTCGTAGTAGAGATTCAACAGCAGCTGATCGCGCTCGGGCAGCCCCGAGATCGCATCCACCAGCTGGTGGCGGAATCCGCTCTCAAGCAGTTGCTCCAGCGGGTCGTCGCTGACGCGCTGGCCCTTGCGGGCTTCCTGCGCGTGCATGTCGATGAAGGGGTTGTCCGATTCGCCTTTCGCGAAGTCCTCGACGTACAGCAACTGACAGCCCTGGATCTCCTGCAGCAGCGACTGGTAGGCCTCCAGGTCCATCTTCAGTTCCTTGGCGATCTCCCCCTCGGAGGGCGGACGGCCGAGCCGGTGTTCGAGGGCCTGGATGGCCTTCTCGACGCCACGCGCCGACTGCCGCAGGCCGCGCGATCCCCAGTCGCTGGCGCGCAGCTCGTCGAGCATCGCGCCGCGGATGCGCTGGCTGACGAAGGTCTCGAACTGCGCTCCCTTGTTGTCCTGGTAACGGCTCGACGCGTCGAGCAGGCCGATCATCCCGGCCTGGATCAGGTCGTCGAGCTCCACGCTGGCCGGCAGCCTGGCGATCATCTGGAGCGCGATGCGGCGCACCATCGGCTGGTGCTGCTCCAGCAGATGGGACTTTTCAATGGTTCCCTGGGCGGTGTACACGTTCAGTCCTTTCCGTTGTTCGGTTCTGCGGGTCATGCGGCCGCTCGCTGCGCAGGCGCGGATTGCGCGGAGGCCATCGCCATGCGAAGCGCGTGCGGCGGGCTCTCGACGGTGTGAGCGCGCTGCGGCTCGGCCGCGCGCCAGGGCCAGCGACCCATGTCGGCAGCGATGCGCCTGAAATCGACCGCAGCGGCGCTGGCAGGAAATGCCTCGACCACGGTCTCGTTCAATCGCCGGGCGTCCGCCATGTGCGGATCGGTGCGCACCCATCCGGCGGCCTGCAACGACACCGCGAGGTAGCGGCTGCCGGTGTTGGCAAGATTGGTGGTGATCCGCTGCGCTTCCTCGGCGCCCGAGACGCCGTTGACCAGGAAGCGCAGTTGCTTCAGGCCATGCGCGTAGTGCAGACGCTTGATGCCCGCATAGGCGGAGGTGATTGACGCCGCATTCGGCTGGAGCACGAGCAGCAATTCGTCCGCCGACTCCGCCAGCGGCGACAGGCGCCCTTCGCTGTCGAGCATTGCATCGACCAGCACAACGCCGTGGCACAACTGTCGCGGATCGGCGTCCACGGCCCGCTCCGCCGGTTGGCCATGCTCATCGAGCAGCAACACATCCTTCCCCTGATGGACCAGGGCCGCGCCCAGGTTCATCGCCGTCGTCGTCGCGCCGTCGCCGCGACCGATGCCGACCACGGCAACGATGCGCGTCGGCGTGTGCGACAGCAGGCGACGCAATCCGTCGGCCTGATCTGCAACCAGCTTGCTCATGCCGCGCTCCTCAATCCTGCTGCTCCAGGGCCCTGGCCTGCTGGGTCGGTGCGGTCGATTCCGTACCGAGCGCCTCCAGCAGCAGGAAGAGCTTGCTCACGCCCACGAACAGCGCATTGCCCGTGAGAGGCCGGCTGGAGCGCGCCGGGCGACCGGTCAGCTGGTTCAGCAGCATCCGCGTGCGATCGGCCCACTCGCCATTCGCATTCAGCAGGCGCCAGACGGTGGTGGTCACCTGGCCGGCGATCAGCAGGCGCTTCATCATGTCCGGATCGCCCAGCTCGCCCATGCCGCCCACGAGCTGAACGCCCTGGCGGATCAGGCGGAAGCACGGGTCCGCTTCGGCGGCCCAGGTCTGCCATTGCGCCAGTTGCCGGGCCGTGACCTGCATGTCGACGTTGGACAGCAGATAGCCCTGCGCGACGATCTTCCGGCTGCGCTCGTCCATCACGCGCGTGACGACACAACGCAGCACCGGCAGCGCGGCGTTGTCGGCGCCCGCGCGCAGGATCACCTCGGCGTGCGCCTCGCATTGCAGCGCGGGCTTGCCGCGGAACATGACGCGCTGCGTCTCGCCGAACTCGAATTCCCTGCGAGCGAGCGCGCTCGACGCACCGGTCTGCGGATCGATGACGCCGGTCGACCCCGGCGCGCGCGCCAGCCACTTCTGGCCCTGTGCCTGCCATTCGGCCATGAATTCGATGGCGGGCAGTCGCGGGAGCACATGCACCAGCGACTTGCCGAGGTCCTGCTGGCGCAGCCAATGCACCTGCCGCATGCCGGGCTTGCGCCGCGCATCGTTGCCGCCGCGCGTGGCGGCCGTGGACAGCCACTGGTTCGGCGCCGAAAGCGGCGAGCCGCTGCGGTCGGACAGCAGCAGGCTGCTTTGGCATTCGTAGGCATCGCCGCCCTCGTTCGAGCGCAGGCCGACCTGTCCGCTCAACGCAAGCACATGGTGGTCGCAGCCGGCCGCGATCTCGCTGCGGGCATGCACCATCAGGTCCTGCAGGACGGCCTTGTGGCCGATGCCTTCGTCGCCCGCGCTGCGCCAGAGGCGGCGCGCGCTCTCGAAGCCGATCTGCGCACCGGCGAGCGCACCGGCAGCGGTCGCCAGTTCTTGCGCGTCGTGCGCCATGGCGCGAATGAGGTTCTGGTACTGCATGCGAAGCCGGTCGGCCTCGGCCCGCGCCTGGACGACCTGCGCGGAGGGTGCCCCACCCGCGGGTTCGTCCTGCATGTCCACCTCGGTGGGCACGAAGAGCGGGTTGTGGCGACGCGGCTGGAAGACGCTGTCCACCAGTTGCGCGCGATCGGCCGGCATCAGGTTCTCCGGCACTTTCTGGCCGCTGGAGATGTAGTGCACCGGCAGGCGATGGCGGATCACCGTGTCGATCAGCGCACCCGGGTGCGTGGCTTCATCCACCTTGGTGAAGATGCACCCCGCGAGCTCGTTGCCGCCTCCGCCGTGGCGATAGGCATGCACCACTTCGTTGAGCGTGTCGCCGTGGCTGGTCGCGTTCAGCAGCAGGAGGCGCTTGACCGGGCGATGGCTGGTGCACAGCATCGCGATCTGGTCGGACACGGCGCGGTCGCGCTGGCTCATGCCGACCGTGTCGATGAGCACCATGTGCTTGTCGCGCAGGTCCTGCAGCACGAGGTGCAGGTCGGCCGCATCCTTCACCGCGTAGACGGGCACGTTCAGGATCTGCCCGTAGATGCGAAGTTGCTCGTAGGCGCCGATCCGGTAGCTGTCGGTGGTCACCAGCGCGAGCTTGTCGGCGCCGAAGCGCATCACGCAGCGGGCGGCGAGCTTCGCCGTCGTGGTGGTCTTGCCGACGCCGGTCGGTCCCATCAGCGCATAGACGCCGCCTTGCGCGAGCAGTGCATCCTCGTCCTCGTGGACCGGTACCGCGCGGATCAGCTCCGAGCGCGCGAAGGCCATGCCCTGCGCATAGGTCTGGCCGGTGGGCAGCTTCTCCAGCATGGCCTTGGACAGGCGTGCACTGAAGCCGGCGCCGAGCAGCGTGCGCAGCAGTCGGCCGCGGACGGGATCCTGTCGCTGCTTGTCGTTCCAGACGACGCTGGCGAGCTGCTCTTCGATCATGCCGCGCATCGAGTGCAGTTCGTTCAGGACGACATCGCTGCCTGCGCTGTCTTGCGCGGGCGGCACCACGATAGGCTTCGCCGGTGCGGCTTGCACTGCCGGTGCAACGGGTGCAGCCAAAGCAACGGGCATCGCCGGCGCGGCGGGTGCAACCGGCATCGCCGGTGCAATGGGCGCGGCTTGCACGACGGGCGTCATCGGCGCGGCGCTCTGCGTCGCCTGGTTCACATCGCCTTCGGCCATCGCCACGATCTCCACGCCGTCGGCGTGAGCGCGGTTGGTCAGCACGATGGCCTCGGCGCCCAGCGCCTCGCGAACGAGGCGAAGGGCTTCGCGGCTGGTGGCCGCGACGAATCTGCGGGCCGTGGTCCGCACGTCTGTTGTCGAAATGCTCAAACTCTTCCTCCAATGGTGGCGGTGATCTTGATGTTGCGAGAGTCAGGGATCTCCGCGTGGGAGAGCACCTTCAATTGCGGCAGGCTGCGCCGCAGGAAGCGCGACAGCAGCACGCGCAGCGCGTGCTGGACGACCAGCACGGGCGCGAGCCCCATCTGCTCCTGCCGCGCGATCGCGGCCTGTGTCTGGCGCAGCAGGCTGTCGGCGAGACCCGGCTCGATGCCGCTGCTGTTGGTCATGGCCTGCTGCAGCACGCTGTCGAGCGAGCCGTCGAGGCCGATGACCTGGAGTTCGGAGTCGCCCGGGAAGAACTGCTGCGTGATCGCGCGCCCCAGGGCCAGGCGCGTCAGCGTGGTGAGTTCCGTGGCGTCCTTGACGGTCGGCGCATGCTCGGCCATCACGTCGAGGATGGTGCGCATGTCGCGGATCGACACTTCTTCGTCGAGCAGGTTCTGCAGCACCTTGTGCAGCGTGCTCAGCGACACGATCTTCGGCACGAGATCCTCGGTCAGCTTCGGTGCCGTCTTCGCGATCTGGTCGAGCAGTTGCTGGACTTCCTGGCGGCCGAGCAGTTCGGCGGCGTGAGTCTGGATCAGGTGGTTGAGGTGCGTGGCCATCACCGTGCAGGCGTCGACCACCGTGTAGCCGTAGATCTGCGCCTGTTGACGCAGGCCGCCGTCGATCCACACTGCCGGCAGGCCGAACGCCGGGTCCTGCGTCGGCGTGCCGGGCAAGGTGCCGGAGACCTGCCCCGGGTTGATCGCCATCCACTGGTTCGGAAACGCCTCGCCGCGGCCGATCTCGACGCCCTTCAGGCTGATGACGTAGGTGTTGGGCTTGATTTCCAGGTTGTCGCGGATGTGGACCACCGGCACCAGGAAGCCGATGTCCTGCGCGATCTTCTTGCGGATGCTCTTGATGCGGCCCAGCAGTTCGCCCTGCTGCGACTGGTCCACCAACGGGATCAGGCGATAGCCGACCTCCATGCCGAGCGGGTCGACCAGCGCGATGTCGTCCCAGGTGGCCTCGGCCGCGTCGGCGGCTGGCACCGCGGCCGCTTGCGCGGCAGCCGCCTCCGCTGCCGCCGCCTGTTGCGGCTTGCGATGGAGCAGCCCGCGGCCGAGCCATGCCAGACCACCCGCGATCAGCAGGAAGGCCAGGTTCGGCATGCCGGGGATCATGCCCATCAGGCCGATGATGCCGGCGGTCAGGAAGAGCACCTGCGGGTTCGAGAAGAGCTGGCCGGTGAGCTGGCGGCCGACGTCTTCGTCGGTCGTGACGCGCGAGACGATCACACCGGCCGCCGTCGAAATCACCAGCGCCGGAATCTGCGCGACCAGGCCATCGCCGATGGCCAGCAGCGTGTAGGTCGTCCCGGCGGTCTTGAAGTCCAGCCCGTGCTGCACAACGCCGACGACCAGGCCGCCGATGATGTTGATGACCATGATGAGCAGGCCAGCCACCGCGTCGCCGCGCACGAACTTGCTGGCGCCGTCCATCGAGCCGTAGAAGTCGGCTTCCTGCGCGACTTCGGTGCGGCGCTTGCGTGCGACGTCCTCGCCGATCAGGCCGGCGTTGAGGTCGGCATCGATCGCCATCTGCTTGCCGGGCATCGCGTCGAGCATGAAGCGCGCGCCGACCTCGGCGATGCGCCCCGCGCCCTTGGTGATGACCATGAAGTTGATCAGCACAAGGATGATGAACACCATCACGCCGACCGCGAAGTTGCCGCCGACCAGGAAGTGCCCGAAGGCCTCGATCACCTTGCCCGCCGCATCCGGCCCGGTGTGGCCATGCAGCAGCACCACGCGCGTGGAGGCCACGTTGAGCGACAGGCGCAGCAGCGTCGAGAACAGCAGCACCGCGGGGAAGGCGGCGAAGTCCAGCGCCTTCATGGTGTACATGCTCACCAGCAGCACCATCACCGACATCGCGATGTTGAACGTGAACAGCAGGTCCAGCAGGAAGGGCGGCAACGGCAGCACCATCATGCTCAGGATCATGATGATGAGGATTGGCCCCGCCAGTCCCTTGAACTGGGTGCTGGAGAACAGCTGCGTCGGCGAACGCATCAGGCTTGCGAGGGAGTTCATGCGGTCTTCACGGTGTAGGCGAGCGCTTCGGGGATGGGCAGGTCCTTGGGCGTGCGCGGCTCGTCGCCGCCTTCGTCCTTCCAGCGCTTGAGCTGGTAGACCCACGCGAGCACTTCCGCCACGGCGGTGTAGAGGCCCGACGGGATCTCGTCGCCGAGACGGGTGTGCTTGTAGAGCGCACGCGTGAGCGGCGGCGCCTCGAGGATGGCGACCTTGTTGGCTTCAGCGATCTCGCGGATGCGTGCCGCCACCAGGTCGGTGCCCTTGGCGACCACGCGCGGCGCGCGCATGTCGCTGTCGACGTACTTGAGCGCCACCGCGAAGTGGGTCGGGTTCGTCACGACGATGTCGGCCTTGGGAATCTCGGCCATCATCCGGCGCTTGGCCATCGCCTGCTGCTGGCGACGGATCTGCGCCTTGATGTGCGGGTCGCCTTCGCTTTCCTTGTGCTCCTGGCGAAGATCCTCGCGCGACATGCGCAGCTTGCGGTAGTAGGTCCACAACTGCCACGGCACGTCGACCAGCGCCACCAGCAACAACGCGGCCGCGATCAATGCGCAATCGCGCCCGACGAGCATGATGGTCTGCGGCAGCGCGGCGCTGACGGGCAGCGACATGAGCTGCATCACGTTCTCGAGGTTGTTCGAGATGACCCAGTAGGCCACGCCGCCGATCAGCAACGACTTGGCCAGGGCCTTGACCAGCTCGGCCAGCGACTGCGTGGAGAACATGCGCACGATGCCGGCGAACGGATCGAGCTTGCCGAAGTTCGGCGCCACGGCCTTGCCCGAGAACAGCCAGCCGCCCAGCATCAGCGGCGCGACCACCGCGGCCACCACCATCATCGCGAACAGCGGCGCCATGGCCATGAGCGTGTGCAGGGCCATCAGCCCGGTCTGCGCGATCATGTGCGAGGGGTCGAACGCCCCGTCGCGATCGAAGTGCAGGCCGCGGCGCATCGCGGCACTCATCGTGCTGCCGAGGGACTCGGCCGTGAACCACAAGCCGCCGATGGCGGTGCCCAGCATCACCAGGGTGGTCAGCTCGCGGGAGCGGGCCACGTTGCCTTCCTCGCGAGCCTTTTCAAGGCGTCGCTCAGAGGCGGGTTCCGTTTTTTCGAGATCGCTTTCCTCAGCCATTCATGCTCCAGGAGCATCGGCGAAGGACGCCTGCTCATGACTGATTATTGGATTCGGAGGGCCGGAACAATCGATCGATCAAGACCGGTATCGCCCCCCTACTCACCCAATAGGAGCAGTTGAATCGCCTCAGAACCCCAGGCTGGCAAGCAGGTCGTCGACCTGAGACTGATCGGTCACGGCCTCGGGGTTGCCCGGCGTGACCTGCGGCCCATTCATCAGGCTGTTGCTGCTGATCTCCTGACGCTTCTCGGCCGGCGAGTTGTCGATGAGCACCTGCAGCAGTTGCGTCTCGACCTCGTTCACCACTTCCATCATCTTCTTGATGACCTGGCCCGTCAGGTCCTGGAAGTCCTGCGCCATGAGGATCTCCATCAGCTGGGAGTTGATGGCGCCGGCTTTCTCCGGAACGTCCTTCAGGTAGCCGCGCGTGTCCATCACCAGTTCGCGCGCATGGTCCAGCTCGATCGGGTTCTTGAACCATTCGTCCCAGCGCTTGCTCAGGCCCTTGGCGTCGCTGGCGAGGCCTTCCTGGAGCGGCTGCGCCACATCGATGGCGTTAAGCGCGCGATGCGCTGCGCGCTCGGTGGTCTCGGCCACGTAGTTCAGCCGGTCTCGCGCACCGGGAATGGCCTGCGCGGCCTTCTCCACCTGCTTGTCGAGGCCCAGCTCACGCATGCCTTCGCGCAATTGACGCGTCAGTTGCCCGATGCGGCCCAGCAACTGCTCGGCGGTGTTCCCGTGATCGGCGTCGGCGGGTTGTTGGCTCATGGCATCCCCCTTACTTGTTGAGCTTTTCGAAGATCTTCGTGATCTTTTCTTCGAGGGTTGCCGCGGTGAAAGGCTTGACCACATAGCCGTTCGCGCCCGCTTGCGCGGCGGCGACGATGTTTTCCTTCTTCGCTTCGGCGGTGACCATCAGCACCGGCAGCTTCGACAGCTCGGGGTCGGCACGGATGGTCTGCAGCATGGTCAGGCCGTCCATGTTGGGCATGTTCCAGTCCGACACCACGAAGCCGAAGTTGCCGCCGCGGAGTTTCTCGATGCCGGCGGCGCCATCCTCGGCCTCGTCGACGTTGAGGAACTCGAGTTCCTTCAGAAGGTTGCGCACGATGCGGCGCATGGTCGGGAAGTCGTCCACAACCAAAATCTTGATGCTCTTGTCGATCACGATATCTCTCACTCCAACAGTTCGTTTAAACCCGATTCGTACGCGCACCGAAGGTGCGCAGGTGTGCCAGCACGCGCCGGCTCATCTCTCCCAGCGGTGCCACCTCGTCGGCGGCACCGATTGCAATGGCTTCCTTCGGCATGCCGAAGACCACGCAGCTCGCTTCGTCCTGCGCCAGCGTGAAGGCGCCGGCCTTCTTCATGCGCAGCAGGCCTTCGGCCCCGTCCTTGCCCATGCCCGTGAGGATCATCCCGATCGCGTTCTTGCCCGCATGCCTGGCGGCCGAATCGAACAGCACGTCGATCGACGGTCGATGCCGGTTCACCGGCGGCTCCTGGTCAAGGTGCGCAACGTAGTTGGCCCCGCTGCGGGCGAGCGACAGGTGGAAGGCGCCGGGCGCGATGTACGCATAGCCCGGCAGCACACGCTCGCCATGCTCCGCTTCCTTGACCGTGATGCGGCAGAGGCCGTCGAGGCGCTGGGCGAAGGATTTCGTGAATCCGGCAGGCATGTGCTGCGCGATGAGCACCGCCGGGCAGTCCGGCGGCAGGGGCTGCAGAACTTCGCGGATCGCCTCGGTGCCGCCCGTGGAAGCGCCGATGATGATCAGCTTCTCCGTACTCAGCAGCGGGCTGCGCAGCAGTGCTTCGGGCGGTGCATCCGCCGAGGCCCGGGCCGCCGCGACGCTGCGCGACGGCAGCAGCCGGGCGCTGAACGCGGTGCGGATCTTGCCCGTGATGAGCTCGGTGTAGTTGAGCAGTCCGTCGCGGACGCCGAGGCGCGGCTTGGTCACGAAGTCGATGGCGCCCAGCTCCAGCGCGCGCAGCGCGATCTCGGAGCCGCGCTCGGTCAGCGACGACACCATCACCACCGGCATCGGCCGCAGGCGCATGAGCTTCTCGAGGAATTCGAGCCCATCCATGCGCGGCATCTCGACGTCGAGCGTCAGCACATCGGGGTTCGTGACCTTGATCAGGTCCCGCGCCACGATGGGATCGGCGGCGGTGCCGACCACCGTCATGTCGGGCTGGCTGTTGATGATTTCGGTCATCACGCTGCGTATCAATGCCGAATCGTCGACGCACAGCACCTTGATCTTGTTCGCGCTCACCAGCTTCCTTTGTGTTTGGCCGCTGGCATGGCGTCGCCGACAGCGCTGTGTGTCCCGTAAGGGGCAGGGGTCGAGCGCCGGGGTGTCGACAGCTTGCGCAGCAGTTCGCCCTCCTCGCGCTGGATCAGTTGCACGTCGGTCTGCCCGCGCAGCTTGCGCACCACCGCCTTGCCGCTGGCGGGCATGAAGCACACGCGGCGCGCGTGCTGGCCGCGCAGGTCCTGCGCCGCGACGCTGATGCGCTCGGCGCGCAGGTAGCGCAGCACGAAGTCCGCATTGCGGTCGCCGATGTTGAGCGTGGTCATGTTGGCCAGCACCGCGGCACCGCCGAAGACCTTGGCCTGCAGTCGCTCCCGGCGCGCGCCGGAGCGGATCATTTCCCGTACGAGCACATCCATCGCATAGGCGCCGTAGCGCATCGATTCGGTCTGGTCGCGCGCCGTGGCTTCGCCATCCTCGGGGAGCATGAAATGGTTCATGCCGGCGATGCCGTTGTCGATGTCGACGATGCAGGCCGCCACGCACGACCCCAGCACCGTGGTGAGCACGGTGTCGGTGGTCGTGACGTAGTACTCCGACGGCAGCAGCTTGACGGCCATGCTGCCCACATCGCGATCGAAGTAGTGGTGGCTGGCCACGGACCCCGGCACTGCAGCGTTCATGCGGAACCTTTGCCCGGGCTGCGCGCCAGCTCATAGACCGTGTGGCCCAGCGGCTTGAAGGTCTGGTTCACCAGGGACGCGTTCTCGGAATGACCCGCGAAGAGCAGCCCATTGGTCTTGAGCAGCGGCGCGAAGCGGTCCAGCACCTTCTTCTGCGTCGGCTTGTCGAAATAGATCATCACGTTGCGGCAGAAGATCGCGTCGACCGGCTCCTTCACCGACCAGGACGGATCGAGCAGGTTGAGCCGCGAGAACTTCACCATGGCCGCGACTTCGGGACGGATGCGCACCTTGCCGGCGTTCGAGCCTGTGCCCTTGTTGAAGAAGCGGCGCAGGCGGTCGGACGAAAGTCGGCCGGCCTGCTCCGCGGTAAACACGCCGGCCGACGCCTTCGCCAGCACCGCGGTGTCGATATCCGTCGCGATGATCTTCGCGGCGCTCGCGCGGTCGCCCAGCGCCTCGATCAGCGTGATCGCGATCGAATAGGGCTCCTCGCCGGTCGAGGCGGCCGCGCACCAGATGGTGACCGGCTGCGTCGCCTTGCGCACATGCTCGGCCAGCGCCGGGAAGTGATGGGGCTCGCGGAAGAACGAGGTCAGGTTGGTCGTCAGCGAGTTGATGAACGACTGCCATTCGTCGCCGTCCTGCCGCGACTCCAGCAGTTCGAGGTAGGTCGAGAACTCGGGCAGCCGCAATTCGCGCAGGCGACGCGACAGCCGGCTGTACACCATCTGCCGCTTCTGCTCGCCCAGGGCGATGCCGGCACGACGATGGATGAGCGTCCGGATCTTCGAGAAGTCGCCGTCGGTAAAGAGGAATTCGGAGTTCACGGCCAGGGTCGGTGCATGGCTTTCAATGTACATAGGGAGCCTCTTTTCCAATGGTTCGATCAGCGGGACAAAAGCCGTTCAAATCGCGGCCCGGCCCTCAGTCGGCCGCCTCGACAGCGCTGACTTCCTGCGACCAGACCATGGCGGAAAGGTGCGCCGCGTTCACCTGCTCGGCGCTGACGAAGAGCGACTCCGCCAGGCGCGCCGGCTCGCCGTTGCCGGTCTCGCAGGCCTCGACCAGCGCGAGGAAGGGTGCGTACACACCCTTTCGCTCCAGAATCGCCTGCTGCACCGACTCGGCGAGTTGCACCTTGGCGAGCACCTCCTGCATCGAGATGCCCAGCAGTTGATCGATGAGCGAGAACATGCCCACCACGAAGAGGTTGTCGGACTCGCTGGACGGCAGCATGCCGTGGCCCATCAGCTCGACGAAGCGGCCGCGCATGATGGCCTTCTTCATCATGAACGGCGAGGTCGCCTTGTTGCTCGTGGCCAGCAACAGCGACAGCCAGCGGAACAGCGGCGAATAACCCAGCATGGCCACCGCGTGGCGCAGCGACGTGATCTCGACGCCTGCGCCGATCGCCGGCGAGTTGATATGGCGCAGCAGGCGGTAGGTCAGCGCGGCATCGCGCTTGAGGGCCGACTCGATGGCGCGCGCGTCCTCGTTGCGCTGGAGCATGTGCATGAGCCGCACGATCAGCATCGATTCGGGCTGCAGCACGTCGGCGCCCTTCTCCAAAGGCGGCGGCGGGTGGTCGCCCTCGACGAACACATCGACGTACCGTGCAGCGCAGGCTTCGAAGTTGCGCCAGCTCTCCATGCGGCTCGCGATCAGCTGCACTGGTTCCTGCTCGGGGCGCCGGCTGTCGCGGACGCTGGCGGTCAGGTCCCTGTCGCCGCTGCCCACGTCGAAGTGGGTGATGACCTCCTGCAGTGCCGGGTCCACCGGCATCGCCTGCGCCCCGCACAGCATGAAGCCGAAGCCCTGCTCGCGAAGGAACAGCAGCATCGAGCGCGTGTCCGCGTCCATAAGGTCGTCGATCCCCATGCACAGCACCACGTTCTCCGGCGGCAACGCCTGAAGCTCGCTCTGGAACAGGGCGTCGACCGTGACGTCGAGGAACAGCACGAGCCGGCCGAGCCGCCACTTGGGCGCGTTGAGATGCTTGGAGATGCTCGAAAGCAGCGCCTTGAACTGCGCCGAGGCGTCTGCGTCCTGGCCGTCGACAGCACGCCAGGCCATCCTGTAGCCCTTGACGCGCTTCTGCGCGTCCAGCTGCAGGGCGTAGCGCACATAGCCGTTCGCGCCGCTGGGCTCCAGCAGGTCCTCTGTCGACCCGTGCGCCTCGTCCTGCAACTCGACGCGCCTGCTGCGCTCGGCTACCGCCGATTCCCCGGCCGATCCCTGGCGCTTGAAAAAATCAAACCGCATGGCAAATGTCTCCGTCTGAAGCTGGTTTCGATCACCCCGTCACTGCACGATGCATGGGGCATTGCCTGGTAGGAGGGGTTCAGGCTGCGATGGCGGCCGTCCGCGACGCGCCGGCCAGGGCCGCGCTGCTCACGGCCTGCGCGCGCTGGATGCGCGGCATGGCGCCGACGTCGATGATGAATGCCACGCTGCCGTCGCCGAGGATGGTCGCCGCCGAGATGCCGGGGACCTTGCGGTAGTTGGTCTCCAGGTTCTTCACGACGACTTGGTGCTGGCCGAGCAACTCGTCGACCAGCAACGCGAAGCGCGCATCGTCGGCCTGCACGATCACCAGGATGCCCTGCGTCGGGTTGACCTGCGCGCCCGACACGTCGAACACGCGGTGCAATTCGATGAGCGGCAGGTACTCGCCGCGCACCTTGATCACGTGCCCATCGGCGGTGATCGAGTGCAGGTGCTCAGGCAGCGGCTGCAGCGACTCGATGACGTAGCTCAGCGGCAGGATGTAGGCCTCGTTGCCGACCTTGACGGACATGCCGTTCAGGATCGCCAATGTCAGCGGCAGCACGATGCGCGTGGTAGTGCCCTGGCCGCCGCGCGACTGGATCTCCACGTGCCCGCCCATCTCCTGGATGTTGCGCTTGACGACGTCCATGCCGACGCCGCGGCCGGAGATGTCGGTGACCTGCTCCGCCGTCGAGAACCCGGGCGCGAAGATGAGCTGCCACACCTCGTCGTCGGGCATCGACTCGCTCACGTTGAGACCCTGCTGCATGGCCTTGGCAAGGATCTTCTCGCGGTTGAGGCCGGCGCCGTCGTCGCTCACCTCGATCACGATGTTGCCGCCGTGATGCTGCGCGGACAGCAGCAACTGGCCCGTGGCTTCCTTGCCCTTCGCCAGGCGGACGTCGGGCGTCTCGATGCCGTGGTCGAGGCTGTTGCGCACCAGGTGCGTGAGCGGATCGATGATGCGTTCGATGAGGCCCTTGTCGAGCTCGGTTTCCTTGCCAAAGGTGTCGAGCCGGACCTGCTTGCCGAGCTTGGCGCTGACGTCGCGGATCACGCGCGGGAAGCGGCTGAACACGTAGTCCATCGGCATCATGCGGATGGACATGACCGATTCCTGCAGGTCGCGGGCGTTGCGCTCCAGGTGGCCGAGGCCGCTCAGGAAGCGCTCGTAGACCACCGGGTCGAGCATGGTCGCGGCCTGCGTGAGCATGGACTGCGTGATGACGAGTTCGCCCACCAGGTTGATGAGCTGGTCGACCTTCTCGACGTCGACGCGGATCGAGCTCGACTCCTTCGCGCCGGGTGCCGCAGCAGCGGCGGGCGATGCGGCAGGCGACTGCGACTTGCCAGGAGCTTCCACGGGGATGGCCACCGCGGAGGCCGGCGCTGGTGCTGCCGCTGCCGGCGCGACCACCGTTTCGGCAGGCGCGGGCTCGGCGGATTCTCGCGTGATGTCGATCTGCGATTCGTCGATGACGAAGCAGCACACGGCGATGATGTCGTCCGGGTCGCAGGTCGTCTCCAGCATGATCGTCAGCTGGTCATTGCTGCGCGTGCGCGAGACGATCTTGCCGAGGTTGTCGAGTTCACCGGCGAGCAGGTCGCACTCGCTGTCCGACAGGCGCGCGAAGCGGATGCGCAGTGCGCCCTCCGCGCCAGCCGCGGCGGCCACGCGCGCAGGCGTCGCCACCACCGCCGCAGCGGGTGCGGGCGCTGGTGTGGAGGCAGTTGCGCCGTCGCCGTTCTCGAGCGCGAGTTTCTGAAGCACGGCACAGATGTGCGCGACCATCTCAGGCTCGGGTTCTTTGCCAGCCTGGTAGGCAGTGAGTTGTTCTTGCAAGGCGTCCTTCGTTTCCAAAAAGGCATCGATCATCGGAGCGCTCAGGCTCAACTGGCCATGGCGCGCCCGGTCCAAAAGGGTCTCCAGCAGGTGCGTGGTTTCGGTCAATGCGGTGAAGCCGAACGTGGCCGCGCCGCCCTTGATGGAGTGGGCCGCGCGAAAGATGGCGTTGAGCTGTTCGCTGTCCGGCGACGCGACATCGAGTTCGAGGAGCAGCTGCTCCATCTGCGCCAGAAGCTCGATCGCTTCGACAAAGAATGCTTGGGAAAACTGACTGAGGTCCATCTTTTCTCTTCCGAAGCCGGCCTGTGACGGCCGGCATTGGTCTCACGGTTACTGCGTCGACGTCGATGATTTGAATGACGTCAACTTCACGTTGCCGCCGCTGGGATTTCCGGATAGCGATGTGCCGGCCCGCGTGGTGGGCAGGGCAGCCTCGCCGCTGTTCTCGCGCTCGATGCGCTCCTGTGTCTGGCGATTGAGCAGGATGATGCTGATGCGACGATTGATCGGGTTGCGCGGTTCGGCGTTGTCCAGGTGCATGCTGTCGGCCAGTCCGACGACGCGCAGCACCTTGGTCTCCGTCATGCCGCCGACGATGAGTTCGCGCCGGGAAGCATTCGCGCGGTCGGCGGAGAGTTCCCAGTTGCCGTACGCCTTGTCGCCGTTGGTGTAGACGATCGCGTCGGTGTGGCCCGACAGCGTGATCTTGTTCGGCAGGTCGTTGAGCGTCGGCCCAAGCTCGCGCAGGATCGCGCGCATGTGCGGCACGACCTTCGCGCTGGCGAGGTCGAACATCGGGCGCTTGTCGCTGTCGACGATCTGCAGGCGCAGGCCCTCGGTCGTGATGTCGATCATGATCTGCGAGCGGAACTGCCTGAAGACCGGGCTGTTCTCGATGAGCGCGTCCAGGCGCTTCTTCATGTCGGCGAGGCGCACCGCGTCCTCCAACTCCTCGCGCTCGGCGTCGGTCAGCTTCTCCTCGCCTTCGGCCTGGATGGGGTCGGGGCCGCCGCCGGGAATCACGCTCGAACTCAGGCTGTTCTTGTCGCCGCCGTGCAGGGCGACCTTGAGAGGCATGCGGAAGTGCTCGGCAATGCCTTCGCGCTGCTTCGGCGTCGAAATGGACAAGAGCCACATCACGAGGAAGAACGCCATCATGGCCGTCATGAAGTCGGCATAGGCGATCTTCCAGCCGCCGCCATGGTGCCCGCCGCCATCTCCGGCGACACGCTTGACGATGACGCGATGCTTCTCTGCGCTCATTGAGCAACCTCCGTGCTGCGCACTGCGGTGCGAGCTTGCTTGGAGCGGTTCGGCGCTGCGCTCATGATTTCATTCCGGGCGCTCAGCGAGCCTTGACTTCCCGAACGTGGTCATCCAGTTCGGTGAAGCTGGGACGCTCGGTCGAGAAGAGCACCTTGCGGCCGAACTCCACCGCGAGTTGCGGTGCATAGCCGTTGAGGCTGGCGAGCAGCGTGACCTTGGCGCACTGGAAGACTTTCATGCCCTCTTCGACCTTCTGGTCGATCACGGTCGACAGCGGCGTCACGAAGCCATAGGCCAGCAGCACGCCCAGGAAGGTACCGACCATGGCGTGCGCGATCAGGGCGCCCATCTCCGAGGGAGGCAGGTTGGCCGAACCGAGCGCGTGGACCACACCCATCACCGCCGCCACGATGCCCAGCGCGGGCAGCGCATCGGCGACGCGCGCGAGGCTGTGCGAAGGCACTTCCGCCTCGTGCCGGATGGTCTCGATCTCGTGATCCATCAGCGCCTCGATCTCGAAGGCGTCGGTATTGCCGCTGATGACCAGGCGCAGGTAGTCGCAGAGGAATTCCATCACGCCGGCGTCGGCCATGATGCTGGGATAGCGACCGAAGATCTCGCTTTCTTCCGGCTTCTCGACGTCGGACTCCAGCTTCATCATCCCTTCCTTGCGCGCCTTGGCCAGGAGTTCGTAGAGCAGTGCCAGCAGGTCCATGTAGAGCTGGCGGTTGTGCTTGGACGAGCGCAGCAGGCGCGGGAGCTCCTTGATCGTCGCCTTGATCGTCTTGCCGTTGTTCCCGGCAATGAAGGCGCCCAGCGCGGAGCCTCCGATCATCAGCAACTCGACCGGCTGGAACAGGACGCCGAAATGACCGCCCATGAGGCCATAGCCCCCGAACACGGCACCCACAACCACAAGATATCCAACCAGCACGAGCACGCGCGTCCCCTTTGCCCTCAGGCGTCAACAAGAATCAAGAATGAAGAGCCTCAGGGGCCTCCGCCGAGGCTTACCGTCGGATCCGCCGCGAGGGCGGGACCTTCGGAAGCAACCGTGTTCACGTCGGCGCCAATGCGCTTCGGATTGCGCGCCTTGCCCGCGCGCGACGGCGGGCGGCAAAGGACGCAGACATAACCGTGTTTGTTGTCGTGCGCGTGCGCGACGAAATGGCCGCCGCAGCGCGTGCATGCGCTGAGTTGCAGCATGTCGCTGTCGAAAAAGCGCACCATCGTGTAGGCGCGCGTGAAATCCAGCACGATTTCGCCACCATGTGCCTCGATCTGTTCGACATACAGGCGGTAGCTCTTGATCAGCGCCTGGAGTTCGCTTTCGTTGGCCTCGAGCAGCATGAAGCGGTACAGGTTGTAGAACATCGACGAATGGATGTTTGCCAGCCACGTCATGTACCAGTCGGTCGAAAAAGGCAAAAGACCCTTGGGCGGCGAAACACCCTTCAATTCCTTGTAGAGACGAATCAAGCGTTCGCGGCTCAGCCCGACTTCCGCTTCGAGGAATTGCAGGCGGGCACCGAGTTCGATCAACTCGACTGCCAATTGGACTTGGCGGACTTCACCAAGAACGCTTTTCTTGGTCATGCCAGTGCGCCCGCCTCACGCGACTGGATCTGACGTGCCGCCATCAGGATGGACATGTGCGCCTGCTGCAGCGTCGTGTCTTTTCCTTCCCCGAATACCGCGAACATGGGATGGTCGTCGAGCCTGAAACTGCACAGCAGGAAATTCGATGCCGCCAATTTGACGATTTGCGTCAACGACATATTGGCCAGCAAATCGGCCAATTCACGGCCAACACCCAAACGGTACATGGCTGCCGCACGATCTTGCTTGGCGAGTTTTTGCGCCAAAAGCATATAGGCAAGATTAATGTCGCCAATCTCTTTCGAGATTTCGCCCACTGCCACATTGCCGTCAATATCATCGAGTTCCACACTGCACTCCGTTCAATTCCAAGTCTGTAGTCTAAACACAATTTTTAACAAATTTAACAATTGCCCGGAGCCCATTCCGAAAAGTGAGACATATCTGACATGGCAGTCAGAATCGTCCCACAAACGAGGTGTTTTCCGAGGGGAATGTAAGTAGATTTCATACAGAAAAAATCACCGGCTGCGTATCGTTGAATTGGCTAAAAAAGTACTCAAAACAAAGGCTGAAACACAAAGTAGTCACTTAATAAAAGACACAGTCCAATGAGTATTCATTTAAATGTGAAACACAAAGTATCAATTCAAAAATGAAGATGTGAAGTAGTTCATGCCTGTCACGCGGCCTCGGCTTCCAGCCCATGAATCCAGGCCATCAGCTCGGCCACCGCCAGGTACAGCTGCGGCGGGATCTGGCGGTCGAGATCGACCTGCATCAGCAGCTTGATCAGGTCCGGCGACTGGTGGACGTAGAGCCCGTTCTCCCTCGCCTGCCGCATGATCGATTCGGCGACCACGCCGTAGCCCTTGGCCACCACGACCGGCGCCTTGGTCTTGTCCGCATAGGACAGCGCCACTGCGCTTTGACGATCGTCCATCTCGCTGTTCATGGCCGGTCCATCGCGGTGACTTGCAGTTCCTGCAGCCGGAAGCCCGCGGCTTCCAGTCGCTGCGCCAGCGCGCCGCCGTCCGCGCGCATGCGCGTCATCGTGGACGCATCGCTGGCGGCAAGGCGCGCCTGCACGTTCGCGCCGGCCAGGCTCAGTCGGAGATCGACCGCGCCCAGTCGCGGCAAGCTCAGGGAGACCGTCGTCGACCAGCGGCGCGGGCTCTCTTCTTCCGATTCGCGGGCTTCACGGTCCGCGACCTCTTCGTGGATCGACCAGTCCATCGGCACGCCGGGCCAGGCCTGACCGCTCCAGCGGAAGACAGCGGTTGCCAAGAGGTCCAGTTGCTGATGGACGAGGGTCATCGCCTGCGGATGAACCACCTCGGCGGGTTGAGCGGGTGTTGCGGCGCTCGATGCGATGGCGGCGCTGGCGTGGCGAACGGCCGCCACTTCTTCCGGCCGATGGGCCAAGAGGTGCTCGGCTGTCGATGGCGCTTCGCCCCGGCGGTACGCGGCTTGCACGCGTGCGGCATCGGGCGGCAGATCCGAATCGGTCGCGGGACGCGCAACACCCGGTGCGGGCATCGGATCGCTGGAGTCCGGGGCGGCTTGCGTGCCGCGCGGAGCCACGGGCGTGGTCGTCGCAGTCGCCACCTCGGCCGTCTGCCCATCGGCCCCGAGGACCGCCACGCCTTGCGCAGCCACTGCAGGCAACACATCCTTCGCGGCGACCGACACCGGCACTTCGACGGACGCGACGGCAGCCGCCATCGCCTGAGCCGCCGCGGGCGCCGCCCAGCGCGCCTGCGGTTCCTGCGCCAGTTGCGCCAGGGTGCGTGTGCCGCTTGCGAACTCGACCAGGTGCGACTCGTAGAAAAGCCCGCTGTCGGACACCGTCTGCGCCAATGCGCCTGCCAGAGCGGCCGTCGACGCAGGCTGGGGTGATGGCCACGTCGGCGCAGTGCCCCGCACCGGACCCGCGTCCCCATGAAGATTGGCCAGCACCGCACTGATGACACGCGCCGCCACCGACAGATCGGCCTCCGAAGGCTGCCGCGCACCCGAGGGCAGCGGGGCGGCCGAAGACCCGACCGGAACCAGCCGGTCGAGCGCGGCGTTGGACGGCAGGCGAACGTCGTTGACGACCTTCTGCACCTGCGACACCGGTCCGGGCGCATTGATCTCCGTCTCGCCCTTGATGGCGAGCACGTCCAGCCGCGGCGAGATCTTCGCGGCGAGCAGGGTATCGATCAATCCGGACAGTCCACTCATGGCGATTCCGTGTGCTTCAGTGCTGCGGCCCGTAGGCGCGGCCGAGGCTGCGCTGCTGGCTCAGCATGGTCATGCGTGCGATCAATTGCTCGATCTGCGGCTTGACCAGTCCGCAGATCTCTTCCTGGTCGGCGCGAATGGCCTCGATCAGGCGTCGTGTTTCCTCGAACTGCACCGGGTCCAGCGTCTCGAGCGGCTGAAGCACCCTCAACCGGTCGACGATCGCCGCGCATTGGGCTTCCAGTTCGGGGAGTCGTCCCCATTCCTTCGCACGTGCCAGCTCGGCCATGAACGCAACGCGCGAGGCGAGTTGACCGTAGCAGTGAACGACTTCGCTCGTGACCGCCATGTTGTCCCTTTTGGTTTTCGTGTTCATTTCGCGTGCGAGTCAGTCGCGCGCGGCGTTGGCGTCGATCTCGCGCCAGGCTGAAGCGATGTTGTCGAGAAGGCCATCGGCTTCGTCGAGCGCCTGCACGTCGTTGCGCAGGTTGGCGACCAGAAGCCTCTGGATGATGTAGTCGTAGAGCGCCGACAGGTTGGCCACGAGCGCTTCGCCCGCAGGGCCGGCTGCCTTCGCATCGAGGCTGGCCTTCAGGCCGCTGTCGACGATGCCGATGGCCTTGGAGATCGCATGGCCCTTGGCCGCGATCTCACCCGCCGCGATGTGATGCCGCGCCATGCCGATCGCCGTCATGGCGCCGTCGAACAGCATGCAGATGAGCTGGTGCGGCGAAGCGCTCATCGCGCTCGTTTCCACGCCCACGCGCGCATACGCGCCGGCGCCGGTCCTGAAGTTGTGAGGTGTGTACATCGCCTGCTCCGCGCGTCGGGGTTACTTGCTGCTGCTCATCGCATCGAACTGCTGCGTGAGGTACTTCATGGTGTTGTTCATGTTGCTCACCAGCAGGTCGAGTTGCGTGAACTGCGCGCGGTAGCGGTCGACCGTGGCCGTCACGTGGTCCTGCATCTTGTTGTACTGGTCGCTGAGCTGGTCCAGCGTCTTGTTCACGCCATCGGTCGCGACTTTCAACGCGCCGCCGGTGGAGGTGAGGTCGTCGACCAGCTTGCTGATCTGCTTGCCGTAGCCGCCGGTGCTGCCGGGTGCGCTGGAGAACAGGTTGGCGACGCCCTCAAGGTCGGTGGTTGCGGCGGTATGCAGCTTGGTTGCATCGACCGACAGCGTGCCGTCCTTCTGGAACCCGACACCGATTTCCGTCAGCACCTTCTTGGCGTTCACATCGGTGCTCTGCGGCGCGGTAAGGGCCTGGCGTACGCGGGTCAGCAGGTTGCGCAGCGTCGAGTCGCCGCTGAGGGCGGCGCCCGTCTTCGCATCCGCGTCGTAGGCCGTGAGCGTCGCGGCCGTGCTCTGCAGCGCGTTGTAAGCCTTGACGAAATCATTCACAGCCGTCTCGACCGAACTCGTGTCGGCCGACGCCACCATGCTGGTGGTGCCCGTCTTGAGCAAGTTCAGTGTCGTTCCCTGGATGGCCTCCTTGACGGTGTTGGTCGGGCTTGTGACCGCGATGCCGTTGACCGTGAGCTTGGCGTTCTGTCCCGCCAGGGTCTGCTGCAGGTTCTGGGTACCGGCCGGGTCGTTGCCCAGCAGGTTCTGCAGGGCCGCATCGCCGGTGACGCCGATGCGCATGCTCGACGCCTCGCCCGTCGTCGAAGACACCAGGACGAGCCGGTTGGGCGTGCCGCTGCCGTCGTTCACGATGGTCGCCTTCACACCGGCCTTGGCGCCGTTGATCGCGTCGCGGATGCCCTCGAGCGTGTTGTTGCTCGAGTCGATGTCGATCTTCACGGCCGTGCGGGCGGGGTCCGCCGTGAAGCTGGAGCCCGTGTACTTGCCGGTGACCGGGTCCAGCGCGCCACCGGAGATGGTGCCGAGATCGATGGTGAGCGTGCCGTTGCCGATGGCCGTCTTCGCACTGGCTTGGCCCGCGGCCACCATCGACTGCGCCTGCGCAAGCTGGGCCACGTTGATGGAATAGCTGCCAGCTGCGGCCGTGGTGTCGGTCGACGCGGACAGGACATCCGTCGACGCGACAGTGGTCTTCACATTCTGGAAGAAAGCGGGCGACGACAGCTTGTTGGCCGCGGTCTGCAGCGTGGAGAGTGCGCTGCTGATCTGGCCGTAGGCGGTCAGCTTGCTCGTGAAGCTGGTGGCGCGCGTCTGGATGTCCTTCAGCGGCAGGCTTTCCGCCGTCTGGAGCTGCGTGAGCAGTGTGCTGAGGTCGAGGTTGGAGCCGACGCCCAAGCTGCTGATCGATGCCATCTTGATTCTTTCTTTTTCGGTTCAGTTGTGTTCAGTCGAGCCGATGCCCTCAGGCGTCGTGGCTCATCAGGAGTCCGGGCACCTTGCCCTGCAGCACCTTCGCGATGCGAACGACCTCTTCGGTCGGGATCTGGCGGATGACCTCGCCGCTTTCCCTGTCGACCACCTTCACGATCACCCTGTCCAGGTCCTTGTCCACTTCGAAGTGAAGACCAACCGAACGGCTTTCCAGCGATGCATTCACTTCCTTCACCGCGGCTTCGAGCTGCGTCGGCGTCGCCTCCTCCACGGCGGCCAATGACGCCTTGGCCTCGCCCGCCGCAGAGGCAGCGGTGCTCGCCGGTCGGACGGCGAGCATCTGCATCCACCACTGGCGGTCTGCCGCGGGGGCGACGGGGATCGACATGTTCCAACTCCTGCTTTGTTCGCTGTCCTATGAGGCCTGTCGCCGAAGCACAAGCCGCAGAGGACAGCGCGGGCGCGCTCGCCCGCACTTGCCGGACCCACCCCCGCCGGGGATGGGCCTGGCTTCCACTTCCGTTGGTCCTTCCGTCGATTAACGCAGGAGGGACAGCACGCCTTGCGTGGTCTGGTTGGCCTGGGCCAGGACCGAGGTACCAGCTTGCTGCAGGATCTGCGCGCGGGTCATGTTCGACACTTCCGTCGCGTAGTCGGCGTCTTCGATGCGCGAACGCGAGGAAGACAGGTTGGTCACCGTGGTGCCGAGGTTCGAGATCACCGAGTCGAAACGGTTTTGCACCGCGCCGAGCTGGCCGCGCAGGTCGTCGATCTGCTTGAGTGCAGCGTCGATCTTGGCCAGCGGGTTGATCGTTGCAGCGCCCGTGAACTCGGCGGTGGTCGTGCCACCAGCGGTGTCGCTCAGTTCGAGGACCGTGCCCGTGATGTCGACCGTTCCAGCGCCCGTGCCGTCGTCGCCGGCATCGACGATCGTTGCCGGGTCGGCGGCGTAGTTCTTGCCCTGGATGGTGACGTAGCCGGTCGTTGCGCCGGTCGAGTCGGCTCCAACCTTGACCAGTTGGCCGGTCACGGTGGTAGCGGTCGTCACGCCGGCGTCGGTGTCGGTGAAGTCGACGCTGGCGGTGTTGAGGGTGACCTTGCCGCTGCCGCTGGTGCGGTCCACGGTGGCGGCGTAGAACTCGTTGCCGGCCTTGACCACGAACACGCCAGTGCCTGCACCAGCCGCGTTCTGCACTTCGTGCAGCGACAGGTCGGATGCCGTGTAGTTCGTGCCGTTGGCGGTATTGAGCGCCGTGACGCTGCCTGCGTCGAAATTGACAGCGGCAGAACCGGTGGCAGCCGTGTTGTCGACGATGGTCGTGATCGCGTCGCCGACCTTCAGTTCGTTCTTCGACACGGTGAGGCTGTTCAGCTTCAGGCTGGCCGAGTCGATCTTCTTCAGGTCGATGTCGATCGTTTCACCGTCGTTCGCGCCGACTTGCACCGACAGCTTCTGGTTCGAGCCCAGGACCTTCACGCCGTTGAAGTCGGTTTGCGACGACGTACGGTCGATTTCCGACAGGCGCTGCGAGATTTCAGCCTGGATCGAAGCCTTGTCGGCGTCCGAGTTGCTGCCGTTGGCCGCTTGCACTGCGAGTTCGCGGATGCGTTGCAGGTTGTTGTTGACTTCGGTCAACGCGCCTTCCGTCGTTTGCGCCAGCGAGATGCCGTCGTTGGCATTGCGCTGTGCAACCGTCAGGCCCTTGATGTTGGCCGTGAAGCGGTTGGCGATGGCCTGACCAGCGGCGTCGTCCTTGGCGCTGTTGATGCGCAGGCCGGAAGACAGACGTTGGATCGCAGTGTTCAGGGACGACTGCGACTTGTTCAGGTTGTTCTGCGTGAGCAGAGAGAGGCTGTTGGTGTTGATGACTGACGCCATGTTCGACTCCTGTTTACAAAGGTTGTGGACTCCGGCCTAGGCCGTAACGCTGGACCCGCTCCCACTTGAGACTCAAGCCATCGTTGGATTTGTTATCGGCAGGGGTTTTGAAACCTTTAGCCCCGGGGGCCCAAAAAAGTTTGCGTGCCCTTCCTTCCACAACCCAGGCGCCTTACGCGGGGAGGTTCATCACCTCTTGATATGCAGACACCAGGCGGTTCCGAACCTGCAGCCCGGTCTGGAAGGCCACGTTGGCCTTCTGCAGGTCGACCATCACGTCGTTGAGCGCAATCCCAGGCTTGCCGAGTTCGAAATCCTCGGCCTGCGCATAGGACTTGGTCTGCGCGGTGCTGATGTTGTCCAGCGAGCGCTTCAGTTCGGCGGCGAAGCCACCGTTCTCGGCGGGCGCGGCCTGCGTGGGCGCGAAACCGGTCTGGAGCGCGGTCACCCGCATCTGCTGCAGGACGGACTCGATGGCGGCAATCGACATGAGGGACTCTCTTCTCTTGTGTACTTAAGGGTTGCAATAGAAGCGCGCAGGCGCTCCGTCGTCCTTTCAGCGTACCAAGGGAAGACCCCCATGCAAGCCGCCAACAGACGGCAAAACCCCCCGTTGTTCGGCCCATCGAATTCGTAACGGCTGCTGACAATCAACCGCGAAACGACAAGCCCGCTGACGACTTCAACGGCCTCCGGCATGACTCCTGAACAAGAAATCTCCTCCTTCACCATGACCACGCACTGCTTCCGCGCCCCGGCCATGACGAGGGCTCGCGCATGAGTTCTGCGGCGCCCGCGAGCGTTGCGCCAACGGCGCCCTCGCTCCCTCCCCTCCTCGAACGGCTGCGAGCGCAGCCGAAGCTCCCGTTGATCATCGGCGCGGCCACGCTCGTGGCCGCCGTGGCGGCCTTCACGCTGTTGAACCGCGGCCCTGACTACAAGGTGCTCTACACCAACGTGTCGGACCGCGACGGCGGTGCGATCATCGCGTCGCTCCAGCAGATGAACGTGCCCTACAAGTTCGCCGACGGCGGCGGCGCGATCCTGATCGCCGGCGACAAGGTGCCCGAAGTGCGCCTCAAGCTGGCAGCGCAGGGCCTGCCCAAGTCCGGCGGCGTGGGCTTCGAGCTGATGGACAACCAGAAATTCGGCACCAGCCAGTTCGCCGAGCAGGTCAACTACCAGCGCGCGCTCGAGGGCGAGATCGCGCGTTCGATCGAGTCCATCGGCACGGTCGAGTCGGCACGCGTCCACCTGGCACTGCCGAAGCCTTCGCTGTTCGTGCGCGAGCAGAAGAAGCCCTCCGCCTCGGTGGTGCTGACACTGGCACGCGGCCGCAGCATCGACGAAGGCCAGGTCAGCGCGATCGTCCACATGATCTCCAGCAGCGTGCCGGAACTGGACCCCAAGGGCGTCACGGTGGTCGACCAGCGCGGCAACCTGCTCTCGGCCGCCAACAGCGGCGCGCGTGGCCTCGACGTGAGCCAGCTCAAGTATGTGCAGGAGATCGAGCAAGGCTACATCCGCCGCATCGAGACCATCCTGCAACCCATCCTGGGTGCGAACAACGTGCGGGCGCAGGTCGCGGCGGACATCGACTTCAATGTGGTCGAACACACCGACGAGAAGTACGGCCCCAACCAGGACCCCCGCCAGGCAGCGATCCGCAGCCAGCAGTCGAGCGAATCGAACCAGCACGGCGGTCTGCCGCCAGGCGGTGTGCCGGGCGCGCTGACGAACCAGCCGCCGGTCAATCCGACGGCGCCGATCACGGGCCCGAAGCCGCCAGCGGCTCCGGCGCCGGGTGCTCCGGGAACGCAGGGCGCAGCGGCAGCCGCCAGCGCCAATGCAGCGAGTTCCACCGTCAGCACCTCGGCCCCGACCGGCCCGGCCAACTCGCGCAAGGACGTGACGACCAACTACGAGCTCGACCGCTCGATCCGCCACGTGCAGCAAGGCGCGGGCGGGGTCAAGCGCCTGTCGGTCGCGGTGGTCGTGAACTACAAGGACGCCGCCGACGGCGCCGGCAAGACCACAAGCCGTGCGCTGACCCCGGTCGAGATCGACCAGATCCGCAACCTGGCGAAGGAAGCCATGGGCTTCAGCCAGGAGCGCGGCGACTCGCTCAATGTCGTGAACAGTGCCTTCGCCGAAGACCGCGAAGCGCCGACTGCCGAGGTGCCGTTCTGGCGCGACCACGAGAACATCGAGCTCGGCAAGACGATCGGCCAGTACCTGCTGCTCGCCTTCCTCGCGCTCTTCGCCTGGTTCGCCGTGCTGCGGCCCCTGCTGCGCAAGCACCTGGCACCGCCGGCACCGCCCGTCGTGGAAGCCCCGCCGCAGAAAGCCACCGGCGAGCCCGCGCTGGACGAGGAACCCAGACCTTCGCCCGAAGAAGCCCTGCGCCAGCGCGAGGCCCTCCGCCACAAGGCCGACATGGACTACGCCCACCACATCGCAGACCAGGATCCCAAGCTGGTCGCCATGCTGATTCAGCACTGGATGAACGCCAATGATCAGTGAACTCGGAACCCGCAAGAGCGCCATCCTTCTGATGGCACTGGGTGAGGACCGTGCAGCCGCCGCGCTGCACCTGCTCCCCACGGCCGAAGTGCAGACGCTCGGCCTCGCCATGGCGAAGCTGAGCTCGGTCTCGAAGGACGAACTCGCGGCGGTGCTCACCGAGTTCCGCCAGGAGACCGAGCAACTCTCCGCGCTGCACCTGGGTTCCAGCAGCTACATCCGTGCAGTGCTGAAGAAGGCGCTCGGCGACGACCGCGCCAGCAGCCTGCTCGAAGACATCCTGCAGGCCGACGAGCCGCACAGCGGCATCGATCGCCTCAACCAGCTCGAAGCCGGCGAAGTGGCCGAGCTCATCCGCGACGAGCATCCGCAGATCCTCGCGACGGTGCTCATCCACCTGGACCGCATGAAGGCATCGGAAGTGCTCGAGAAGCTGCCGACGCGCCTGCGCCACGACGTGATCATGCGGATCGCCACCTTCGGCGGCGTGCAGCCCTCGGCGCTCAACGAGCTGACCGACGTGCTCACCGAAATGCTCTCGGGCCAGGGCCTGAAACGCAGCCGCCTGGGCGGCGTGAGGACGGCGGCGGAAATCGTCAACCTCATGAGCAGCGCGCAGGAAGAAGAGGCGATCGCCCATGTGCGGGAGTCCGACGAGGCCCTCGCGCAACGCATCGTCGACGAGATGTTCGTGTTCGAGAACCTGCTGGGCCTGGAGGATCGCAGCATCCAGCGCCTGCTCAAGGACATCGAGTCCGACTCGCTCATCATCGCCCTCAAGGGCTCGCCGCAGGAGTTGCGCGACAAGTTCCTCAACAACATGTCGCAACGTGCCGCCGAGACGCTGCGCGAGGACATGGAACTGCGCGGCCCCGTGCGCGTGTCCCAGGTCGAGACCGAACAGAAGGCCATCCTGCAAGTTGCACGCCGCCTGGCCGAGTCCGGCGAGATCGTGATTGCCGCGCCGGGTACCGATGACTTTGTCTAAATACCCCTTCGCCTCCGGCGCGCGCTCACGGCTGGCTTCGGCCTACACGCCCGGCGCCGTCCCAGCGGCGGCCGAGAAGCCGGCCCGACCCGTGCTGTCCGCATGGCAGCGCTGGGAGATGGACACACTGAACGAGCCCCCGGCCTCGCCGCAGCGCCATGCGGCGGCGCCTGTCGAGGTCCCGCCATCGCCTGCCCTGATCCACGCCGCCGAGCTGGCGCGCCTGCGTCGCGAAGCACGCACTGCCGGCGAAGCCGAAGGCCGCAGCGAAGGCCGCGCCAAGGGGCATGTCGAGGGCTTGGCCGAAGGTCGCGCCGAAGGCCTGGCTGCCGGTCTCGCCGCCGCAAGCGCGCATGCCGAACAGCTCAAGGCGCTGTCCGCAAGCCTGCCTGCCGCACTCCGCCGTGCCGAAAGCGAACTCGCCGATGCCATCCTCACACTGGCGCTCGATGTCGCGCGACAGGTCGTTCATCGCACCCTGCGCGCGGAGCCCGAGTGGGTGCTTCCGATGGTCCAGGACCTGCTGCACACCGAACCCGCACTGCAAGGCGAGCCGCGCCTGCTGCTGCATCCGGACGATGTCGCGCTGGTGAGGAACAGCCTTGGCAATGAACTGCAGACGGCCGGCTGGCAAGTGCGCGCCGACGAGACCATCGCGCGTGGCGGCTGCCGCGTGCAGTCCGCCACCGGCGAGATGGATGCCAGCCTGGAGACACGCTGGAAGAGCGTGACCGCCGCGCTGCATCGCGACGCCGACGCACAAGGGGTCTGAGCCATGTCCGTCGATACGCAAACCGCCACACCCAATCCCCATGTGCAATCGTGGCTCGCCACGCTGGCGCAGGCGCGCAGCGATGTGAGCCGCGCCCCGATGACCATGCAATCCGGCAAGCTGACGCGCGCCGTCGGCCTCGTGCTCGAAGCCGTCGGCCTGCAGATGCCCGTCGGCAGCGATTGCCTGATCGAACTGCCGGCCGGTCACCCGCAGCGCCATGCCGAAGCCGAAGTGGTCGGCTTTGCCGGCGACCGCCTGTTCCTGATGCCGCAAAGCGAAGTCGCTGGCCTGCTGCCCGGTGCGCGCGTCATCCCGCGTCCGGGCACGACCGGTTCGGCCCTGACCGGCGATGGCCACACCAAGCGCCTGCCGGTCGGCGAAGGCATGCTCGGCCGCGTCGTCGATGCCGCCGGGCGGCCGCTCGACGGGCTCGGCCCTCTCGACATCGCTCGCAAGGTGCCGCTGTCCACGCCGCCGATGAACCCGCTCACGCGCGCGCCCATCGATTCGGTGCTCGACGTGGGCGTGCGCGCCATCAACGCGATGCTCACGGTCGGGCGTGGCCAGCGCATGGGCCTGTTCGCAGGCTCCGGCGTGGGCAAGAGCGTGCTGCTGGGCATGATGGCGCGCTACACCAGCGCCGAGGTGATCGTCGTCGGCCTGATTGGCGAGCGCGGTCGCGAAGTCAAGGACTTCATCGAGAACACGCTCGGCGAGGAAGGCCTCGCCCGCTCGGTCGTCGTCGCCGCGCCGGCCGACAACTCGCCGCTGCTGCGCCTGCAGGGCGCTGCATATGCGACCTGCCTCGCCGAGTACTTCCGCGACCAGGGCAAGGACGTCCTGCTCATCATGGATTCGCTCACCCGCTACGCGATGGCCCAGCGCGAGATCGCGCTGGCCGTGGGCGAGCCGCCGGCCACCAAGGGCTATCCGCCGTCGGTGTTCGCGAAGCTGCCTGCGCTGGTCGAGCGCGCCGGCAACGGTGCGCGCGATGCCGAGGGCCGGGGCGGATCGATCACGGCCTTCTACACGGTGCTCTCCGAGGGCGACGACCAGCAGGACCCGATCGCCGACTCGGCACGCGCCATCCTGGACGGCCATGTCGTGCTCTCGCGCACGCTGGCGGAGGCGGGGCACTACCCGGCCATCGACATCGAGGCCTCCATCAGCCGCGCGATGACCGCGCTGATCACGCCCACGCAGTTCGACACCGTGCGCAAGTTCAAGCAGATGCTGTCGCGCTACCAGCGCAACCGCGACCTGATCAGCGTCGGCGCCTATGCGCCCGGCCACGACCTGCAGCTCGACCAGGCGATCGCGATGTACCCGCGCATCGAGGCTTTCCTGCAGCAGGCGATGGAAGAGCGCACCAACTACGCCGAGTCGATTGCGCGCATCAGCAAGCTCTTCGACGGCCACTGAAACCCGCCAACCGCGTCACCGCAGCAAGGAACCCCATGCCCCAGAGACTCCCCCTCGACACGCTGACCGACCTCGCGCGCACGCAGACCGACGATGCAGCTCGACGCCTCGGTGCCCTGCAAAGTGCGCAGCTCAGTTCGAGCCAGAAGCTGGACCTGCTGCTGCAGTACCGCCAGGACTACTACGACCAGTTGCACGCGCTGATGAACACCGGCCTGCCCACCGCCAAGTGGCGCAACTACCAGGCCTTTCTCGGCACGCTCGACGGCGCCATCGAGCAGCAGCGCGCCATCGTCGCCCAGGCCGCCACGCGGGTGGACCATGGACGAGCCGACTGGCAGCACCACAAGCGCCGCCTCAATTCCTTCGACACGCTCGCGGAACGGGTGCGTCGCCAGGAGATGCTGGCGCAAGCCAAGCGCGAGCAGCGCGACAGCGACGAACGATCGGCCCGGAAGTTCTTCGACCGCGCCGCCAACCCGACCCTTTGACCCCCCCGGATTCGCCCATGCCCACCCTCATCTCGCCTTCCCTCAATGTCCCGAGTTCGCAGGTTTCGTCCTCTGGCCCGCGCGGCCGCGGCGCCGAGCAGGCCGAGGGCCGCAGCTTCGGTGCGGCGCTCGACCGCTCGCGTGGGGCCAGCGCCGCGGCCACGCAGGAGGTCGCCGACACCGACCTGCCCCCCTCCCTGTCGGGACGCAAGCCGTCCCGTCCCGGCGAGAGGAAGAGCGAGCTCACCGCCGCCGACGTGATGGCGCTGTTGGCGCCGCTGCCGGCGCACCTCGCTCCGACCGCCATCGATGGCAGGGCCGGCTCCGCACTCGCTTCGCGCGGTGCGAAGACGGTCGGCGCCACGGTGGACGGCATCTCGCCGGATGCCAGGGCCACCGCGTTGGCCGAAGACGCTACGACCACCGCGGCGGCTTCGACGGACGGCAGCACCGCGCAGGCAACGGAAAGCGCAACCGGTGCGCACGATGCCAAGGACACGACGGCAGACAAGCCCGCAGCGAGCGGCGACCAGCCCTTCAAGGACGCGCTTGCATCATCGCTTCCAGCCAAGGCCACCGAACCCGCCGCAAAGGATGCGACCGCACAACCTGATGTTGGCGTGCCGGTCACCGCGCCAGCGGCCGCAGGCCCGTCGAAGCAGGCAGCGTCCGCCGACAGGGCCACGGTTTCCGCGATCGCTGACAAGGCCCAGCCGGCGCCGCAACTCCCGACGACCGACAGCATCAAGGTCGCAGCAGCCTCGGAGCCCGCAGGCACCAGCCCGCTCGACGCCGGCTCCGACTCCGGCCCGCAGGCCCTGCCGCAGTTCCAGTCCATCGCAGCACCGGCGACCGTTCGCAACAACGCACCAACGACCTCCACGCCCGTCCTGTCGGTCGCTCCGCCCGTGGGAAGCGACGCGTGGGGCCCGGCGATCGGCCAGCAGATGATCCGCATGAGCGCCAGCGGCCATCAGGTGGCCGAGCTGAACCTCAACCCCATCGGCCTCGGCCCGCTCAAGGTCACGCTGACGCTGGGCGACAACCAGGCACAGGCGATGTTCGTGTCGGCCCACGAAAGCGTCCGCAAGGCCGTGGAAGCGGCATTGCCGCAGCTGCGCACGACCCTCGCCGAACAGGGCATCAGCCTGGGCCAGACCTCGGTCGGCGCCGAGACGCGCCAGCCTTTCGGCCAGGACGCCGCCTTCGCGCAGCAGAACCCATCGCGCTCGCCGAACCAGCCCGAATACCCGGGGTCGGCCCGCGCCGAGACCGCCGCCGCGGCTTCGAGCCCCGTCCTGTCGGCGCGGCCCTTGCCCCGCTCCGGAGCGGGCCTCGACACCTTCGCCTGAACCGAATCCCACACGCGCGGCCCTGCGGCAATGAACGGATCTGAAGCGCTTTTCCACGCTTGATCAGCCGTTCGTTTGCCGGGGAGTTCGCAAAGAATAGACCGAACAAGAAACCGATCCGAACCATGGCTTCCTCACCTCCAGTCGCAAACGCCGCCGTCGCGCCCCCCCGCTCGCCGAAGCTGCTGATCGGTCTGCTGATCGGCATCGGCCTGATGGCCGCCGCCGGCGCGGCCTACGTCTTCGTCATTGCACCCAAGGTCGCGACCTCGGAGGCCGCCAAGCCGGTCGTGCCAGAGAAGCCGATCTTCATCACGCTGGAGCCGCTGACCGTCAACCTCCAGGGCGAGGGCCGCAGCAAGTTCCTGCACATCGGCATGTCGCTGAAAGTGCGCGACGAGCCCGCCAAGGCGCAGATCATCGAATTCATGCCCGAGTTGCGCAGTCGCGCACTGCTGATGCTGTCCAACCGCCTGCCCGAATCGCTCGTGTCCACCGAGGACAAGAGCAAGCTGGCCGAGGAGATCCGCACCGAGCTGAACCGCCCCCTGGCCGACAACCTGCCGGCGCAGGGCATCGCCAGCGTCTCCTTCAACACCTTCGTGGTGCAGTGACCCCGTCCAGGCAAGCAAACCATGGCCTATGAACAGGTCCTCTCGCAGGACGAGGTCGATGCGCTGCTGCAGGGCGTCACCGGCGGCAGTGTCGACCAGACCAGCAAGCCTGCGCCGCCGGCCGACGGCCTTCCAGCCTACGATCTCGGCGCCCCCGACCGCGTGGTGCGCAGCCGCATGCACACGCTGGAGGTCATCAACGACCGCTTCGCGCGCGGCCTGCGCGGCGCGCTGCTGAACTTCATGCGCCGCAGCCCCGACATCACGGTCGGGTCGGTGCAGATCCAGCAGTACGGCGAGTTCGTGCGGCACCTGCCCGTGCCGGCGAACATCAACATGCTGCACATGAAGCCGCTGCGAGGCACCGCGCTCTTCGTGTTCGACCCGAAGCTGGTGTTCCTGGTGGTGGACAACCTCTTCGGCAGCGACGGCCGCTACCACGTGCGCGTCGAAGGCCGCGACTTCACCCGCACCGAGCAGCGCATCATCAAGCGCCTGCTGGACATTTCGCTCCAGTGCTATGGGGATGCGTGGCAGCCGGTGTATCCGCTGGACTTCGACTACGTGCGCGCCGAGATGCATGGCAAGCTGGCCAACATCGTCGCGCCCAACGAGGTGGTGATCAACACCACCCTGCAGATCGAGTTCGGCCCCATCGGCGGCTTCCTGCACGTGTGCATCCCCTACTCGATGATCGAGCCGATCCGCGACCTGCTGTCCAACCCGATCCAGGACGAGGTCGAGATCGACAAGCGCTGGGTCAAGCAGATGTCCCGCCAGATGCAGGCCGCGGACGTCGAGCTCACCGCGGACTTCGTCACGATGTCCTCGACCATCGGCGAGATCCTCAAGCTCCAGGTCGGCGACGTGCTGCCCATCGAACTGCCGTCGACCGTCACCGCGCGGGTCGACGGCGTGCCGGTGATGGAGTGCGGCTACGGCACATCGAACGACCGCTACGCCCTGCGCGTGCAACACATGACCACTCACCAAGACAGCGACTCGAAGAACGACCATGACTGACAACACCTCTTCCGCCAGCGACGCGGACGACTGGGCCAGCGCCCTGGCCGAGCAGACCGCAGCCTCTCCTGCCGCGGCCCCCGAGCCCGCACCCGCGCCGGCAGCGGCGCAGGTCTTCCAGCAGATCCAGGAGACGGCTTCGAGCGCCGTCAACGTATCGCCCGTCGACATCGCGCGGGTGATGGACGTGCCGGTGCAGCTCACTGCAGAGATCGGGCGCACGCGCATCACCATCAAGAACCTGCTGCAGCTCTCGCAAGGTTCGGTGGTGGAACTCGACGGACTCGCCGGCCAGCCGCTCGACGTGCTGATCAACGGCTACCTCATTGCGCAGGGCGAGGTGGTGGTGGTGAATGACAAGTACGGCATTCGCCTGACGGACATCGTTACGCCGTCCGAGCGGATGCAGAAACTCGGTAGAACGTGACCCACCCCCAGGCTCGCCCACTTCGTGTGGCTCTCACACCCCCTTCCAGGGGGCAATCCCGGCGGCCCGGCGGAGCCGGTTCCGCGGGATTCCTGCGGTTTGGCGCGCGCCTGCTGGCGGGGGCGATGGCGGTTGCGGCGCTGCCGGCGCATGCTGTGTTGCCGACGGTGCCTTCGCCCGCTGTCGAGGCGGCGGCGCCGGTGGTTGGCGCTTCGGGCCTGATGCAGGCCGGGCTCGGCATGGTGGTGGTGCTCGGACTCATCTTTCTTTGCGCCTGGCTGGCACGTCGCTTTGGCCTTCAGCGCTTCGGCGGCGGACACGTCGTCAAGGTGGTGTCGAGTTCCAGCGTGGGCCAGCGCGAGCGGGTCGTGGTGGTCGAAGTCGGCGCTACGTGGCTGGTGCTGGGTGTCACGCCGAGCCAGATCAACACCTTGCACACGCTGCCGGCGCAAGCGGTGAGCGGCGCACCTGCCTCCCCGGACATGGCGGCGCTCAAGCCCATCGACCTGTTCGCGCAGAAGCTGCGTGAATCCCTCACCGGCAAGTCAAGCCGGACCCCATGATGCGCAGCGTTCTTCGTCGAAGCCTTCAGGGCGGCTTGGTGCTGCTCGCCGCCGCGTTGCCGATGGCGGCATGGACACAAGGCCTGCCGGGCCTGATCAGCACGCCCGGTCCCGGCGGCAGCCAGACCTGGTCGCTCAGCGTGCAGACGCTGGTGCTGCTGACCTCGATGTCCTTCCTGCCGGCGCTGCTGCTGTGCATGACGAGCTTCACCCGCATCCTGATCGTGCTGGGCCTGCTGCGCACGGCCATCGGCACGCAGTCGTCGCCGCCCAACCAGATCCTGGTGGGGCTTTCGCTCTTCCTGACTTTCTTCGTGATGTCGCCGGTGTTCGACAAGGTCTACAACGACGCCTACAAGCCCTTCTCCGAGAACAAGATCGGCACCGACAAGGCGCTCGAGCGCGGCATCGAGCCCTTCAAGACTTTCATGCTGAGGCAGACCCGCGAGAACGACCTCGCGATGTTCGCCAAGCTTGCCAAGGTGCCCGACATGGAGGGGCCCGAGGACGTGCCGCTGCGGATCCTGCTGCCTTCCTTCGTGATCAGCGAACTGAAGACGGCGTTCCAGATCGGCTTCACCATCTTCATTCCGTTCCTGATCATCGACCTGGTTGTCGCGAGCGTGCTGATGTCGATGGGGATGATGATGGTGCCGCCCGCCGGCATCGCCCTGCCCTTCAAGCTGATGCTGTTCGTGCTGGCCGATGGCTGGCAGTTGTTGATCGGCGCTCTGGCGCAGAGTTTTTACACGTAGGGGAAGCGCAATGACACCCGAAACCATCATGTCGATGGGCAACCAGGCGATCCAGGTGTCGCTGGTGCTTGCCGCGCCGCTGCTGCTGGTGGCGCTCGTGGTCGGCCTGATCATCAGCATCTTCCAGGCGGCGACGCAGATCAACGAGGCGACGCTGTCCTTCATCCCCAAGCTGCTGGCCGTGTTCGCGACGCTCGTGATCGCGGGCCCCTGGATGCTCGGGCAGATGCTGGACTACATCCGCGCGCTGTTCATGAGCATTCCCCAGCTCGTGGGCTGATGCCTGCCCGCTGATGCCTCCCGTCTTCTCGGTCACCTCTGCGCAGCTCACTGCGTGGATGGTGATGTTCCTGTGGCCCTTCGTCCGCATGCTGGCGCTGGTGAGCACCGCGCCCGTCTTCAGCGAATCGTGGGTGCCGCGGCGGATCAAGGTGGCGATCGCGGCGATGCTCGCGCTGGTGCTCGCGCCGACGCTGGGGCCGATGCCGTCGGTGCCGGTGGTCTCGGCGGGTGGTGTGTGGATCATCGTGCAGCAGATGCTCATCGGCGCCGCCATGGGCTTCACGATGCGCATGGTGTTCACTGCGGTGCTGGCGGCCGGCGAATACATCGGGCTGCAGATGGGCCTCTCGTTCGCGTCCTTCTTCGATCCGATGAACGGCGGCGCCACGATGGTGGTCGCGCGGCTGCTGAACATGCTGGCGATGCTGATCTTCGTGGCCGTCGACGGGCACCTGATGCTCATCGCCACGCTGGCCGAGAGCTTCCAGACGCTGCCCATCGCCGATGGGCCGCTCTCCGCGCAGGGATGGATGTTCCTCGTGGCTGGTGCGGGCCAGATCTTTTCCAGCGGGCTGATGCTGTCGCTGCCGCTCGTGACTGCGCTGCTCACGCTCAATCTCGCGATGGGCATCCTGAACCGCGCGTCGCCGCAGTTCAGCATCTTCGCGGTGGGCTTTCCTCTGACGCTGCTCGCGGGCATCTGGATGCTGCAGCTGCTCATGCCGCACCTCGGCGCTTTCCTCGAACCGCGGTTTGCAGCGGGGTTCGAGTCGATGATCCAGTTCACGCAGGCATTGAGGCGCTAGACAAAGCTGGCGCCGGCGGGTGATTGCAGCGATCATCGGCGCCCGAAAGGCACGAACGACGATGACTGACAAGGTTCTTGTGTTCTACGGCTCGTACCGGTCCGACCGGATGGGCGTGCGCCTGGCGGACTATGTGGTCGCCGGCCTCAACGCGCGGGGGGCCGATGCGGAGCTGGTGGACGCCAAGGATGTCGACCTGCCCATGCTCGACCGCATGTACAAGGAATATCCCCAGGGAACTGCGCCACCCGCCATGGAAGCGCTCGCCGGCAAGATTCGTGCGGCGGACGCATTCGTGTTCGTGACCGGCGAATACAACTGGGGCCCGCAACCCGGCCTGAAGAACCTGACGGACCATTTCCTCGAGGAATGGTTCTGGCGCCCAGCCGCCGTCGCCAGCTACTCGGCAGGGCGCTTTTCCGGCGTCCGCTCAGGCACGGTCTGGCATTCGATCCTGTCCGAGATGGGCATGGTGGTCGTGTCGAGCACGCTGGCCGTCGGGCCGATCTCGCAGACGCTGGACGCGGGCGGCAAGCCGACCGGGCAAGCGGGCGAAGCGCTGGATCGGTCTTTCGGACGCTTCGCCGACGATCTGGCCTGGTGGACCGAGGCCGCACGCGAGCAGCGGTTGCGCAAGTCGCCGCCTTACTGATTCCCTCCGGCGGCCATGCGCACGGTCGAGCTTCAGTTGCCCGATGCGACCTGCTGGGTGCAGTTGCCGAACTCGCAGCGCAGTGCAATGGACTGGCCGTCGGTGCACGTCACGCTGTAGCGTTCGAATCCCGGCCCCTTGTCCTCCAGCACGGCCCTGGGGCTTTCAGTGCAGTTGCTGGCCTTCGCGAACTTCTCCGCGACGTAGGTGTCCAGGCCGGTCTTGCGGGGCAGGGAGAGAGGATCGCGCCGGGGCGCTGCGGCATAGGTCACCGTCACGTTGGGGTCGAGGTTCCTGTAGCCCTTGCGCGCCATGCAGTTGACCAGCGCGGTCTGTTGCATCTTGGGGTCTGCCGGAGTGCCATCCGGGCTGTCCGTGATGGCTGAAGCGATGCTGCCGATCGCCGCCGCCATGACGATTCCCATCGGCATGACGATCGCCACGCCCACCGCGACGGCATCCACGATTTCGTTGTTGCCGGGCCCGACGCGCATGATTCGGATCTTCTGCGCGACATCGCGGCATGCGTCGACGTCCTGCGCATAGATGGTCGGCGCAACGCCTTCCATGTCGACCATCGGAGCGTAGCCAGCACCGGAACCCTTGCCGGGTTCCGTCGATGGCGGTGGGGTCGCACATCCGCAAAGCAGCGCGGCCGCGCAAGCAGCGCTCACCAATCTGCTCATCGATCGCTCCTCGTTGATCGCAACTGGGGCCGCGATTTGATCACACGTTTTGTTACCCGTGTACGATTTCGTCCCGTCGTCATGGCGGGCGATGCCAAAGCGCAACGGCGCTCGAACAGGAGGTGACCATGGTTGTCAGAGGCGGTTGCCACTGCGGCAACATTTCCTTCGCGCTCACCTGGGAGCCGGAGCCCGCGGAGATTCCGGCACGGGCGTGCGACTGCTCGTTCTGTACAAAGCACGGCGGCGTCTGGACGTCCAACCCGGCCGGCGCGCTCAGAGTGCGGGTCGAGGATTCGTCCCTCCTGTCGAGCTATTCATTCGGAACAGGCACCGCGCAGTTTCACATCTGCGCTCGCTGTGGCGTACCCACGCTGGTGACCAGCACCATCGACGAGCACGTCTATGCCGTCGTCAATGTGAATACTTTCGACAACGTTCCGAGGTCGCTGCTTCGCACCGTTCCAGCCTCGTTCGACGGGGAAAGCATCGAATCGAGGCTGGCCCGCCGGGAGCGCAACTGGATTGCCGACGTGCAGTTCGTCGACGCGGTCGACTGAACCGTCAGCGCGCGGGCCGCGACCCCATGGCCGTGAGCAGGCCCAGGCCGATGAACGACGTGCCCGCCAGCCGGTTGCCCCACACGGCATGCCGCGTGGCGCCTGCCAGGCGCGGCGCGACGAGGCTGGCCGTCATCACATACATCAGGTCCGTGCAGCAGGCGATGGCGATGAAGACGCCGCCGAGCGCCATCGTCTGCACCAGCGGGCTGGCGTGCGCGTCCATGAACTGCGGCAGGAAGGAAGCGAAGAACAGGGTCGTCTTCGGGTTGAGCACCGCCACGACGAAGCCATCGCGGAAGACGCGCCGCAAGGGCTGCACCGGCGCCTGCGAGGTCGTCGCCTGCGCCGCGGCAGGCGTGGCCCGCCACATGCGGATGCCGAGATACACGAGGTAGGCGGCGCCCGCCCACTTCACGACGGTGAAGGCGCCCGACGAGATCGCGAACAAGGCAGCCAGGCCGAGCGCCGCACCGACGGCGTTGGCGAAGTTGCCCAGCGCGACGCCCAGCACCGAAGCGAGGCCGCACGCGCGCCCCTGCGACAGCGTGCGGGCCACGATGTAGACGACGGCGGGGCCGGGCGTGAGCGCCAGCACCAGGCTGGCGCCGATGAATGCGAGAAGCAAGGGGGTAGCGGGCAACATGGGAACACTCCAGTCTTCGGGAGACCGCAAGTATCGCGCAAGGTGCAGTGCGGTTGGCTCAGCCCGGTGAGCAGACGCTGACGACGACCTTGCAGGGCTCGGTGGGGAGATGGCCGTCGCACTGCGCGACCGCAGCCTGCCCCGCGGCATTCGCGGTCGGCGCAATGCCCGTGCCCCATTCACCGTAATTGCCGGTGGCCAGCGCGCCGCAGGACCGATCGAAATAGGCGCGCACATCGCAAGGGCCCGAACGGCCCGCCGCACGATCGCATTGGGCGCGTGCCGCGCGTTCCGCGGCGCTGCGGGACGCGTGGTTGAACGAGTAGCCGTACCACCCGGACCTGGATGCGATCGCTCCCCAACTCGGGGATGGGCCGCCCTTGTCCGGCGGCGCGGCGGAAGCCGCCGAAATGCACCCGCACGTCAGCCCAAGACTGAGCACTGCGCGCGAAAGAAACTGAATCGATTGCATGCCCTCATTTTGAGGTGCACGCACCCCGACGCCTTACAGGTAGTTGAACAAGGCGATCGAGTTCAGCTTCGCGAAGGTGAGTTGCGTGGCCTGCAGCGACGTCTGGCGCTGGTAGAACTCCGAGATCGCGGCGGCCGGATCCAGGTCCTGGATCGCCGACAGGTAGCTCTTGTCCAGCAGGTCGCGCGATGCGCCACTGCTGTCGAGCGAGTCGAGTTCGTTCATGCGCGAACCCACCGACGACAGCACGGTGAGCACGTTGTCGTGCGCATTGGTGACTTTCACGTTGGCCGTGCTCAGGGAGTTCAGCAGCTTGGCCTGGGCTTCCGGACCGCCGCCGGTCAGGGGCGTGCGCAACACACTGACCAGTTCGCTGATCGACGCGAAGATGTCGGTGCCGGCGTTCTTGGCGGTCTTGACATCGAAGGTGTCGCCCGCCGCAGGCGCGCCGGTGACGCTGATTTGCAGCCCGCCGAATGAGATCGGCTGGCCGGCGGTGTAGGCGCCCGACGCCGCCGCCACGGGCGGCGTGTCGTTCGTCGTGACCGAGTAGTTGCCGGCCGCGTCGAAGCTGATCTGGAAGTCCTTGCCGTAGTTCGGATCGGTGGCATCGGTGATACCGACCGAGCCGAAGACGCCCGAGCCCGCGTTGGCAACGCCGCCGGAAGTCACATAGCCCGCCCCGCCCTGCACCGACTGGAACACCGTGCGGCCATCGTCGGAGGTCGAGATCTGGCGTGCGACATCGACCTGCATGAGGCGCTGCCCCTGGTCGCCGAGGTACTGGATGCCGCCACCGGCCTGCGCCACGAACGGCGCGCTGGCGCTCTTGTAGCCGGCGAACAGGAACTGGCCGTTGCCGTCGTCGGCGTTGGCGAGACCCACGAGCTGGTCGAGATTGCTCTGGATGGTGGTCGCCAGCGAGGCGCGGTCGGCATCGGACAAGGTGCCGTTGCCGGCCTGCACCGTCAGCGTCTTGATGTTCTGCAGGATCGAGGTCGCGCCGTTGAGCGAAGTTTCTTCCCGGGTGAGCGACAGCATCGCGCGCTCGCGGCTGGTCGCGTACTGGGCCGACTCGGCGAGCGTCTCGCTGACGCCGAGCGCGCGCGCCGCGCCGACGGGATCGTCGCCGGCGGTGAGGAACTTGCTCCCGGCGGCGAGCTGCTGCTGCACGCGGAACAGGTTTTGCTGCTGCAGGCCCATCGCGCTGATGTTCTGCTCATAAAACGAACTGGTGCTGATGCGCATCACGGCTCCTTGAATCTGGCGTTGGGTGGTCAGTTGCTGATGCCGAGGATCGCGTCGAAGATGGTCGAGGCGGTCTGGATCACCTTGGCATTGGCCTGGTACATCTGCTGGTACATGAGCAGGTTGGCGGTTTCCTCGTCCTGGTTGACGCCGGAGATCGACTGCTGGCTGGCCTTGATCTGGCTGGTCACGCTGTCCTGGGTCTTGCTCGCGACCTGGATTTCCATGGCGCGGTTGCCGACCTGGCTCACCAGTTGGGAGTAGGCGCCGTTGAAGGTGGTCGTGCCGCCGGCCATCGTCGCCTTGCGCTGCAGCGCACCGAGCAGCAGCGCATTGCTGCCGTCGGACACGCCGCCCGCGTTCTTGCCGATGGTGAAAGTGTCACCCGTCGCCGGCGCACCGCTGAGGCTGACGGTGATGCCGTCGAAGCTGATCTTCGCGCCGGCCGTGTAGGGCACCGGCGTACCGGCTGCGTAGTTGTTGACGGTGCCGTCGGCCAGTGTCACGCTGACGGCGGAGGTCGAGGGGAAGCCGGACAGCATGTTGGTCGGGCCGTCGTAGCTCAGGGTCACGTTCGCGGCCAGCGGCGAAGCCAGGTAGGCCGAATCGATGGTCGCCGCGCCGAGCGCGCCGCTGCCCTGGTTGCCCTTGGTGTTGCCGGTGATCACCGGGGAGGCCGCGGCCACCTTGGCCGGGTCGAGAACCTTCACCTGCATGTCGCGCGCGCCGGTGCGCGTCGGCTGGATCAGGAAGGTGTCGCCGGGGTTGGCGGCGCCGCTGGCAGCGGAGACGGTCACGCCGTCGAAGGTGACGGGGAAGTCGGTGTCGTCGTAGGAGCCGACCACCGACTTGTCCGAAAGTCGCGTCACGAGGTACTTCGGCGTGCCGGCCTGCACTTCGACCGAATAGTCGCTGGTCGTGAGCTGGTTGGCATCGGCGATGACACCGGTGAGTGCGAGGTTGCCGGTGTTCTTCGCGTTGGTGTAGATGCCGGGCGTGGCCGTCGAGAAGAAGTCCTGGCCGAGCGCGCCATTCAGGTCGACGCCCAGGTTGTGCTGGTCGTTGAACGCACTCGCCAGCCCGATCGAAAGTCGGCCGATCGCGTTCTGGGCCGGGATGAGCGTCTGCGCCCGGAACGACATCAGCCCGCCGAGCGAACCGCCGCTGAAGACGTTGTCCCTCATCTCCGTCACGTTGCCCGCCAGGCCCACGAGCGCCACGGCCGTGCGCGTCGGGTCCGCTGCGGAAGGCACTGCCTTCAAGCTCGCCGCCTGGTCGCCCACCACGAGGGACTGGCCACTGCCGATGAAGACGTTGTACTTGCCGTTGTCCTGCTCCAGCACCTTGACGTCGACGATCTGGCCCAGTTCGCTCACGAGCTGGTCGCGCTGGTCCAGCAGGTCGTTGGGCGGCTGGCCGCCGGCCACGGCGCTCATCATGCTGATCTGCTTGTTGAGGCCCGCGATCTTGCTGGCGTAGGTGTTGATCTGGTCGACGTTGCCCGAGATCTGGTCATTGACCGACGAGTTGAGGTCGGACAGGTACTGGTCGGTCGAGCGGAACTTGCTCGACAGCGACTGCGCCGAGCTGATGAGCTGCTGGCGCGCCGCCGAGTCGGCCGGCGTGTTGGCGACGCCCTGCACGGCGGTGAAGAAGTTCTGCATCAGCGGGCTCAGGCCAGCGGTCTTGTCGGCCAGGAGCGAATCGATGCGGTTGATCTCGGTGCCGTAGGAGGCCAGCGCCGACGAGGCCGACTGGGCGGAGGCGAGTTGCGCGGTGAGGTAACGGTCGTAGCTGCGCGTGACCGTGGTGACTGTCGCGCCGCTGCCGATGTAACCCGAACCCGAGTTGACCGCCGGGTTGGCCGAGACCTGCGCGACCTGCCGGCTGTAGCCCGCGGTGTACACGTTGGCCGTGTTGTGGGCCGTGGTCACGAGCGCGGTTCGCGCCACGCCGAGACCGCTCAGACCCGTGAAGAACAAGTTTCCTGACATGTGGCTTTACCTGTATGGAGGGTGTTGGGTGCGGCATCGTGTCGATGCCTGCTTGTGTTCTATATCGGCAGTCGGCGGGGAAAGTTGAGGCGACCACCAGGGCCCGCCTTCTGCGCCGGCCTGCGCGAGCCGGCCGACGGCGTGATCCGCGTCAGCGCAGATTCGTCGTCGCCCAACCTGAAGATGCTCACGGCGTCGACGAGATTGCCGGCCTGCTCCTGCAGCGATGCGGCGGCAGCGGCGGCCTCTTCCACCAGCGCTGCGTTCTGCTGCGTCACCTGGTCCATCTGAGTGATCGCCTGGTTGATCTGCTCGATGCCCGAGGTCTGCTCCTGGCTCGCCGCCGTGATCTCGCCCATGATGTCCGTCACCCGCTTCACGCTGCCCACGATCTCGTCCATCGTCTTTCCGGCTTCGCCCACCAGCGCGCTGCCCACGTCCACCTTGCCCACCGAGTCGTCGATCAAGCCCTTGATCTCCTTGGCCGCTGCGGCCGAGCGCTGCGCGAGGTTGCGCACCTCCGCCGCCACGACCGCGAAGCCCCTGCCCTGCTCGCCGGCCCGCGCGGCTTCCACCGCAGCGTTCAGCGCGAGGATGTTGGTCTGGAAGGCGATGCCGTCGATGACGCCGATGATGTCGACGATCTTCTTCGATGAGGCATTGATCGACGCCATGGTGTCCACCACCTGGCTGACCACGCTGCCGCCCTTGACCGCCACTGCCGAGGCCGATGCCGCGAGCTGGTTGGCCTGGCGTGCGTTGTCCGCGTTCTGCTTGACCGTACTGGTGAGTTCTTCCATCGAGGCAGCGGTCTGTTCCAGCGAACTCGCCTGCTCCTCGGTGCGCGAGGACAGGTCCTGGTTGCCCGCCGCGATCTGGCTCGAGGCCGTGGCGATCGTGTCGCTGGACGACTTGATCCGGCCGACGACCGAGGTGAGCTGGTCCTGCATCTGCCTGATCGAGTACAGCAGGCTGCCGGCATGCGCCGAGCCGGCTTCGACGTCCATGCTCAGGTCACCGGTCGCGATGCGGCCGACGACATCCGCCGCGTAGGCCGGCTCGCCACCCAGTTGACGTGCCAGAAGGCGCGCGACCACGATCCCGAGCCCGACGCTGACGACGATGCCGACCAGTGCCAATGCCAGCATCATCAGACGCGAGGTCTGGTAGGTCTCGGCTGCATGCTCCGCGCTGGCCTTGGCGAGTTCGTCGCTGTGCGCCACCATGTTCTTCAGCACTTCCTCGACTGTGCGGGAGTCCTTCAGAAGGCGCGTGCTGTCCTCGACCACCTGGCCATCGAACTGCGAGCTGTCCAGCGATTGCCTGGACACGAGCGTCACGAAGTCGGCCATGCGCTTGTTCAAGGGCGGCAGGAGGGCCTCGTATTGCTCGAAGAGCTTCTTGCCAGCTTCGCTTTCCTCGAACAGGGGCTTGACCTCCGCGGTGCGCGCCTGGAGCCCCTCCATGGATGTCTTGAGTTCCGTCGATCCCGCATTGCGCTCGCCGCGCGTGGCGGCCGACAGCAGCGACATCTGCGCCCGGCTCGCGTAGAGCAGGTGGATGTTCGCTTCCTGGATGGCCTGCAGGGCGCGAAGCTCATGGGTGTAGAGCCGCTCGGTCGAGGCGCTGATGCGCCCCATGTGAAAGATGCCGAGCGCGCTGACGACTGCACCGACCGCCGCGACGACGAGAAAACTCATGACCAGTCTCGCGGTCACACGTAGCCTTTGAAACCACTGCATTTTTCTTCTTTCTTGTGACGGCCGTCGGGGGCGACGCCGGGTTGAGGAATCGGGAAAGCTCAGAATTCGGCCCAGTCGCCAGAGGCCTCCGCGGACGCGGCAGGCTGTGGTCGCCGGGGCGCTGCCGCGACGCGCTGAGGTATCGGCGTCGCCGCTGCGATGGCCTTCGTGCGTTGCGGTGTCGGCTGGTTCTTCGGGTGCCTCCCCGCAATCGCGCGAACCGCATCGTTGTGGCTGCCCAGCCGGAAGACGCTGACCGACTGGACCAGGCCGCCCGCCTGCTCCTGCAGCGATTGCGCTGCAGCAGAGGCTTCCTCGACCAGTGCCGCGTTCTGCTGCGTCACCTGGTCCATCTGCGTGATCGCCTGATTGATCTGCTCGATGCCGGAGGTCTGCTCCTGGCTCGCCGCAGTGATCTCGCCCATGATGTCGGTCACCCGCTTCACGCTGTCGACGATCTCTTCCATCGTCTTGCCCGCTTCGGCCACCTGCTTGCTGCCTTCCTCGACCTTCTCCACCGAGTCGCCGATCAGCGTCTTGATTTCCTTGGCTGCCGCCGCGGAGCGTTGCGCGAGGTTGCGGACTTCGGAGGCCACAACAGCAAATCCACGGCCTTGCTCGCCGGCGCGTGCTGCTTCGACWGCGGCATTCAGCGCCAGGATGTTGGTCTGGAAGGCAATGCCATCGATCACGCCGATGATGTCGACGATCTTGCGCGATGAGGCGTTGATCGAGCCCATGGTGTCGACCACTTGCGAGACCACGCTGCCGCCCTTGACCGCGACTTCGGAGGCCGAGACGGCCAACTGGTTCGCCTGGCGCGCGTTGTCCGCGTTCTGCTTGACGGTGCTGGTGAGTTCCTCCATCGAGGCCGCCGTCTGTTCCAGCGAACTCGCCTGCTCTTCGGTGCGCGACGACAGGTCCTGGTTGCCCGTGGCAATCTGGCTCGACGCGGTCGCGATCGTGTCCGTGCC